>JAFGDJ010000065.1 GCA_016932135.1 Spirochaetales bacterium | reverse complement strand
GGAGTTTTCAGGTACCGGAAAAGAAGAACCTGCAGAGGGGTACAGGGCAGCATCACCCCCAGGGTGTCCAGACCCCAGGCTACCGAAGAGGCAGGGTCGGAGGAACGTTTCAGCAGCACGATGGGGCGGCGCATCCCGGTGAGGAGGGCTTCTTCCTCGCTGCTCACCAGGACGAAGGTCCGTACCGTTTCCAGGTCCCGGGCCATCAGGGCGAAGGGCTTCGCCTCCCGGTGTTTCCGCCGGCGAAGGCTTCCGACGGCCTCTTCGTTCAAGGCGTCACAGACCAGGTGAAAACCTCCCAGGGCCTTGACGGCCGCGATACCGCCGCCGTCGATCACCTTCGCCGTTTCGGTGAGCACCCGGCGGATTTCCGAAAAGCTGCCGTGGCGGTCGGTAAAGGTGCAGACCGGACCGCAGTCGGCGCAGGCGTTGGGCTGGGCGTGGAAGCGCCGGTTGGTGATGTCCTCGTACTCGGCCCGGCAGGAAGAACACAGGTTAAAGGATTCCATGGTGGTTTTCCCCCGGTCGTAGGGCAGGTCGCGAATAATGGTAAACCGGGGGCCGCAGTTGGTACAGTTGGTAAAGGGGTAATCAATCCGGTTGGGCTGGGTTTCCATATCAGATAAGCAGTCGTCGCAGACGCAGACATCGGGGCTTACGCGGGTTATTTCCCCGGAGGATGAGCGGCTTTTGATAATCTCGAAGGACGATCGCCCGGCTTCCGGAGTCGTCTCTTCGGAGATAACCCTTTCCACCCGGGAGAGGGGAGGGGCATGGTATTCCAGGCTGTGTAAAAAGGAAAAAACCCCGGCTTCAGAGCCCTGGATTTCAAGCTCAACGCCGCGGGTGGTATTTTTAACCCACCCGGAAAGGCCGTTTTCGGCGGCTATCCGGTAGACAAAGGGACGGAAGCCCACCCCCTGAACAAGACCGTAGACGTGTATGTGGCGGGCAATCACGATACCGCCGCTCTGCTTTGACACATATGAAAGGTAGTGGCAGAGCGCGCTTTGTGTCAAGGAAGGGGGAGGACAGTGTGAGTGTGAGTTGTCAGTGTGAGTGTGAGGGGCGGAGCATACCATGAACGCCACGGACAGGATTACCGATTGCGAGGGAGTGTCTCCCCTTTCCAAAAAAACGGAAAAACGATAGGATAGGCCTCATTCATTACTCCCGGGAGAAACACATGACCGGTAAAACCGTACCTCTGGACAGAGAACAGCTCGAAAGTATCTGCGGCCGCTATGGCACCCCCTTCCACCTCTACGACGAAAAAGCCATCAGGGAAAACGCCCGCCGGTTCTACCGAGCCTTCGACTGGGTACCGGGAGGGTTCAAGAACTACTTCGCCGTCAAAGCCCTGCCGAACCCCCATATTCTGGAAATTCTCAAGGAAGAGGGAATGGGGGCGGACTGTTCCTCCATGGCCGAACTGCTCCTGGCAAAGGCGGTGGGCCTGCCGGGGGAAGACATCATGTTCACCTCCAACGATACGCCGGCAGAAGAGTTCCGCGCCGCCCGGGAAATGAAGGCCATCATCAACCTGGACGATATCAGCCATATTCCTTTTTTAGAGAAAGAAGCCGGTCTTCCCGAACTGCTCTGCCTCCGGTATAACCCCGGCAACCTCAAGTCCGGCAACGCCATCATCGGCGAACCGGAAGACGCCAAGTACGGGTTCACCCGTTCCCAGGTGCTGGAAGGCTACCGGACTCTCCGGGAGAAAGGGTTAAAGCGTTTCGGCCTGCACACCATGGTAGCCTCTAACGAACTGAAGGCCGATTACTTCGTGGAAACCGCCAGAATTCTCTTCGAGCTGGCGGCGGAAGTCTTTCACACCCTGGGGATCCGCCTGGAATTCATCAATCTGGGCGGGGGTATCGGTATTCCCTACCGGCCGGAACAACAGGCCGTGGACATGGAGTACGTTTCCCGGGGAATCCGCCGGCAGTACGAGGAGATCATTGAAAAAAACGGCCTGGACCCGGTACAAATCGTTTTTGAATCGGGCAGGATGGTCACCGGCCCCTACGGATACCTGGTAACCCGGGTCAGGCACATCAAGAAAACCTACAAGACCTTCGTCGGCGTGGACGCCACCATGGCCAACCTCATGCGGCCGGGGATGTACGGAGCCTATCATCATATCAGCCTGCCGGGCAAACCGGCGGACACGGAAAAAGTCGTCTGCGATGTCGCCGGAAGCCTGTGCGAGAACAACGATAAGTTCGCCGTGGCCCGACAGCTGCCGGAAGTCAAACCGGGAGACCTGATGGTTATCCACGACACCGGGGCTCACGGCCATGCCATGGGGTTCAATTACAACGGAAAACTGCGGAGCGCCGAGGTGTTGTTGAAGGAAGACGGTTCGACAAAACTGATCCGCCGGGCGGAAACGGTAAAGGATCTCTTCGCCACCCTGGAATATCCGGGGCTTTAGGAGAAGCGGTCCTGGTCCTGATCCACCGCGTCGATCATGTGGGCTATCCGCTGGATGGAAGAAAGAAGAAGCATCTGTTCCCAATCGGCCAGACGGTTAAAGTTGACGATAAAGTTTTCCTGGATCAACGAAGGGTTCCCCACCAGGCAGCCGGAGGCTTTCTCGGTGGCCTGAAAATACACCCGCCGTTTATCCACTTCACTTTTCACCCGTTTCACGATTCCTTTCTGTTCCAGCCGGTCGATAATCGTCGTTATAGTCGCCTGGCTTAAAGACACCCTCCTCGCCAGATCACCGGCCACCACTCCTTCCGGTTCCTGTAACAGCTCCTTGACGATCATCAGCTGCGGCCCGGTAAGACCGAAGGATTTTTCCAACTTTTTCGAATGCATATCCAGAGCTCTGTTGATTTGTTTTATGGTTCTTAAGACCTGCTCACTGATATCAAAGGACATAGTACCAGCCTCACATCACCGGGTATAATAATCACCACCCTGTTTTTCCGTGGATCTGTACCAGTATACAATATGTAGAGAAAAAAATCCTAGGCCGTTTTCCTGATCCACTGGGAAGTAAAGGCGCCTTTCAGCATCCGTTCCAGCCGATCGCCGCAGTTGGCTTCGATAAGCTTGGACCGGAAGGCTTCATCCCGGACAAGTTCGGCCAGGGTAGACAAGGCCAGGAGATACTCGAACTTTTTTTCGGGATTGTT
The DNA here is from genome assembly GCA_016932135.1 of Spirochaetales bacterium. Taxonomy (GTDB): domain Bacteria; phylum Spirochaetota; class Spirochaetia; order JAFGDJ01; family JAFGDJ01; genus JAFGDJ01. Next base: position 6 of record JAFGDJ010000065.1, on the reverse strand, counting down.
GGCGAT
>JAFGDJ010000064.1 GCA_016932135.1 Spirochaetales bacterium | reverse complement strand
GCGGGTGATGCGAATGAAAAAATCTCTTTTGATTGACTAAACATCATACTTGTGGTAAAGTTTATAAAAATGAAATGATATTCCGTAATGCGGTTTATTACGTTCTGTGTTCCCCCAGGGGGGGAATGAGAGAAACCCGACCCGGCCTCTAATGCCGTCGGGTCTAGACTTTTACTGCCTGGAGTAGCCATTGATCGAGCGAGAAAAAATGGACGCCCTGTTTCGGCCCGGATCCATTGCTGTCGTGGGAGCTTCCGAAAATCCGGGACCGGGACTCAATGTAATGGAAAACCTCAAAGCCCTCGGCTATGAGGGAAAGATGTTTCCGGTGAACCCAAAGTATGACCGCCTTTTCGGTCTTCCCTGTTATCCGTCGCTGACGGCGGTGCATGACGCGGGCCATAGGGTGGATACGGTGGCGATATTGCTGGGTAAAGCCCAGGTGGTGCCGGTAATGGAGGAAGCAGCCGCCATCGGCGCCAAGGCTGGGTGGGCCTTTGCCGCAGGTTTTGGAGAGACGGATGAGGAAGGGAAAGCCCTGGAGCGTAAATTGAAAGATCTTTGCCGGGAAAAGGGTATGCTTTTTCTCGGGCCGAACTGCGTGGGCTACCTCAATCCGAATCACCGCTGCGGTACCTTCAGCGCTCCGGCGCCGAAAGAAATAAAAGCCGGGAATATCGGCCTGGTAGCCCAGAGCGGGTACCTGGGGCTGGCTATCGCCAACAGCAGCCGGGGAACAAGGTTCAGCCTTCTGGCCACGACGGGAAACGAGGCGGTGGTGGATGCCACGGACTGTATCTCCTACATGCTGGAAGACGAAGGCACCGATGTGGTACTGGCATTCATTGAGCAGTTCAGGGCTCCGGAAAAACTGGTGGCCGCCGCTCAAAGGGCCAGGGAACTGCGGAAACCGATTGTCCTTATCAAGGTGGGAAAATCGGCCATGGCTCAGCGGGCCACGGTGGCTCACACGGGAGCCCTGGCCGGATCGGATGATGTGCAGGACGCCCTGTTCGAGAAACTTGGCATTATCCGGGTAAACGATTTCGATGAGATGTTTGAAACCGCCGAATTGCTGGCGGGAACCAGGGATCGCCTTCCCCGGGGGAACCGGGTCTTCGCCGTAACCCTTTCCGGGGGAGTCATCAGTCTGATGGGTGATCTCAGCGAAGAGATGAGCTTCCGGTTTCCCGAATGGTCCGACGAGGGCAGGAAGAAGCTGCGGGAGTATCTTCCCCCCTTCAGCGGCATCGCCAACCCCCTGGATGCCTGGGGGAGCGGCAGGATTGAGGAGACCTACGAACCCTGCCTTGAAATTCTGGCTGATGAACCGGAGGCGGATGTTCTTCTGGTGGTGCAGGATGTCCCCGCCGGTATGTCTCCCCGGCAGGTGGAGCAGTACAAGGTTGTCGCCCGGGCCGCCGTTGATGTGGCGACGCGAACCGACAAACCGATACTGATGCTGAGCAACCAATCCAGCGGATTTCACCAGGAGATTCGCGATATTATGGCTGAAGGGAAGGTCCCTCTGCTTCAGGGTACCAGGGAAAGCCTCCTGGCGGTACATAACCTGGTCCGCTACGGGGAATTCCTTCGAAAGCCGACTCTTCTGTCCACGGTTCGGCGAAACCAAAAGATCCATGAACTGCTGCCGGAAGGCGACACGGTGCTGAACGAGGTGGACAGTAAGAAGATCATCACCGCTTACGGCGTGCCCATGGTGAAGGAATTTCTCTGCACTTCCCGGGAAGAAGCCATGAGCAGGGCGGATGAACTGGGGTATCCCGTGGCTCTCAAGCTTATCTCCGACGAGATACAGCACAAGACCGAGGCTAAGGTTGTTCGTCTCAATCTCCCGGACAGGGAATCCGTCGGCTCCGCCTATGACGAGGTAATGAGAAACGCGGAACGGTACAAAGCCGGTGTGAAGGTGAAAGGGGTCCTGTGCAGCCGGATGGTCAGGAATCCGGTGGCCGAAGCGATTCTGGGGGTCGTCTCGGATCCCTATTTCGGTCCCGCCCTTCTTTTCGGCATGGGTGGGGTCATGGTTGAAGTGATTAAGGACAGGGTCTTGATGATCCCGCCGGTCACCCGCGAGGAAGCCCGCAGGGCGGTGGACGCCACCAAAGGCAGCCGGCTCTTGTACGGTTTTCGCGGAAAGCCGGTGGCGGACGTGGACGCCCTGGTGGATATGATTGTCAAGGTGGGAGATATGACCGCCGATCTGTCGGAAAGGATCGAAGCGCTGGATATCAATCCCCTGATGATATTGCCCGAAGGAGAAGGTGTTGTCGCCGTAGACGCACTGGTAGCCTTGAAAAAGAAGAAAGAGTCAATCCGAGGAGGTATGTAGCGTGAAGGCTATTCTTTCAGGAAACGAAGCATTTGCCCGAGGAGCCTGGGAAGCGGGAATTCAGGTTGTGACGGGGTATCCCGGCACCCCCAGCTCCGAGATTATTGAGACCATCGGTAAGGAATACGGCAAGGATATCTACGCCGAGTGGTCGACCAATGAAAAGGTGGCCATGGATGCCGCCGCGGGAGCCGCGTATTCAGGACGCAGAACGATGGTCACCACCAAGCAGGTGGGCATGAACGTCCTGGCGGATTCACTTCTGTATGCAGTATACACCGGAGCGGAAGCGGGTTTAGTGGTAGTCACCGCGGATGACCCCGGTCTCTTCAGCTCTCAGAATGAGCAGGATAACCGGTGGTTCGGCCGGTTGGCGAAAATTCCCATTCTCGAACCCCAGGACAGCCAGGAAGCCAAGGATTTCGTGGTCCGGGGCATAGAGATTTCAGAAAAATTCGACACCCCGGTGCTTATCCGCAGTGTCATGCGAATTTCCCATTCAAAAACCATTGTGGAACTGGGCGATCGGCCCGAGGTTCCGGAAACCGTGGGAAAATTTCCCCGGAATATCCCCAAGTACAACTGTACGGCCATGTACGCCAAGGAGATGCACGCCCGGGTGGAACAGCGGATCATCGATATCCGGGACTGGCTGGAAACCTCGGACCTGAATGTTGTCGAATGGAAGGACACAAAAATCGGCATCATCACCAGCGGGGTAGTCACAACCTACGTGCGGGATGT
>JAFGDJ010000063.1 GCA_016932135.1 Spirochaetales bacterium | reverse complement strand
GCCGCCGAAGCCTTTGTTTCCGCCGGCCTTTCCAGGGATGATACCGTCGCCTTTTTTCTCCGGGGAGCCGCCCTGGTGCGGAATGAGGACACGCTACAGGATTATCTCCAGGGATTTTCCCATGGGTTAGCTGGAAAGGGGGTATTCTCAGCTAATACATTACTTGAGATTGTTAAATATTATATACAGTATGTGGATCAACACCCTGCGTTTCTTTTCTGGCTGCCGGAAGCCTTGACCGAGGATCGGCAGAAACTCATCACTGAAAGCCCCTGGTTTCGGCAGACCGGCACGGCTTATGCGGAGAAACTGCAAAACCTTTCGGAGGATGTACCGAAATTTTCCGACCGGGTAACCCTGCAGGGCAACTCTTTTATCGGTGTCCGGGGAGGAAGCTTTCTTCTCGGGGGAGACAGCGCCGCCGAGTACCCGGTAAAGGTCGAAGTGCCGGACCTGTACGTGCTGGACCGGGAAGTCACAAGGGAGATGTACCGTCGATTTCTCGAAAAAAATCCCGCCTGGCGGAAAAACGCCCTGGATACCCTGCTCAAGGAAGCTCTGGTCACGGAGGATTACCTGAAGGACCTGGAACTGGCCGGAGAAATCGATCTGCCGGTGAGGTATGTCTCATTTCACGCCGCGAAGGCCTACTGTGCCTGGCTGCAGGAAGAGTTGCCGGAATCCTACTCCGGCTGGACCGTGAGACTCCCTTACGAGGCTGAATGGGAATGGCTGGCCCTGCGGGACGACAGGAATGAGGGGATCTTCCTTTCCACCGGTATCACCGGGCCGCAGGCTGTGCAAAACCGGGCTCCAAGCTCCCTGGGGACCTACGACCTCTCCGGGAATCTCTGGGAATGGTGCGAAAACTGGTTCTACCCGGCGGGATATACCGTAGAAAACGGCTATAGAAAAATCGAAGACTCCTACAAGTTCGAAACCGGGGCCGAAAAGGCTGTCCGGGGGGGCAGCTGGGCGAATCGCCGGGAAGAAGTGACCATCCGTTCCCGGGGAAGCCAGCCGGCCGACTGGTGTACCCCCTTCATTGGTTTCAGGCCTGTCCTGGTCCGGGAGTGACGGCCATGGCGGAGGAACGACAAGGCACCAAGACCCTGGCGGTAAACCGGCGGGCCCGGTACGACTACACCGTGGAAGAAAATTTAGAATGCGGCATAGCCCTGGAAGGGACAGAGGTGAAATCCTTGAAGGCTGGGAAGTTTTCCTTTTCCGACTCTTATGCCAAGATAGATAACGATCAGTTGGTTCTGGTGGGCTTTCATATCACTCCTTACATGTTCGGAAACATCCATAACCATGAACCCGACCGCCTCAGGGTTCTTCTGGCTCATAAAAAAGAGATAAAACGATTGAAGCGAAAGGTGGATGAACGGGGATATACCCTGATACCCTTGAGGGTGTACCTGAAACGGGGGCTGATCAAACTGGATCTGGGTATCTGCCAGGGAAAGAAACAAAAAGACAAACGGGAAGCCATCAAGGAGCGGGACGTAAAGCGAGAAGTGGAACGAGAATTCCGGGGACGGTTATAGCGACAGCCTGATCCCCGAGGAGGAAAGGCATGTCAAAAAAAATATCAGGTATCTTTGTACTGGCCGTTATACTGACCGCCAGCGCCTTCGGCGACGACGGCAGCTGGAACCAAAGCTTCTCCATCCAGGGCGGCAGCATCTATAGTGAAACCAATCATCCGGATATTCTTCTGGATAAGGAACTTCTTGTCTTTGACGGTGAAAAAACCACGGCGGTGTTTCTCTTTAAAAATACTTCCAACAGAAACATTACCGTGGACTGCGGATTTCCCGTTCGTCATCTGATAGAAACGGTGGATTACGGAACGCACCTGGAAATTCCTTCCAGTCCCTACGGCGGTAAGGCTATCCCCGCCCTCGCCTACTTCGAGACGATCGAGCTCTTTGACCCGGAGGAACTGGATGAGCCGGCCTATTCATTGCCGGTAGGGATTCTCCTCAACGACGAGAACAACCGCCGGGAGTTCATCGACCCTTCTTTAGCCGCCTCGGAGGTGGAATTTTCCATCACCCAGGACGGAAATCCCATGTCCACGGAACAGGTACTGCTGGAAAGGCTGGCCTCCAGAATCGGGGCATCCGTTACCTATCACTTCAAGCATACCCTCAGCTTCAAACCCGGCGCGGCCTCCACCGTGGTGGTGGAATATCGGCAGGATCTTCTTGCCGGCAGCGACGGTATGAGCGATGCTTTCCGCTGGGACTACGTTATCGGCACCGGGGCCACCTGGAAGGGTTCCATCGGGTCCTTTCTCCTGCTGATTCCCGCAGGCTGGAACGGAGAGCTTCCGGGGCTGAAAACCTTAGGGGAATACCAGGGTTTCTCCGTCTACGGCGCCGAAAACTATGAGCCCGACAGAATTGACACCTTCAGCCTCCGCTCCTGGGGGTTGGATTTCATGACCCGTTACGTCTATCGGGAAGATACCTTTCCTGTGGTAAAAAAGATATGGCAAACCGGTTCGGCCGAGGTGATGCAGCCCACCGCTCCCGCCCAGAGTTTTGTCCGGAACGTGTCGGCTTCTTCTTTTTTGAAGGATCAGGTGACGGTCTTCCATGCCGAGGGCGTGGTGGACGCCGCCGGTTTCGGCCCTCTGTCGGCCTTCGATGGTCTCGGTGAGACTTCCTGGTGTGAAGGAGATGCGGGAGACGGGATCGGTGAAAGTATTCAATGCACCCTTACCTCCCCGGTGTGGGCTGTAAGGCTGAAAAACGGCTTTACCCGTTTTCCCGCCAAGGACTGGATGTTCGAAACCGGCGACTTCGAGGACTATATACGGGATGATAAGCTGGGCTTACGGGACTATTACACCATGAACAGCCGGGTCAAGGTTCTGAAGGTATCCCCGGCCGGCGGCGAGACAAGATACACCCTTATCCTTTCGGACCGGCGGGACGAACAGGTTTTCTGCGGTCTTTTCCTGGAACCGGGGGACTGGACCTTTACAATCGATGCGGTCTATCCAGGAAGCCGCTGGAAGGATACCTGCCTGGCGGAGATGGCTTTTATCACCTATTCCGAAGCCGGTCAGGTTAAACCTTATCTGGAAGACCCCTTTTACCGGAAACACCTTACGGGAATACGGTTTTAACGGCTTCGACACGGTCAAAATGAAGGTTTTGGGATATATTACGGATGAGATGATTGCCAGGAGGTAAGGAATGAAGCGTTCTATCATTATTCTTGTGGTTTTAGCCTGTCTATTATCCTGCGTTACCAGCCTGGGGAACTGGTCGGATCCTCAGTCGGTGGTGGAAGTCTGGTCCCGGGGGTTCCGGGAGGGTCAGATACGAACCGTCATGAGCGCCTACTGGAGCGAAGCCACGGCCGCGGTCATCGACGCCTCCGGGCGGGAGCAGAACTTCACCGGCAATAAGGAGATCAAAGTGCTGATGAAGAAACTCCTGGAGAACCGAGCGGAGGGTGATCAGGTTTACCTGCAGGTGGCGGAGCTGAAAAGCTGGAGCGACGTGGCTACCTGCACACTGAAAATACAGACAAAAAGTCTTCAGGCCGCCATCCTTCTGGAACTGGAAAAACGGGAAGGCCGCTGGGGCATTATAAGACAGGTGATTAAATAGTGTGAGGGAT
>JAFGDJ010000062.1 GCA_016932135.1 Spirochaetales bacterium | reverse complement strand
CGAATAGGCCTGGATATAGTCGATTAAGCCCATGTTATAGGCCTTATCCACGAGTTTCCATTCGTTTATCCGGGCAAAAAACAAGGTAGCGTAATTCCTCTGTATTTGTGTGCCCCGGAATAAATAGTGTTCGATCCTTTTCATCCCTTCCAGAGTGCTTACCCTTCCAAGATAATAATCAACCACCCTGGTCAGCGGAATATCGGATGTTTCATCGAGAAACTCCATTACTCTATCGATATCTTCCGTTGTGCCGCTTTTACACAAGGCCTTTATTTCTTCAGCTTTTTCCCTCAGCGGTCGTTCCTGGAATTGGCTTAATTCAACCTTGTGGTCAATAAAGTTTATCCGATGTAGAATACTCATCAGGTATTTTTTCTCATCCACCGATATATTGGATCCAAGGATTCTCATTCTCTGTAAATAGCCGGGGATGATTTTATGTAGTTTTTTCAGCCCTTCTCGTGTTAAACGATGATGGATTACCCTGTGATCATCGGACGACGGATCGGATTCGATCAGCCTATCCGCCGACAGCTTTTTCACCAGTTTTGACACGGTGGTTTTCCCGATGCCGAGTTTTCTGGATAGTTCAAGCCCGTTGAGTGTCTTTTTCTCCGATTCCAGAAGGGATAACAGAATTGAAAACCTTCCGAAGGATAGGTTGAAGCCGGACAGATATTTTTCCATATCTTCCTGCAGCCACATACCGCACTGCACTATTCCGAGTAAGGCGTAAAAATTATAGTCATCCACCGGTCGTTTGCCTTTCCACATAATAAAGTTAGCATGCCAACTAATATTCCCTTTGTCAACCCTGAGCTTTCTTAGCTGCTCAAACCCTGTCGGATATCAGCGTATTGAGTATCTCGGCGATTTGTGTAATATCATCTTTAATAGTTTTCTATATAAACAGGCCAAAAATAGATGAAAGGCTTATGAAGAACCCGCGAAAATATGTGTATACCACTGCCGCTGCCTCGATGTTTGTGTATTCCGCCGCGGCGAACCTTCTTCCCCTTTGTCTGGTCACCCTCACCAGGGAGCTTTCCTTCTCTCTAACCCAGGCTGGTGTTCTTGGTTTCGTCACCACGGTGGAGCAGTTCTTTGTGCTGATTTTCAGCAGCTATCTGGCCGCTCACTTCGGTAAAATACGGCTCTTGCGAAGCGGACTCTTTATCCTCGCCGCCGGTTTGGTTCTTTTTACCCTGAGCCGGTCTTTTCCTTCAGCCGTGGGACTGATACTGCTGATGGGCCTGGGTTCCGGATTTCTGGAAGCTCTCCTTACACCACTGGTGGAAGATCTGTACCCAAAGGACAACGGTTCCAAGATGAATCTTCTTCACTCTTTTTGGTCCATCGGGTTGTTCTGCAGTGTTCTGATCTTTGGCGAGCTTCTTACTATGGGATTATCCTGGCGGGTTCTTTTTTACAGCCTGGCGACGGGGGTTTTGGCCGTGGGGTTCACCTATCCTCCGGCCCGGAAGGTACCCCTTCCCCCTTCCCGGAAGGATATCGGGCATATAAAGGAAATCGTATCGCTGCCCGGTTTCTGGCTGGTGGGCTTCAGTCTCTTCTTTGCCGGCGGCGCGGAGGGCGCCTTCGCCTTCTGGTCCGCCGGTTTCATTCAGCTCCATTTCGAGACTCTGCCCAGGGCCGGAGCTCTGGGGCTGTCATGTTTCGCCGCGGGGATGTTTCTCGGCAGGCTGTTGAGCAGCAGGATCGCCGGTTTCCTGGGACTGCGAAACCTGGTGAGAATTTCCGCCGGACTGGGTATCCTGGTCAGCCTTTCCTTCTTTCTGATAAACAGCCTTCCGGCGTTATATCTTTTCCTTGTGGTTATGGGGCTGCTGATCGCCTGCTTTTGGCCGAGCATTCAATCCTTCGGCGCCAGGATTCTGGATGTCGACCCGACGATGCTGATGGTTTTTCTGTCCTGTTTCGGTGTGCCGGGGTACAGCTCCGCCACCCTGCTGATGGGAATTATAGGCGACAGGGCCGGACTGCAGACGAGCTTTATCATCGCCCCGGTATATCTCCTCATGGTGGTTCTTCTTATGTCCTCGACTTTCCTTTCATTAAAGGGAGAAGTAAAATCTAAAAAACGTTCTCACTGAGCTTTCCTCCCTGCTTCAGCGAGGATCGCGTTGAAGGTCCTGCTGGGTCGTGCGGCTCGTACAAGCTTTTCAGGATCGGGATAGTAATACCCCCCCAGGTCCACCGGCTTTCCTTGAGTTTCATTCAGTTCAGCCAGGATGGTTTTTTCGAAAGCCAGTAGTTTGTCCGCCATGGCCGTAAAGATTTCTTTCAGCTCGCCGTCTTCGTTCTGAACTGCCAGAGCCTGGGCCCAGTAGAGGGTCAGGTAGAAGTGACTGCCCCGGGTATCCAGTTCTCCGGTATTCCTGGAAGGAGACTTGCCGTTTTCCAGGAGCTGCTCTGTCCCCCGTTCCAGAGCATTTGCCAAAACGCCGGCCTTGGTCGCGTCGGTGGTGAAGGCCAGGTGATGCAGGGCTTCGCTTAAGGCGAGAAATTCTCCCAGGGAATCCCACCGAAGGTGACCCTCCTCAAGGAATTGCCGCACATGCTTCGGAGCGCTGCCCCCGGCCCCGGTTTCAAAGAGCCGGCCGCCCCGCAGAAGGGGTACAATAGAGAGCATTTTTGAACTGGTGCCCAATTCGAGGATGGGAAACAGATCGGTCAAGTAATCCCTCAATACATTGCCGGTAACGGAAACGGTGTCCAAGCCAGCGGTCATCCGCTTCATAGTGAAGGTGGTGGCCGCGGAAGGTGGGAGAATTCGAAGGTCAATACCGTGAGCCGAGTGTGTGTCCGTTATACCGTTGACTTTTTCGATGAGCTTCCGATCATGGGGTCGTTTATCATCCAGCCAGAAGACCACCGGTAATCCGGTTTCTCTGGCTCTTTCCACGGCCAGATCGACCCAGTTTTTCACAGCGTCATCCCGGACCCGACACATTCTGAAGATATCCCCCTCTTCCACCGGCTGCTTCATGAGAACAGTCCCTGCAGCGCTGAGCAGGCGGATGGTTCCGTTTCCCGGGGCGACAAAGGTGGTGTCGTGGGAACCATATTCCTCGGCTTTCCCGGCCATCAGGCCGATGTTTGAAACCGTGCCCAGGGCGGCCGGGTTCAAGGCCCCGTGCTCTCTGCAGAAATCGACGGCGGCTTTGTACACCCCCGCATAGGTTCGGTCGGGGATGACGGCCTTCATGTCTTTCAAGCTTCCGTCGGGAGCCCACATCCGGCCGGAGGATCGAATGGCGGCGGGCATGGAGGCGTCGATGATAATATCATTGGGCACATGGAGGTTGGTGATCCCCCGGGCCGAGTCCACCATGGCCAGTTCCGGCCCCTGATGAAAACATTCCTCCAGATTCCTTTGAATATCCGCCCGGGCTTCTTCCGGCAGCTTTTGTATTTTCGCCGTCAGGTCCGCCAGACCGTAATCCGGGGACACCCCCAGGTCTTGTAACAGGGACCTATGGGTATCAAAGAGCTTTTTACAGTAGGCGTACACGGCTCTTCCGAAGATAACCGGATCGGAGACCTTCATCATGGTAGCCTTTAAATGGATGGAAAAGAGGACCTCCTCCCGCCGGGCTTCCTCCATCTGATTGGAGAGAAACCGGTCTAAGGCTCGGATATTCATCACCGCCGTGTCGACGATTTCTCCCGATTCCAGGGGGATGTTCTCTTTTAATAACTGCCGCACTCCCCCCGCATCCAGGAAGTCGATAACCGCCGTGGTGGGTTCCATTATTTCCAACGAAATCTCGCTGCCGTAAAAATCCCCCTGGTTCATGGAGACCACATGAGTTTTTGAATCACTGTCCCATGG
>JAFGDJ010000061.1 GCA_016932135.1 Spirochaetales bacterium | reverse complement strand
CTTTCAGCTAGCATGGTATTTTTGCTACACTTTATTGTTCAATCTTCGAACAATATATCACAGTCCCGCGGTTTTACAAGAGGTTTTTCAAAATTTTTCCCGCTTTTTTTACCCGAAAAGACGCTTCAGTTCCTCCGCCCGGTGGGTCTTTTCCCAGGAAAAGGTATCCCTGCCGAAATGCCCATAGGACGCGGTTTTCCTGTAGATCGGTTGTTTCAGATCCAGGTACCGAATAATCCCGGCGGGGGTCAGGTCGAAGCAGTCTCGGATAGCCTGTATCATCCTCGCAGAATCGGTTTCTCCCGTGCCGAAGGTCTCCACAGCCACGCTCACCGGCTCAGCCACGCCGATGGCGTAGGCCAGCTGCACCTCGCAGCGTCGGCACACTCCAGAAGCTACGAGGTTCTTGGCGATATGCCGGGCCATGTACGCCGCCGACCGGTCCACCTTGCTGGGATCTTTCCCGCTGAAAGCGCCCCCTCCGTGCCTGCCCATACCGCCGTAGGTGTCCACGATGATCTTCCGTCCGGTAAGTCCCGAATCTCCATGGGGTCCGCCGATGACGAACCGGCCGGTGGGATTGATATGATAGATGGTTTTTTCATCCGATAATCCGGTGGGCTCCAAAACCGGTTTAATCACCATTTTTTTCAAGTCCGCCGTTATTTCACCGATTCCCGTATCGTCACCGTGCTGCTGGCTCATCACCACGGTATGAATCCGCACAGGGGTGAACCCATCGTATTCCATAGTAACCTGGCACTTGCCGTCGGGCCGCATCCAGGTGAGGAGCCCTTCCTTCCGCACCTCCGCCGCCTTCATCATCATCTTGTGAGCCCACATAATCGGGGCCGGCATCAGTTCCTCCGTCTCGTCGCAGGCAAAGCCGAACATCATCCCCTGGTCCCCGGCGCCGCCGGTGTCCACCCCCTGGGAAATGTCGGGGGACTGGGCGTGAATCGTGTTGAGGACAGCCATGGAGCCGTAATCAAGGCCGTATTCCGCCCGGTCGTAGCCGATTTTCTTCACCACCCCGCGGACCACTTCCTGCAGATTCACGTAGGTGTTGGTGGTTATCTCGCCCCCCACCAACACCATCCCGGTAGTGGTAAAGGTCTCGCAGGCCACCCGGCTGTCCGGATCATCGGTTAAACAGGCGTCCAACACGGCATCGGAGATCTGATCGCAGATTTTATCCGGATGTCCTTCGCTGACGGATTCTGAGGAAAAAAGAGAATTTGTTGATTTACTACTACTCATAAGCACTCCATAAAATCAAAGTATGAGTGGGAGGGATCAGTGTGTGGTAAGAACCTTTCTTTAACCGTAGAGCATTTTACTGATCGCATTCACTCGTAAAATTATAGTATTGTATGTTTCGTTATATAGATACTCAAGATCCTTTGATAAAAGAAGCAAGTATTTTAACTCACCGACAGATCCGCGGGCAATATTTACAAAGTGTTTATACTCAGCCCTGGAGGATCTATGGCTGCCTTCACTTAGATTTGTATTTATTGATGCGACAGCCCTGCGGATCTGTGAAGTCAACCCAAATATTTCCTCCTTCGGATATTTCTTGGTAATGTTATAAAGATAAAGTGTAAGTTCATGCGCAAGTTGATATACTAGTAATTCCTCCACATTACTCACACTCACACTGATCCCTCACACTATTCGTCACACTAATACCTATAATGCTCCTGTTTGTAGGGCCCTTCCATGGGGACGCCGATGTAATCGGCCTGTTTTTGGTTGAGTCTGGTCAGGCGGACACCCAGTTTTTCCAGGTGGAGCCGGGCGACCTCTTCGTCCAACCGTTTGGACAGGCGGTACACCCCGGGGCTGTAGGTTTCCCGGTGTTCCCAGAGGTCTATCTGAGCCAGCACCTGGTTGGAAAAAGATGCGGACATGACGAAGGAGGGGTGTCCGGTGGCGCAGCCCAGGTTCACCAGGCGGCCTTCGGCCAGGAGAAAGATACTCTTGCCGTCGGGAAAACGGTATTCGTCCACCTGGGGTTTGATGGTGATTTTTTTCACCCCCGGCAGGCTGTTGAGCCCGGCAACGTCGATTTCATGATCAAAGTGACCGATATTACAGACGATGGCCTGATCCTTCATGGCCTTCATGTGTTCCGCCGTAATGACCTTGAGGTTTCCTGTGCAGGTCACGTAGATGTCCCCCTCTCCCAGGGTGTCTTCCACGGTGCAGACCTCGTAGCCTTCCATGGCGGCCTGCAGGGCGCAGATGGGGTCGATCTCCGTCACCATTACCCGGGCGCCGAAGGCTGCCAGAGAACGAGCGGAGCCCTTGCCCACGTCGCCATAACCGCAGATCACCGCTACCTTGCCGGCCAGCATGACGTCGGTAGCCCGCTTGATGCCGTCGGCCAAAGATTCCCGGCAGCCGTAGAGGTTGTCGAATTTGCTCTTGGTAACGCTGTCATTGACGTTGATCGCCGGAACCAGGAGGCTTTTCTCCTCGGCCATGTGATACAGTCGGTGGACCCCGGTGGTGGTCTCTTCGCTGGCCCCCTTCCATTCCGCCACGGCCCGGTGCCAGCGCTCCGGATCTTCCTCGAGGATCCGTTTCAGTTCTTCCATCAGAGTTTTCTCGTCTTCGCTTTCCGCCGGCTGATCCAGCACCGACGGGTCTTCTTCCGCCCGGTACCCCAGGTGGATCATCAGAGTGGCGTCCCCGCCGTCGTCCACCACCAGGTTCGGTCCCTTTCCCCCGGGGAAGGCCAGGGCGTCGCTCAAGGCGCGCCAGTATTCCGGTAAAGACTCTCCCTTCCAGGCAAAGACCGGAACCCCCCGAAAGTCTTCGGGTGTTCCCGTTCTTCCCACCGCCACGGCGGCGGCGGCATGATCCTGGGTGGAAAAGATGTTGCAGCTGGCCCAACGGACATCGGCCCCCAAGTCGACGAGGGTCTCGATGAGCACCGCCGTCTGAACGGTCATGTGGAGCGACCCGGTGATTCTGGCCCCTTTTAAGGGTTTGTCCTTTCCGTAACGCTCCCGAACGGCCAGAAGCCCGGGCATCTCCTTCTCGGCGATCCGTATTTCCTTCCTCCCCCAGTCATGCTGGGAAAGATCCTTTACTCTGTAGTCCATCCTGTTCTCCTCCTCACACTGTTCTCACACTCACACTATTATACTCTTTTTCCGACAATTGACACTAGATAAAAAGGGGGGTATGCTTCAAAACGCTGATGATTCGGCAATCAGGTGGTATACTTAAGAAGCGAATATGAATGTGCTATTACTTTTAGGCGCCCTGGGGGTTTCCTTTCTCGCAGGATGCGTTTTTATTCCGATTCTCCTGAAACTATCACACCGTTTTAACTGGTACGACGATACGAATCACCGCAAGATCCACACGGGGGACATTCCCCGGATCGGCGGGGTAGGGATCTTTCTCGCCTTTCTACTGGGTTTTTTCCTCTGGCGCCTTGTGCTTCCCCTCTTTGGGGACTATCTTCCAACGGGTAAACACCTCTGGCCCCTTCTGGCCGGGGGGTTTATCATCCACCTCACCGGGCTGTATGACGATTTCAGGAATATCCGAGCCCTCTACAAGCTGCTTCTGCAGATAGCCGCGGCCTGCCTGGTGGTCTTTACCGGCCATACTGTCGGCACGGTGTACCTTCCCTTCTTCAACGTGGAGGTTTTCCTCGGTCCCGTTGGTTACATCCTGGCCCTGGTGTGGATTGTCGGCGTGTCCAACGCGGTGAACCTCATCGACGGTATGGACGGTCTGTCCAGTACGGTCAGCGCTTCAGTTCTTCTGGGACTGGGCGTTTTTTTTCTGTCCCGGGGGTTTCTTTTGTCGGCGGCCCTGTCCTTCAGTCTTCTGGGGGGAATCTTAGCCTTTTTTATCTACAACCGCCCGCCGGCGAAGCTCTTCATGGGCGATTCGGGAAGCCTGCTCATCGGTTTCCTCTTGGCCTCCCTTCCCCTGATGGAAAGCACACATAGCGATTCCATAGCCTTTCTTTTGACCATTACACTCCTGCTGATCCCCATTCTGGATACCTTTGCCGCCATGACCCGGCGGATCCGTCGCAACATACCGGTTCATGCACCGGACAAGGAACACCTTCATCATAAACTGATTGATCTGGGGCTGCCGGTTAACAAAATTCTGATCCTGGTCTTGGGTCTTTCCCTCTTTCTGGTTGCCGTGGTGCTTCTCTGGGTGTTTCTGCCGGGCCTCTTGGCGTCCTGCTGCCTGGCGGCATCCTGGGTTCTGACCCTCCTCTTCTTCCTGGCCCTGCACCGGCAAGCGCATAAAAAAAAGGCGAAAGACCAGTCCGCCTGAAAAGGCATGCTGTTCTTTCGCCCGTCCCGAACGCTTTGTCCGGCAAGCCGTTGCGTTTTGTCAGTGCCTGTAGGGGTTTCCCCGATACATAATCCGAACCTGTTTGTAAAGTCCTTCCCCTTCGCTTTTGGTATCGATATCTTCCATGTCGTTCAAAGCGGTGTGGATCAAGCGGCGTTCGAAGGGGTTCATGGGTTCCAGGAGCCGGGACCCCCGGCTTTTTTTCACCTGATCGGCGGTTTTTCT
>JAFGDJ010000060.1 GCA_016932135.1 Spirochaetales bacterium | reverse complement strand
GCCATGGCCCACATGCTGGATGTGGCTCCCAACTCCATCACGGTACACACCACGGAAGGGCGTTTTCTGTACGCCAACAAGAAGACCTACGATCTCCACGGATGGACGGAAGAGGAATTCTCAAAGATCAACCTGCACGAGTTGGATGTGCCTGAAAGCGCTGCCCAGGTGGAAGAACGGGTCCGGCTCATTTTCCAGGAAGGCAGCGCGGTGTTCCAGGTAGAGCATTTCCGCAAGGACGGCACGACCTTCCCCCTGGAGGTCTCCGCGAAGATCGTTGAATGGCAGGGCAGACCTGCGGTATTGAGCATCGCCACGGATATTACAGAGCGGAAGAAAGCGGAACAGTCTCTGAAAAAAAGTGACGAGAGAATACAGGCTCTCCTGGCGGCTAACCCGGATATCATGTTCATTTTTGACCGCCAGGGAAAAATCGTCGACTATCATGCCTCCGATGAAAAAGAACTCTTTGCCGAAGGCAAAGCCTTTCTCAACAGGCACGTATCGGAAGTACTTCCCGATTACCTGGCTGAACTGACGATGGAAAAACTGAAGGAGTTGTTTTCTGCCAACTGCCTGCTGACCTATACCTACAAGGCGGAACATGAAGGAAGAGTGCGGCGGTATGAGAGCCGCCTGGTGCCCTGCGGTAAAGACTGCGCCCTGGCGATTGTCCGGAATATTACCGAGCTCCGATAAATTTTTTTACGTAAAAATGTGACAGAGTGAACAACCTGTTCAATACTTTAAATTATGACGGATACATTCGATTGTTTGGGAATTTCAGAGAGTATGTTGATGGTAAAACAGTATGTGTGCTGCCTTAGGGAAAAGGGCGGAGATTATAAGAAAAATGTCATTATTGACAGTACCTTCTTTCTTACGGCATTTTCTATCCGGGTTTCCCGGATGGTGTGGTGAGATGGTCTTTTCCTGTGGGTAGGCAAACATGTCCCAGGAAAAAATCGGTTAGGCAAACCTTTTGTCGGTAAGCACTTCCTGGGAAGATGAAACCTAGGCAGCTCCGTTTTTTGGGACTTTGTCGATCCCGCTTTCTTCGAGAAGAACAGGCATCAATTGAAGATTGGTCTCCGGATCGGTTTTAATCTGATCTAACATCAGGTTTTCCCCGGTTTTTATACAGACACCGCAGGTCCAGAAAGAGCATTACATACCAGATAATATAGAAGGGACCGCCGATAAAAAGGAGGATCTTTGCCAAGGCCGGGAGCCAGTGCCCGGAGAGATGATTCATCAGGTCCAGGCCGTTGGCCAGGAGGCCTGAGATAATGGTGAGCCGCCGGAAGCGGCCGGAACCGATCATCGCCGCGGACATCAGCACGCCCCCGCCCTGGAGAAAAACTCCCGCGAAGAACCCCGCCGTACTGTTCCAGATATTTCCGGCCAGGATCGCCGTACCCGCCGCCAGGACCTGGGAACGCATCGCATCATCCACAGCCGTCCGATACTCCCCGTTCAGGTGGAGCAGGGAAAACCCGGTGTGGACCGAGAGGGTCAGGATAACGGCGATGACCGACAGAAGAGCGCCGTAGAAAGAAAGGGTAAAGTGTCTCTTCATGAGGATCAGAAACAACGCGGGAAAGGTAAACAGGTACAGGGTTATCAGCAGGACGGAAAAGAAGTCGTCCATCAGAAACCCCATCAGGGGGCTTTCATTCATGAGGGTGAAGAAACCCGGAGCGTCGGAGGGGATGAAAGAAGCCCCGGCGGTGACCACCAGGCCGATAAGAAGCACGGCCGGCTGGATTATCGCGGCGAAAGAAGCGGTCTTTACAAAGCTCCCCGGCAGGGACAGTTCGTGTGATGTGTTCATAGATTATTCCTATAAATTTGCTTTATTGTTTCAGCGCGCCTTCCACGGCGTCAAGAATCGCCAGGCTGCTGTAGGTGGCGCCGGAGACGGTGTCCACATCGACTCGTTGTTCCGCAATAATCCGGGGGATAAGCTCTTCAGCATCCCCTCCCTGGCCGTTCCGGTGTTCCAGCAGCCGAATGTCCGTTATCCTGTGGTCTTTCACGTCTACCTCCAGCTTCACCTGGATGATGCCGGCGTCGGTCTTTCCCGGGTAGGTTCCGTCGGCCAGATTCTTCAGATCCACCGGTTCGATGACCACCTCGGCGAGAAAGTTTTCCAGACCGCCGGCCAGTTTTTTTACCGTTACCGTTCCCGCGATGATGATTGCCGCCAGAATGATCAGAATAACGAGAAGAATCTTGATTCCCTTTTTCATATAGTACCTCCATTTGTTTTGGTCATAAGAACCCGGACCCATTCGGTTGCCCTGTCGAGTTCTCCGTCTTTTAAGGGGCCTTCCGATTCCAGAACACAGAACCCTTCGGGCTCCGAGATACAGGTTATTCCCTTCCGGGCCAAGTGTTTGGCCATGACCGCGGCACCGCCGCCGCTGCGTTTCTGGAAGAACCGGATAAACTGTACCGAGATATCCTCCAGGGCGATCCGGGTGTCGAACACCCCGATCTTCAGACCTTTCAGCGTTGAAGCCGGCAAGCT
>JAFGDJ010000059.1 GCA_016932135.1 Spirochaetales bacterium | reverse complement strand
GGTTAGGTATTACTTCTTCATAAAGGCCAGGCAGTGCGTACCGTTCATCCTTCCCAGCAGTTTTCCTGATACATCGGTAAAGTAGCGTTCTTCCATATCCTCCGGAGTGAGGTGTTCCGTCAGGTGAAAGCCGAAACCCTCGACAAAACATTCAATTGCACCGGGCTCAATTCCAAAACGCCACGCCTCGCGCGCTCTGTTGACGGTCTTATAGATACTTTTCTCCCCGTAATAGAGATTCTCCCGCCTCAGTACCGGCGCGTAGATATAATCAAACACCAGGCTGCTGTCCGGACCGGAGATTTCATAAAGCAGAGTAAACAGTTGATCTATCGTTTCAGTTTCCAGGTACATGGTGATTCCCTCCAGGATAAAGAGGGTCCGCTTCCCGGGGTCAAAACCGCTGCGGAGGATGGTTTCCTTGAGCGGATCGACATTGAAATCCACGGGAATGATAATGGTCCTTTCCGGCCAGGGAATCATTCTTTTTTGAAACTGCTTCATCTTGGCATTCAGAGTGTTGTGGGTATCCAGTTCAAAAAAGGTCGTATGGGTATTCATTCCTCCGAATCTCACTGCCCGGGAATCAAAGCCGGCGCCGAAGAGAAGAATCTGGTCTGCTCCCTGCCGCAAGGCTCTTTCGACAACATCATCGATGTATTTGGTTCTGGCGATGACATACTCAAGCATCCCCCGGGGAAACGGTGGAAGGTTGAAGTTCATCACCCCGGTCTTGAGAGCCATCAGAGCAAGACGGGGCAACAGGCGGGGGGCAATATAGTCGTCGGAGGTATAGTGCGGATCTTTTGAAAGATATGATGCCGCCCGGCACAT
Source organism: Spirochaetales bacterium (assembly GCA_016932135.1). GTDB lineage: Bacteria > Spirochaetota > Spirochaetia > JAFGDJ01 > JAFGDJ01 > JAFGDJ01. The sequence goes on along the minus strand of JAFGDJ010000059.1, from coordinate 6,171 downwards.
ACAGGTAAAACCCGCCGTCCGGGAGGATTTCTCAGCGAGTCTCCTTTTTGTTTCTACCATCTATTTTCTTCCTCGCAGTATGGCCACGGTGCCCAGCATAAAAGGAAGCTTTAAGAATGTCGGCACAAAGGGCTCGTCACAGGTGCGGATCATCTCCACCTCCGATGCTCCGAGACTGCGCATTCTTTCTATCTGGGCTTCCGGGGTACCGAAATAGGGCTTTAAAAGGAACAGGTCCTGTAAAACGAAGATTCCTCCCGGTTTGAGGACCCGAAGAGCTTCAGTCAGGCAGACGGACTTGTCTTTCACATCTTTCACTTCATGAAACACCATATTGCTGACTACAAGATCGAAAGAACCGTCGTTCAGGGGGAGGGACGACGCGCTTCCGTGAACAAAAGTCACCCGGCCGTCTACTCCCGCGACGCGGGCGTTCTCTTCACACAACCCCTTTGAGTAATTCCATCCCTTCCCCCAGAAATCAATCCCGGTGATCCCGGCTGCGGGATACTTTTCAGCCAGGCGGATTACCAGGGCGCCGCTGCCGCAGCCGATATCCAGGACGCATCCCTCGCCGGACCAGCGGATCTCGGCGATCAGGCGATGGAGGACCTTCTCCTGCAGATTACCGCCGCCGGGAGAAAACCTTCGACGTGCCAGGAGAAAGTATCCCGCCGTTATAAGGAAGACACCGGCCAAAAGAAACCACGGCCAGGCAACCACGCCAAGGATAAGAAAAACAAGCCCCGGGATTCCGGGAATGATGATAAACTTCATCGACACCCAGTTTCCAAATCGCGTTTTTTCTTCTGTCTTTATACTCATCTGAGTTCCTCCGATTTCATGATCTTCTCTGTCACCCGGAGAAACTGGTCAAGAAAGATGGCATCCAGTTCTTCCGATGTTTCTTTCAGGTTCAACTGTTCCATAAACTGTTGGCGATACCGCATCCAGAATTGAATCGGACCGATAATCATACTTAAAAAAACAAAGGGGCTTACGGAGGGATCGATACTGCCGGCGGCCTGCATTTTTGTAATGATTTCCGCCAGACCCGTGGTCAGTTGTGTTTCCGCATCCGTCTGAGTACTGCGGTTTTCCAGGTAGGACCACAGGGAAATGCGATGGTGGGTGGTATCGTTTCTCCAGAATTCGAAGGTTCTACGAAGGACTTCCGCTGCCGTTTCCTGGAATGAATGCCCGGCCATCCCTTGGCCGGCTTCGGTCAGAACCCTGAAGTATCCGGCGGAAAGTCCTTTCAAGACTTCATGGTAGAGGGCTTCCTTGGTGGAAAAATGATGGAGGATGAGACCGACGGATATCCCCGAGCGGTCGGAAACGGCTTTCAGCGATGTTCCGGCGTATCCCTTTTCCGCGAAGGCTTCTTCGGCGGCTTGCAGCACCCTCATTTTCGTCTCTTCTCCGTCCCGTTTCTTTCTCATACTTACTATTTAATAAGTAATTTAAAAGAAGTCAAGTACCTTGGAAAAATACTTGATTCCCCCTCGTATTATTCGTATGTTGCATCCAGCATGGATGCAGTAAGGTTATTCGACACGAATCTGCTCAACCTGTTCAGGTCTCTTCTCCGCAACACCGGTGGGAGCGGAACTGCTCAACTGCGTGCCGGAAAGGTTATAAAACGTTTCCTGATCCTCCTTTCGGCCTTCCTCTTTCAACGCCGGCAGGCCCGAAGGCGTTCCCAAACCCTCGGAAGGGGCGGCATTGTTCCCCCCGTCCTCATCACCTCGATCACCCGACGGTGTAATCTCAATTGCGCCGGCTGTTATTCCCGGCAATTGCGAAAGGATGACTCGAAGGAACTGTCGGACAACCGGTTTATGGACATTTTCACCGAGGGTTTGAACATGGGTGTGGGGGTTCTCATGCTGGCGGGGGGAGAACCCCTCCTCCGGCGAAGCCTCCTTGAACGGGTGGCGGCCCTGAAAGGACCCCTGGTCCCCGTCTTTACCAACGGAACCCTGCTGGATGACGATTACATAAACCTCTTTTCATCATCCAAACTGATTCCGATTTTCAGCATCGAAGGACACTCCCAATTCACCGCCCGGCGCCGGGGGAAGGGAATTCACGAGGGCGTTCTGGAAAAAGCCGGGGAGCTGAAAAGAAGGGGAATCCTTTTCGGATTTTCCATCACCCTCACATCGGAAAACGCGGAAGAAGTCCTCTCTTCGGAATTCCTTCAGGAAATTGAAACCTCCGGAGCGGCGGTCCTGTTTCTCGTGGAATACGTTCCCGTCACCCCGGGGACTGAAGCCCTGGTTCTTTCGGACCAGCAGCAGGATCTTCTCACAACCCCCGGTCTCTTTGATCCCTATCGGTTTGAAGCCGTCCTTCTCCCCGGGGACGAGGAGCAGTACGGCGGATGCCTGGCCGCCGGGCGGGGATTTATCCATATCGCCGATGACGGCAAACTGGAAGCCTGTCCCTTCGCTCCCTTCTCCGATGTTTCCGTGGCCGATCGTTCCCTGGCAGAAGCCCTGGACTCCCCCCTGATGAAGGCCATACGGGAACACCATAACGAGCTAACCGAAACGAAGGGTGGATGCGCCCTCTGGAACAAACGGGGATGGGTGGCCGGATTGGGAACCTGTTCAAACCGGGTCGGGGCTTTCTAGGAACGTATCTTTATTAAAAGACCGGGCCTTCAAAGATCATCATAACCGCAAGGAATTTCCTTTCTCACTCCACCACCCTGTAGATCAGGGGGTTCTTTTCAGGAGTCTTCGGGGTTATCTTTACAGCCGTCGTAAATCGCTGCATCGCTTCTTGGAGATTCTTTTCGTCGTTGACGTGGAACTCCGCCAGCACATCTCCCGGTTTTACCCGGTCGCCCAGGCGCCTCTTCATCCAGATACCTACCGCCGGGTCGATAACGTCGGTTTTGGACTGCCTGCCGGCTCCCAGGAGCAGGGCGCTCATGCCGATTTCTGCGTTTTCCATTGAAGACACGTAGCCGTCGGCGGACGCCTTGACGGGAATCACCCGGCGGGCTTTCGGCAGTATCCCTGCCGGGTTGTCCACCACCCGGCCGTCGCCCCCCTGGGCTTCCACCAGTGCCCTGAAACGTTTCAACCCTTCACCGGAGGATAGGGCCTCTTCCAGGGCCTGCCGGGCTTCCGTTTCATCGGCGGCAAGCCCCGAAAGGATCAGCATCCAGGATGCCAAGGCCAGGGCAACCTCCTTCAGGTCACCGGGATGTTCACCCTTCAGGATTTCCAGGGCCTCCCTCACCTCCAGGGCGTTCCCCACGGCGTTGCCCAGGGGCTGGTTCATGTCGGTCACCAGGGCAACGGTTTTCTTTCCGGCACCGTTACCGATATCCACCATGGCCCGGGCCAGGGCTTCGGCGTCCTTCCTTTCCCGCATAAAGGCGCCGCTGCCGGTTTTCACATCCAGCACTATGGCGTCGCTGCCGGCGGCGAGCTTCTTGCTCATAATACTGCCGGCAATAAGGGAGAGGTTATCCACCGTACCGGTGACATCCCTGAGGGAGTAGAGCATCTTGTCCGCCGGCACCAGGTTCGCCGTCTGGCCGATAACGGAAAGCCCGACCCGGTTGACGATCTCCCGGAAGCGTTCCATGGGCTGATCCACCGAAAAGCCGGGGATCGATTCCAGCTTATCCAACGTACCCCCGGTGTGGCCCAGGCCCCGGCCGGACATCTTTGCCACCCGGCCTCCGCAGGCTGCCACCAGGGGTGCCAATACCAGCGTTGTGGTATCAGCCACTCCGCCGGTGGAGTGTTTATCCACCTTTATACCGTGGATGGCCGAAAGATCCACCAGGTCCCCCGACCGGGTCATGGCCAGGGTAAGGTCGGTAGTCTCCCGGGTGTTCATCCCCCTGAACCAGACGGCCATTAAAAGGGCGGCTATCTGGTAGTCCGGCAGTTCTCCCGAAACGTATCCCTTGATAAAGAAGTCTATTTCCTCGGCGGAGAGTTCACCGCCGTTCCGTTTCTTGAGAATGATATCGACAATATGCATGGCAAAACCTCCGTCTCCTACTGTAGTGCGCGGGAGGCTGCGATGCAAGAAAAATTGATCACCTGTCGGGACCCGTTAATTGAAGAGTATGCGATTTCTCGCTTTCAAGAACAAAGGTTTCAACGATATCCATGAGTGTGCGAGCCAGATGTTCGAGCTCCTGGGCTGCCGAAGAAGATTGCTCCGCGCTGGCAGTATTGCTCTGGGTTACCGTCGATATCTGATCGAGCCCCCCCGTAACCTCCAGGATACCCCGGGCCTGTTCGTTGCTCTGATGGGCGATTTCCTGGACGAGGACCGTGACCTTGTCGGCCACCGATACAATCTCCTTCAACTGTTTTGCGGTATCCTTGACCGCCTTGGAACCGCTGTCAATATACGAAAGAGATTCTTCGACCATGGTTGTCGTTTCTTTCACCGCTTCCGCGCTCCTGTTTGAAAGAGCCCGGACCTCTTCCGCCACAACGGCAAAACCCTTGCCGTATTTACCGGCCCTGGCCGCTTCAACATTGGCATTCAGGGCGAGAAGATTGGTTTGAAAGGCTATATCGTCGATCACTTTCACGATCTTTTTAATCTCGTCGCTGGAAGAGCTTATCATTCCCATTATTTTAGTCAGTTCATCCATATACTCGTTTCCGACGGTAGCCGTTTTAAGAGCCGCATCAGAAAGCTCACTGGCTTTCGAAGCGTTATCCGCGTTAATCGTTGCCTGTCCCGATATCTCCGAAAGACTTGAGGAGATCTCTTCCAGGCTGGCCGCCTGTTCGGTGGCCCCCTGGCTCAAGGACTGACTGGCCTGGGCTATATCGTCCGCCCCCGCCTGAACCCGCTGGGAAGCGTCCCGGATTTCAGAAATTATCGAGTTCAGCGAGTCTTTCATTTTCTGTATCGTCGCTCCCAATTCATCCGAAGAAGAAGCCATTACGATATCCACCGTCAGATCTCCCTCGGCGATCTTCTCAAGAGCTTTCAGTTTAGTTGTCAGGATTTTTTCCATTTTCCGGAAGGAATCCAACAGGCCGCCGATTTCATCCCGACTGGTCTTAGATACCAGATCTTCCGAAAGGGATATTTCTCCACCGGCGATTTTTTCAGCCCGAACGCCGGTTATCCTGATGCGTTTTGTTATACTTCTGGAAATAAACAGAAGGGTAAGACCGCTGATAATCGCCAGAGCGATTATCACTATTGTCACCGTTAAAAAAGAATTTCCGATTGTTGAAAAGGCGTGGCCGATCTTCGCCACATCCTGGGACTGTAACTGCTGGAGAAGGTAGGACATGTCGGCGGTTACATCATCCTTCAACCTGTTTATTTCTGTTTTCCCCTCAATAAATTCTTCCACCAGTTCGGATATCCGCGTGTTGGCTTCGAGGGAGGTTTTCGGAAGCCCTTCGAAGGGAGTGCCCGCGAGGCTCTTGGCGTCGGCTGCGGAGTTTTCAAGCAGCAGATTGATAAAATCACGAATTTCAGTACTGTATGACAGGTCTTCTTTAAGTTGCCTGAATAAGAGCTGCATATTATAACCACTGTCGGTATTGACCGTCGCGCCCTGAATGACCGCCCTTTCCAGGACCGTCACATCATTCTCCAAAGACGGATCCATCAGTTTCTGACTGACACCCATGAGAAACTGGTTGGACTGGGCTATCGAGGTGTTCGATAACTCGTTAATCTCCCCTTCGATGCCGCTGTTTTCCACGAAAAGAGACTCAACCTTTCCCGTCTTCTCCTTTACCGCTTCAGCTCGATCCTTTAGCTCTCCGGAAAGCAAGGAGGTCATACCGTCGAGGTCTTTCGTAAGAGCCGTATAGGTTATATCACGATCCCAAAACCTTTCAATCTGGGTCGATGTTTCGCGTATCCGATCCAATACTGCCCTGGTATTGTTTGTCTCCTCCATTTGCGTGGAGATCAACTTATGTATTGTCACTTGAGTGAAAATCATGAAAGCTGTGAGCAAAAAGAGAAGAAAAACAGGGATGAGAAGCTTATAAAAAATTTTCATCTATGGGCCTCCTGATACCTACCGAATCTAATAACCTGATTGTTTCATATCTTTTATAAACTTTCAGATAGGATTGATAACATAATTATGATAAAAAAAAACATAAATAACAAATAAATATGAATAATTTTCCCTAGAATGAAACAGAT
>JAFGDJ010000058.1 GCA_016932135.1 Spirochaetales bacterium | reverse complement strand
GTAGAAAGCTCTTCTCTAAGTAATTGTATTATATAGAATTATTTACTTTAAAATTATTTTCGTAAATTGGCACGGTTGTTGCATACTATTATGGAGGCCGTGTATGAAGACCAGACATAAACAACAGGGTGACGAACTCACCACTTATTTTTGTCAGATTCGTAGAACCCCTCTTCTTACTTTTGAAGAAGAACAGGATCTCTCTAAGCGTATTCAAAGGGGAGATGAGGAAGCAAAGCGACGTTTGATAGAAGCGAATCTGCGCCTGGTGGTGAAAATTGCCAAAGCCTATTCTTCCCAGGATGTCAACTTTCTTGACATTGTGCAGGAAGGGAATCTGGGACTCATGAAAGCGGCTTCCAGGTTCGACTATAGAAAGAACGTGCGGTTTTCTACCTATGCGGCGTGGTGGATTCGTCAATCCATTGTTCGGTCCCTATCAAATAAACGGCGGCCAATCAGACTGCCACACCGGAAAGAAGAACTATTGAGGACTATTAAGCAATCCTATTACCTGCTCAGCCAACGATATCAAAGGAAACCTTCCGTGGCTGAAGTAGCGGAGGATCTGAATCTCAAGGAAAAAGAAGTCTCTTCACTTCTTCATATATCCGGAGTGGTGGCTTCCCTGGACAACGATCTGGGAAACGAAAGCGGCACATTGATGGATATTTGTGAAGATTATACCTATCAACCGGATAAAGAAATAATACGTAAAGGTTTACGGGAAGATACAATCCGATTCTTGGAACATCTACTGGATAAGGAAAAACAGATCCTGTTGTACCGCTTTTCGTTTTACGGTGGATCAAAATATACCCTGAAAAGAATAGGTGAGGAGATGGGTATTTCACCGGAAACGGTAAGGCAGATTGAAATCCGCGCTCTGAAGAAACTCCGGGAACACTCGGAAGAATTACGGGAATATATTTATAACTGACAATTCCTTTAAAACCTCTTACTCAGACTTGACCAAGCCGGCGATTTGGGAATAATGCGGGTGTGAAGACTAGAAAGCAGCTTCTATACGCCTATGGCTTTCTCGGTAGTATCATCACGATACTTCTTTTGTTACTCCTGCGTTTCACCTGGCTGTTCCCCGGGGAAAAACCACCGGAAAGAGAATCTCCGGGAGAGGGGGTAACGGAAAAACCACCGGAAGAAAAACCCCCTTCAAAGGGAGACATATATATTATCATAGACGATGTGGGTTACGGATTGAAGGAATTGGAACCCTTCCTGAAACTGGATATTCCCATGACCTTTGCGGTCTTGCCTCGTCTGCGATATACGGTTGAAGCTGCCAGAACGCTGCACGATCAGGGCAAGCAGGTCATTCTTCATCAACCCATGGAGCCCCTGGGGGACGAGAATCCCGGTGAAGGTGCCGTCTATACCGGTATGAAACCCGAAGAGATTCGGCGGGTGTTGGATGAGAACCTGAAAGAAAATCCTTTTGCCGTAGGGATGAACAACCATATGGGTTCGAAGGTAACCTCCGATCCGGAGGCTATGAAGGTAATCCTGGGGTTTGCAAAAGAGAAGAAACTTTACTATCTTGACAGTTATACCACCGGAAGCTCCGTGGGAAAAGCGGTGGCGGACACGGTCAAACTGAGATTTACCTGGAGGAATAGTATGTTTTTAGACAACGACCGCCATCGCGAATCGATCCTGGAGGCGCTGCGAGCCGGCCTTGAAACAGCGGAGAAACGAGGCCACGCGGTCATGATAGGCCATATAATGAGCAATGAGTTGGCTGAGATTCTCCTGGAGATCTATCCGGAGCTTCTGGAAGAAGGCTACAGCTTTAAAGAACTCTCCAGTCTGTTTACGGAGAATTTCATCGATGATGATCCTGGGTATTGAAACCTCCTGTGACGAATGCTCCGTGGCCGTGGTGGATGACGGCCGAAACATTATCAGCAATATAGTTGCCTCGCAGATAGAACTCCACAGGCCTTATAAAGGAGTAGTTCCGGAACTGGCATCCCGTAAACACACGGAATGGATCATACCGGTGTATCGTGAGGCTTTGGCAGCCGCCGGGGTCACCCTGCGAGAGGTTGACGGAATAGCGGCCACCAATCGGCCGGGGCTGGCGGGGGCTCTTTTAGTGGGGCATTCCTTCGCAAAATCTTTAGCCTATGCCTCGGGAAAACCCTTTGTGGGTGTAGATCACATCAGAGCACACCTCTATGCCGCCCATCTGGAGAGAGATATCGACTATCCATACATCGGGCTTTTGGTTTCGGGAGGCCACACAATCCTTTGCCGGGTGAGCTCTTTTGACGATGTGGAGGTCCTGGGGACGACGATAGACGATGCCTGCGGGGAGGCCTTCGATAAGGTGGCGAAACATTACGGCATGGGTTACCCGGGAGGCTTGGCTGTGGATACTCTGGCAGCCCGGGGTAATCCTGAGGCGTTTCATTTTCCCAATCCTTCCCTGCATAAGGGAGATCACCGATACGATGTCTCCTATTCGGGGCTTAAGACGGCGGTAATCAACCAGCTGGAGCAGTTCCGGGGAACGGCAGGAACCGGAAGCCTGGAAGACATCGCGGCTTCTTTTCAAAAAGCCGCCATTGACCTGCTCTTATCAAGGCTCTTTCGGGTAGTGGAAGATACCGGGTTGAAAAGAATTGTCGCCGGAGGCGGAGTGGCGGCTAACTCTCTTCTCCGTTCAACCCTGGCGGATTATAAGGATGTGGAGGTTATATTCCCCTCGTTAAAGCTCTGCACGGATAACGGTGCCATGATCGCCGGCATCGGTTATCATTATCTTACCCGGGGCATTCAATCACCCTTTTCGGAGACCGTATCAGCCCGGGTACAGGGATTCAGGAAAACCTACCCTTAAGATTCAGCATTCTCTTTTAACAATTGCAGATCTTCATCGGCTTCATAGAGCCGAGGTTTTTCATACCCTCCGAAACGCACTAATCGGTCGGCCAGCCGGTCGATATTCCGGGACGCGTCGATATCCGGACGGCTGATAACCAGGGGAGTCCGTTCGGCGACGGATCGGCCCATAAGGGGCTCCCAGCCGATGTATCCGATGTATTCCATTTCAAGGCCAAGATTTTTTCGTGTAATGTCCCGAAGTTTCGCCCCCACTGCCAGGTCGCCCTGTCCCCGTCCCATGTTGATGACAACCCGCGGGTAGAGAGATTGGAGTCGTTCTTTCATCTGTCGAAATTCTTCAGGCTCAGCGGCCCGAAGCTGATCCATCAAAGTTCCAAAAGATGTCGGATCTTCTTCCACTTTCTTTCCTGAAAATGCGCGGATAATCTCCCGTTGTGAACTGCCTTTCCGATAGGATCGGTACATCAGGCGGTAAAGGGTGTTTTTCAGAAAAGAATAGGCGTTCAGGATAGAGGTTACTTCCGGAGTGGTCACAATAAGGCCGGAGGAAGAGGTGAGGAAGAAATCCAGGGTATTGAAGGCTGAACCGGCGGCCAGGTCGAGGAATACGTAGTCGGCTACCAGCCCTTCTAGTTCTTTTAAGAGCCTGAGTTTAGTAAAATAAGCCAGGTTAGCCGCTCCGGGAACCAGGGCATCACCGGGGATGAAATAAAGCCGGGGGATTCCCGTTTCAATAATCAGAGATTCCAGTGAAATGGAGGAATCTAGGATAAAATCCCCGATTCCCGGGAAACGGTTACGGATACCCAGACAGGTGTGAAGGTTGGAGCTGCCCAGGTCAAGATCCAGAAGAATAACGGTCTTTCCCTTCTTTGCCAGCGAGGCTCCAAGATTCACGGTGAGGATGGTCTTCCCGACTCCTCCTTTCCCGCCGGCTACCGGTATGATTGATAACATAATTGCTTAGAGCATAGATGAGTGGCCATTCTTTTTCAACTCCCTTTTTCATAAGCTCTATCATGAAATCAATTGACAGGCCGCGGAAAGGCCATATATTCTTTGTAGGGTACCACAAACGAGGAGAAGAACTATGGATGATAAGAAACTGGATGATGTAATCAGAAAGGTTCCCGGATTTCCTAAACCGGGCATCCTTTTTTACGATATCACGGGTATCCTGATGAATCCTGAAGCCTTTTCCCACTGCCTTGACCGGATGGAACAGCTTTACGGTCATACAGGCATTGACGCTGTGGCGGGTATTGAAGCCAGGGGATTTCTTTTTGCCGCCCCTTTTGCCTTGAGGCTGGGGAAACCCCTGGTGCTGGTACGAAAAAAGGGAAAGTTACCCGGTGCGACTCTTACCCGGACCTTTGAGCTGGAATACGGCACCGATGAAATACAGATACACCGGGATGATGTGAAGATAGGACAGACAGTCCTGCTGGTGGATGATCTTATCGCCACCGGCGGCACTATCAAGGCTGCGGCGGAACTGATTGCCCAGGCCGGCGGGAAAGTGAAGGATATTTTCGGGGTCATTGGACTGCCTTTCCTGGAGTACGAGAGGTATCTGCGAGGGTACCGGGTCACAACCCTGATTGAGTATCACGGTGAATAGTGTGAGGTTTCAGTGTGGGTGTGAGTGAACTAGATTCTCCCACCGATTCCTCACCCTCACATTCTTCTAACCTCTTGACATCCTTTGGCCCCTTTAGTACATTTCCTACCGAGGATTGCCCGGTTGTGTAATGGCAGCACTACGGATTCTGGTTCCGTCTGTGGAGGTTCGAATCCTTCCCGGGCAGCTTTGGTCCCTTCGTCTATCGGCTAGGACAGGAGATTCTCATTCTTCAAAGAGGGGTTCGATTCCCCTAGGGACTAGTAAAGCGGTTTCAGAAACGAAACCGCTTTTTTTTGCGGGCCCCTTTAAAAACTCGCTTAGGCGAATTTTTACCTTACTGTTTGCCCCTAAGGGAACCTATCGGATAAAAACTATGTTTTTATATTACAAGAAAATAATGAGGTACGGAATTCAACCGATATAACTGAATCGTTACAAAAACATAGTTTTCAGAGGTTCCCTTATACCTGGATGTTAAAACTTTTAAAAAACTGTTCCGTGTCGAAGTATTTCTCGAACATGTCCTTGATTTCTTTTATCTTGTGGTCATCGTATTCCTGCAGTTTTGTATTCTGGTACAGGTTGAGGATTAGTTTTTCCGTGACCGCGGTGGACTGCTGAACGAAGAGGGCGGGCAGCTCTGTCCGCTTCAGGAGAGAGGGAACCCGGCTGTCCAGCGACGCTTTGTCTCCACAGGTTAAAATAAGTCCGCCCAGCCCGCGGCGCTCTCCTTCGTAGGTAACGGTTCCGTAATTTTTCAGATGTTTGTGATACGCGATAATATGGGGAATACGACGGTCAAAGGATGAACCGATGAGCACAATATCCCCCGGCAGCAGATGCCATTCGGGCTTAAAAAACCGGGAATTCAAAGAGATAACCTTAATGCTCGAGGTCGGGATATGCCAATCCGTGGTTTCCACGTTCCCCAAGGCCTGGGCTGAAGGAATATCCTGAGCTATTACAGCCATGGAGGGTTTTGAAAGGTCATTAACCTCCGGCAGGTAACCGAAGACCTTCAGAGGCGTTTCAAAGGATGAAAATCTCCGGTTCAAGATATCTTCATTGAGATATTCCTGAATAACGGAAAGTTTATCCGGGATCAGTTTGTTGAAAATGATTCCCCTGACCCGGGCCTTCTTATACATGAAATAGGAGAGATCTACTTCCAGCATATCCAGGGCTTTTCCTATTCCGCCCCCGGAGAGGAAAATGATATCTCCGTCTATGAGCTTTGCTACCTCGGCATTGGAGAGCCCGACTATACCCCCCACGCCGGGGTGCCCCGTACCTTCGGCAATAATGATCTTTTTGTCTTTCATAGAAGCGAAGGCCTGTAAAACCGTTTCTTTCAGGGATTGGGCTTCCAGGTCCGGGTTTTTCGCTTTGAGGAATTCCTTGGTAAAACCTGAACCGAGCCGGACGGGAGAAACATAGCGCATATCCACATCTCCGATGCCCCCGAAGCGTTGGATGATCACGGCGTCTTTGTCCACCCTGCCGCCGTCGGGGAGTTCCACTAACTCCTGTCCCACCGGTTTTATATAACCGAGCTTCTCCGGCGGCAGGTATTTTAAGAGAAGTGAAAGCAGACCAAGGCTTGTAACGGTTTTCCCGGCGTGCTGTCTGAATCCCGTGATATACAGGATTATTTGTCCTGGTTTATTGATTGATCACCTCCGATTAGGACGAAATTATTATAATAATATTCAAAGCTGTCAATAATTGCTTCCCAGGAGGCTTCAATAATATTCTGGTTAACCCCCACCGTATCCCATGAACGGGTATGATCCGTGGAAGTTATAAAGACCCGCACCTTGGCGGCTGCAGCACGTTCCGGTTCCAACACCCGTACCTTATAGTCGGTCAGTGAAATATTTTTAATGAAGGAATGAAAGGGAGTAAGGGCGTCCCTCAAGGCCGCGTCCAGGGTTTCCACCGGCCCGATACCGACCCCCGCTCCCATGATTTGTTTGCCATGGGACTGCAGAAAGATGCGGCCGATGGTCTTGGATGGAATTTCCCAGGTTTTATAGGATTCCAGGTGGTAGTTGTTCAATTCCAGCAGGGGGGTGTAAAGATCCAGGGATTTTCGTACCAGGATGTCGAAGGATGCTTCTGCAGCCTCGTATTCATACCCGGCGGTTTCCCGCTCCTTCAAGGTGGTGATAAGGGAAGAAACAACCTGGGAGTCTTTATCGAAACGGCCGTACCGGGATAGTTTTTTTATGATGGTAGACTTTCCCGCCAACTCGGAAAGGATAATCTTCCGCCGGTTGCCCACCTGAGAAGCATCGATGTGTTCCATCAGGCTGGGAGCTTTGGCGATAACGTCGGCGTGTTGCCCCGCTTTGTGGGAAAACGCGGCTTCTCCCACGTAGGGCTGCCTTTTATCGGGTATGATATTGGCTATTTCCGCCACAAAACGGGAAAGGGTGGTGAGCTTTTCCAGGTGGTTGTTTACGCCGGTTTTATACGTGGTTTTCAGAACCAGGTCCGGGATAAAGGTACAGAGATTCATGTTGCCGCAGCGTTCGCCCCAACCGTTGACCGTTCCCTGGACATGAGTGGCTCCGGCTAATACCCCCGCCAGGGAATTCGCTACCGCCATCCCCGTGTCGTCATGGAAATGAACACCGAAGGGTGCGGCTAAGTCCTGGGGAAGTTCATGGAGGATCTCCGTTACCTCGTTGAAAAGGCATCCTCCGTTGGTGTCACAGAGGACAAGACAGGATGAGCCGGCTTGTGAAGCCGCCTGTAGCACTTCCAGGGTATAGGCTTTGTTCTGTTTGTACCCGTCAAAAAAATGTTCCAGATCAAAGATTACTTCCTTGCCTCGTGAGACCAGGTACTGGATAGAATCAAATATCATGGCCAGATTTTCTTCCGGTGTGGTTTCCAAAACCTGGCTTACATGATCTATCCAGGCTTTTCCAACCAGGGTAACCGACGGAGTTTCGGCGGCCAGCAGAGCCTGCATATGAGGATCCTGGTCGGTTTTTTTCCCCGGCTTCCGGGTAGACCCGAAGGCGCAGATCCTGGCGTGTTTGAGCCTGAGTTTCTGGGCCTCGGAGAAAAAAGCCGCTTCTTTGTCACTGGCTAAGGGGAAACCCCCTTCGATGTAGTCGATGCCGATATCATCGAGCTTTTCGGTTATCAGCAGTTTATCCCGCAGGGAATAATTGACTCCCACGCCCTGCATACCGTCCCGGAGGGTGGTGTCGTAGATGGTTATTCTCTTCATAGACTCTCCGGGCAACCGGCGCTGGTTTCGGTCAATTTGTATCGATTCAGTGCGTTCACATAAGCCCGGGCACTGGCTTCCAGGATGTCCGTGGAGGAACCTTTCCCCAGATAGGTGGCGTCATGAATCCGAAGGATCACCGATACCTCGCCTAAGGCCTGTTTCCCCGGAGTAACGGCCAGAACATTGTATTCCAGCAGGGTTGTGGGAATTTCAGTAACCCGATCAATGGCCCTGAATATGGCGTCCACCGGGCCGTCACCGGTGGCGGCTTCTTCCCGGGTTTCATCGTTGATTTTTAAACGAATGGTGGCCGTGGGCACTGAAACATTTCCTGAAAGAATGTTGAAATATTCCAGATTGTAGGTAGCTGTCTGCCGACCCAGAACCTCCCCCGAGATAACCAGGAGATCTTCGTCAAAGACCTCTTTTTTTCGATCCGCCAGTTCGAGAAACCGGTCAAAGGCGTTCTTCTTTTCCGCGTCGGTAAGACGGATTCCCAGTTCGGATAACCGTTTCTGAAAACCGTGCATACCGGAATGCCGACCCAGAACGATGTGGGAAAATTCCCTCCCCACCTGATCGGGCCGCATGATCTCATAGGTTTCCCGATGTTTCAGCATACCGTCCTGGTGAATCCCCGATTCATGGGCAAAGGCATTGTCTCCCACGATGGGTTTGTTACGGGCAATGGGAAAGGCGATGATATTCGAAAGCAATCGGGAGGTGTTGTAGATTTGCTTTGTATTGATAGCCGTGGTACAGCCGAAGGAATCCTTGCGAACCTCCAGGGCCATTACAATCTCCTCCAGGGCCGCGTTGCCCGCCCGCTCACCGATACCGTTAATGGTGCATTCAATCTGCCGGGCCCCCCTTCGCACGGCCGTCAGGGAGTTGGCCACCCCCAGGCCTAGATCATTGTGGCAATGGACCGACAGGAGGGCTTTGTCCATATTGGGGACTCCCTCACGGATAGCCGTGATAAACGCGCCGAATTCATCCGGCACGGCATATCCCACGGTGTCCGGAATATTGATGATGGTAGCTCCGGCATCGATGACCTTTTCAATGAGGCGGATCAAAAAGGCAAGATCGCTTCGTGTGGCGTCTTCAGGAGAGAACTCTACCTCCGGGACGAATTTCCTGGCGTAGGTGACTCCCTTGACTGCCTGTTCCAGCACGTCGTCACTTTTCATTTTCAGCTTATATTCCATGTGAATTGGGCTGGAGGCGATAAAGGTATGAATTCTGGGATGAGCCGCGGGTTTTAAGGCTTCCGCCGCCGCATTGATATCCGGTTCCACGCTCCTGGCCAGGGCGGTAATGGTGGTGTTCCTCACTTCCGCGGCTATTTTTTTACAGGCACTGAACTGATGGGGTGATGAAACTGGAAAACCCGCTTCGATGGCGTCCACCCCCAGTTGTTCCAATTGAACGGCTATCTCGAATTTCTGTTCCGTTGTCATGGATGCCCCCGGTGATTGCTCACCGTCCCGCAAGGTGGTGTCGAAAATATATATTCTGTTATTCATTGGTTTTGTCTCCTTCTTCTTTTACTTTTTTTCCGCGTTCCAAGGATACCAGACCGCTCCTGGCCATCTCGATGATGTTATCATCCAGGAGACTGATCATATCGTCAATTTTTGAGGGCGAACCGGTGAGTTCCAAAACCATGGAATGGCGGCCCACATCCATTACCTGAGCGTTGAAGGCGTCGGCGATCTGGAAAATTTCACCCCGGCGCCCGCTTTTAGCGGATATTTTTATTAGGGCCAGTTCCCGGTCCACCGTGTATCGATCGGTGAGATCCACCAGCTTGATAACCTCTATCAGCTTGTTTAACTGCTTTTTGATCTGCTCAATTACCGCCGGCTCGGCTCTGCATACCAGGGTAATCCGGGTGAGGGAAGGATCGGTGGTTGCTCCGGCGGTGAAACTTTCCACGTTATATCCCCGGCCGGAAATCAGACCGGATATCCGTGAAAGTACTCCTTCATGATTTTCTACCAAGAGAGACAGCACATAATTCATGGTTAGTCCTCCTTCCAATGAAGAATCATTTCTTTTAGCCCGGCTCCCGGGGGAACCATGGGCCAGACGTTGGCTTCCGGTTCCACATGAAAGTCAATCACCACCGGACCGTCGGTAACCTTCTTTGCTTCCGCCAGCACAAATTCCACATCCTCCGGGGTTTTTGCCCTTAAACCCTTGGCACCGTAGGCTTCGGCGATCTTCTTAAAATTGGGAACGTATTCTTCATGGGAGTAGTGGTCCTCCGGATCTTTTCCCCGGGGCAGGAGACAGGTGGAGGAGTATCGGCCTTCCTGGAAAAGTTCCTGCCATTGCCGAACCATACCGAGGAAGCCGTTGTTGAGGATAGCCACGATGAGGGGCAGCCGCTCCTGGACCGCCGTGGCCAGTTCCTGGATGTTCATCTGAAAGGAACCGTCCCCGGCGATATCGATAACCCGTTTGTCCGGCCGGCCTACCTGGGCTCCGATGGAGGCGGGAAACCCATACCCCATGGTGCCCAGGCCGCCGGAAGTCAGCCACTGGCGGGAACCCTGAAAATGATAGTACAGGGCGGTCCACATTTGGTTTTGCCCCACCTCGCTGGCAATAATTGCGTCGGGAAAAGCTTTCTCTATGGCCTTGATAACATAGCTGGGAGACAGGTGGCGCTTCCCGGGGATCTCCGGCACCGGGTGCTCGCGTTTCCATCCTGTTACAGTATCAACCCAGGGTTCGATGCTGCAATGTTTCATCAGGGGGAGAAAATCCTCCAGAATGGTCTTTGCGTCACCCACAATGGGAATCTCCACCGGCACGTTCCGGGAAATGGAGATTGGATCGATATCGATATGGATGATCTTCGCCTCCGGAGCGAACTTGGACAGCTCACCGGTAGCCCGGTCGTCGAAGCGAACCCCGATTCCGACGAGGAGGTCGCAATCCGATACCGCCATGTTGGCAGCCCAGGTCCCGTGCATACCGATCATTCCCAGATTCAGGGGATGATCCCCGGGAAGGACGCCGATACCCATAAGGGATGAAACGGCGGGGCACCCGGTTTTTTCCACCAGCTTTCTGAACACCGGGCCGGCGCCGGAAATATGAACCCCTCCTCCGACGAAAAACAGGGGTTTCGAGGCCTGCATTATCGCTTCGGCGGCCCGATGAATCTGCCCTTTATGACCTTTGAGAACAGGGCTGTACCCTCGAATGTTAACTGCTTCAGGGTAATACTCCTCCTCTTCCGCCAGGAAGATATCCTTCGGAATATCCACCACCACCGGGCCGGGGCGGCCGGTCCGGGCTATAAAAAACGCCTCTTTCAGGATGCGGCCAAGGTCGTTTCTGTTGGTTACAAGGAAATTATGCTTGGTAACCGGCCGGGTAATGCCGACGGTATCCGCTTCCTGGAAGGCGTCGTTTCCTATCATATCCCTGGCCACCTGCCCGGTTATACACACCAGGGGAATGCTGTCGAAATTAGCCGTAGCCAGACCGGTAATGGTGTTGGTGGCCCCGGGACCGCTGGTTACGAGAAGAACCCCAACCTTTCCGGTAGCCCGGGCATACCCGTCGGCGGCGTGGGTGGCTCCCTGTTCATGCCTGGCCAGGACGACCCGGATCTCCGGTTCAGAATAAAGGACATCAAAAATAGGTATCACTACGCCGCCGGGGTATCCGAAAATGACGTTTACCTGTTCCTTTTTCAGGGCTTCCACTACCTGTCTTGATCCACTGATTTTCAATTGTCACCTCCAAAAAAAAACCGTTCTTCCTGGGAAGAACGGTTTGTAAAGCCTCAAGCTTTTTAAGCCTATGCTTCCCGCGCTCCCCTGAAAGGAATAAGAAGGAGAATAATAATAATGCTTAGAAGAGCGAGAGAGGGAAAAAACCTTTGTCTTTGTCCGTGTAAAACGGTGTTTCTATTCATTAGAACACCTTTGTATGCCGGATTTTCTTCTTTGTCAAGTTTTTTTTCCCTTATTTAACCTTCCGCCCCTCATTCTGTCGCAGTTTTTCCTGTGTTGGAAGGATGAATAGAAGAATCTCAAAAATACTCTTGACCCTGCGGGGCCGGTTATCTAGAATAACACCATGGCAGACACCACGGTTTTTGACCGCCTGGTGGCGGAATTATCCAGGGAGGAACGGCAGAAACTCCTTGAAAAAATACGAGACGACACCTATGTACCCGAAGTGGTTTTTCAGGAAGAGGATGAAGAAGAAACCGGATTAGAAGCCGGCTATGGTAAACCCGGCCTTCTTGAACGGTTTATCCTGTTTCTCATGGCCCTTTTTTCCGGGCGTTCACGGCAGGAAGTACGGGAAAATTGGATCTTTAAACGAGCTTCGAAAGACTTGGAACGACATTATCCCGGCATCGTCGACTTTCAAGAGGGAATTCTCCTGAATGACTTCTATGCAGCCCTGGAATCCTTTTCCAGGAAATTTACCATTTTTTCGGAGCCTTTACATGAAATTACCGGTTCGACAAAGGAGGAATTCTACGCCTTTCTCGCCGGTTTGGAGATGCCGGATTTACAAAGAGAATTGCAGGAAGCCTTGGTTCCCCTGTCGGAGGAGGGACAACTGGAAACGGATGAACCGTCAAACTTGAAGCGGGAGATTGAGTTCAAGATGGAGGACCTGCTGAATACTATCGAGCAATCGGAGCATGACAGGATGTATCTCAACGCCCGGAAGGTCGCGTGGGTCAAAGCCGTAACCTTCTTTCCTTTCCGAACAATCCTTGCGGAATTCGAAGCTTCGGCAGAAAGGAGTGGAAAAATCTGCTATCTGGGAAAGGTGATGAACCAGCTTACAGCCCTGGCCGATTTAATTGTAAGTTACCCCGCCGTACCGGCCAAGGCCTTTTTTCAGGCACTTATCACCTACCGATACCGAGAGGATATGCAAAAAGAGGACTTTGACTATGAGACAAAGTCCCAGGATTTCGTTACCGCCGCTGTGGAGGCTTTGGATCAGTTCGCCGATTTTACCAGGACAATTCCCCTGGTACAGATTATTCGCCTGTATAAACACAATACCGCGTATTTTCCCCGAAGAAGTACCGGTGGAGAAGACTGGTTGATGCTGCTGCGACAGTTCTGGTTCAACCGGTTGAACGACGGGTATCAGTATTTTCTGAGCCGAAGGGAAATGAACGCTTTGACGCAGAAAGCCGCCGCTTTTCTTAAGCAGAAATCGATTGCTTCTCATGCCAGGTATCGGTTCGATGCGTGGGGCTATGGCATCACGCCACGCTATGAAAAAAGCTACGCCTTTCTGCGAGGGTTTTACCAGAATGTTTTTCTGCCGGATATAAATCCCACCTTAAAGATAGTCCTCATCGACGGAGAATTTTATAAGGAGCAGAACCGGGAAGAATTTACCGAGGCGTATAATCAGATCACCCAGGCTTGTGACGAGCTGATATCCTTCGACGAGCAACTCACGGAACAGGGCGAAAGGGGAAAGCTTATCGCTCTGGTGGAAAAAGAATTAATCACAAAACCCCAGAGGGCTCGCAAGATTGCCGCGATTCTTCAGGTAGTAGACAAGGATCTGGGATTAAAAATCGCAGCCCTGCTGAAACATCTGGAGCTGATGGAAAAGGTGTTGAAAGGCATCGTTTACGGGGAAAAAGGGGGGAGGTACGATACCCTCTCAAATATCGGGTACCTTGGTAAACGGAGTAATGTGAGTTTCATCGTTCGGTTGAGCGGTGTGCATAAGAAAATCGAAACAGCCGTTTCTCTTCTGAGAAGTTTTCTTGATAATGAGGCCACCGAACGAAAAGAAGTGCAGTGACTTTCTCCCGGTTTTTCAAGACTCTTGCATATTCCCAACCGATAGGGTAGAACCTTCCCAGGGATTTTTTTCCACAAAAGGAGTCGCTTCAATGTTGCATACAATACGGGAGAACTGGAAGCGCCATATCAGGTCGGTTCTCCTTCAATTGGCGGAAAAAAAAAGTATTTCTATCCCGGATGATGTGCTGGATAGCCTGCCGGTAGAAACACCTCCCGATCCCTCCATAGGCGACCTGGCGTTTCCCATGTTTTCTTTTGCCCGGGTCTTAAAAACCTCCCCTCAAGGTATTGCCCAGGATGTTGTGAACCTTCTGGAAGCTCAGGGGGGGGGGAAAGACCTTCTCGCAGCGTCGGGTCCTTATGTGAACATCACCCTGAATGCGGAAACCCTGGCGGAACGGGTGGTCCAGACGATTCTCCAGACCGGTTCCGCCTTCGGTGCCACCACAGCCCGGGAGGGGGAGAAAATCATGATTGAATTCTCCTGCCCCAATACGAATAAACCCCTCCACCTGGGACATTTACGAAACGATATCCTGGGGGAAAGCCTTTCCCGGATTCTGAAAGCCAACGGCGCCGAGGTTCGGAAGGTGAATCTTATCAATGATCGGGGAATCCATATCTGTAAGTCCATGCTGGCCTATCAACGTTTCGGCGATGCCACGGATCCGGAAAGCGAAGGGATAAAAAGCGACCATTTTGTAGGAAAGTATTATGTCCGGTACAACGAATGGGCAAAATCCGACCCTGCCGCCGAGGAAGCAGCCCGGGAAATGCTCAGACAATGGGAGCGGGGAGACAAAGAGGTGGTTGCCCTGTGGGAGAAAATGAACTGCTGGGCCTTGGAGGGTATCCGTAAGACCTATGAGTCCACCGGTATATCCTTCGACCGGATCTATTTCGAGAGTGAAACCTATAAAACAGGCAAGGATGAGATCCTTAAAGGTTTACAGTCCGGTGTCTTTTACAGAGACCAGGAAGGCACGGTCTGGGTCGACCTGGAAGATGTGGATCTGGATAAAAAGGTCCTTCTCCGGGGTGACGGAACCAGTCTTTATCTGACCCAGGATGTGGGCACGGCTATCCAGCGGCACACGGACTGGCCCTTTGATACCTGTATCTACGTGGTGGGATCGGAACAGCAGTACCATTTTAAGGTTCTTTTCCGGGTTTTATCCCTTCTGGGGAAGGAATGGGCGGAAAATCTGCACCATCTTTCTTACGGTATGGTGAATCTCCCGGAAGGAAAGATGAAATCCCGGGAAGGAAAGGTCGTGGATGCAGACGACCTGGTGAAAGACCTGGTGGATATGGCGGTAAAAGAGATCCAACAGAAGGGACGGGAGGATGATGTACAGGATCTGGAGGAAACCGCGGCCCAGGTAGCCCTGGGAGCCTTACATTATTACCTTTTGCAGGTAAGCCCGTCCAAGGATATGATCTTCAATCCCGCCGAATCGATATCCTTCAACGGAAACACCGGGCCTTATCTTCAATACATGGGAGCCCGGATTTCCAGCATGGAGAGAAAGTACAACCTCATGACGGCGGAATCTTTTCAGGGAAGTTTTCAGGGAAGTCTCCTGAAATTGGAAGAAGAACGTACCCTGATGAAAACCCTGGCTGAATTCCCGGAAGCGGTGGAAAAAGCGGGAAGGGAATTGAACCCCTCGGTGCTGACGGCCTATCTATACCGTTTATCCAAGGTGTACAGCAAGTACTATCATGATTACCCGGTCCTGCGGAACGATGATCCTCACCTGGTGGCTTCAAGAATGTTCCTGGCTCTGGCGGTTCGGCAGGTCTTGCGCAACGCTTTTTACCTGACGGGAATCCCCTTCCTGGAAACCATGTAGAACCTCTTGACCTTCCGGCCCGATTATGCTAGGTTCAATCCGGATTTTTATATATTAAGGATAACGCGGATGTATGCTTTAGTAGAGATAAAAGGAAAACAATACAAGGCTGAAAAAGGTGCCTTGCTGAAGGTTGACAAACTTGACCGGGAGACCGGTGAGTCGGTAGAATTTGATTCTGTTCTTCTGGTCAGCGGCGAAGACGTGAAAGTCGGAACTCCCTATTTGTCGGGGGTAAAGGTTACCGCTACGGTTGAGGACCAGAGAAGAGATAAGAAGGTGACCATTATCAAGTTCCGGCGCCGTAAGAACTACCGGCGGAAACAGGGACACCGACAGACCCACACGTATATCCGGGTCAATGAAATCGCGGGGGCCTGACGGGGAGTGATCAGCGCGCGATTGTTTCTCGATGACCGGGGAATTCTTCGGCGTATGATCGTCCGGGGACATGCCGTCCGGGAAGCTTCGGGCAACAGCCCTGTCTGCGCAGCTGTAACAATTCTGACGCGAACCGTAGTTAGAACCCTGGAAGCAAACACGGCTTTAACGGTGCGTTTTAACGCTCCGGAAGAAGGCGTTCTGGACCTGGAGGTCCTGGAAATACCCATGGATCAGCAAAGCTGGTTGAAAGGGGTATCCGATCTGCTGTACCGGGGCTTGAGAGATCTTTCCGGTGACGCCCCCGGAGAAATTGTTGTGAATGAAGAAAGGAGTACCTAGAGATGGCACATAAAAAGGGTGGTGGAAGTTCAAAAAACGGCCGAGATTCCGCGGCTCAAAGGTTAGGGGTGAAGCGCTTCGGGGGACAGGTGGTGAAAGCCGGTGAAATCCTCGTTCGCCAGCGGGGAACCCGATTCCATCCGGGAACCAACGTGGGAAAAGGAAGCGATGATACGCTTTTCGCCAAGGCAGCGGGCACCGTAACCTTCGAAAAAAGACTGGGAAGGAGTTATATTTCCATCAGCCCCACCAGTTAATGGAACCATATGCAGGGCTTTGCCGACGAAACCTATATAGATGTTTCCTCCGGTGACGGAGGAAACGGATGTATTTCCTTCCGAAGAGAAAAATACGTACCCCGTGGTGGTCCCGACGGGGGAGATGGAGGAAAAGGCGGTGATATCGTCTTTTCCGTCCGAAATAACCTGAAAACCCTATTAAACCTCAAACAGAAGCGCGTTTACCGGGCAGAGAACGGTGAAAACGGCCGGGGAAAGCGTCAGCACGGGAAGAACGGAGCCGACGCGGTTATCGAAGTGCCGCCCGGAACAGTTATCAAAGATCCGGAAACCGGAAAGGTCTTGAAGGATCTTTTAGAGGGCAACTGGGTTTTCCTGAGAGGCGGCTCCGGTGGAAAGGGGAACTGGCATTATAAAAACTCAATCCGTCAAGCTCCCCGATATGCCCAGCCGGGGTTACCCGGCGAAGCGATCAGGGTGCATGTGGAGCTGCATCTTATTGCCGATATCGGGTTTGTGGGGTTTCCCAACGCGGGGAAATCGAGCCTGCTGGGCTCCTTAACCAACGCGTCGCCCAAAGTAGCCGATTATCCCTTTACCACCAAGATTCCCTATCTGGGAATGCTAGTCCGAGGGGACCAGCGAAGGGTCCTGGCGGATATTCCCGGGCTGATTGAGGGGGCTTCACAAGGTGCCGGTATGGGCATCACCTTTCTGAGGCATGTGGACCGTACGAAAATCCTCGCTTTTATCATCGATCTTTCCGATGATCGCTATCTGCAGGCAGTGGGGCTCCTGTCGAAAGAACTTGAGTCTTTTTCTCAAGACTTAGCTCAACACCCGAGGATAATAGTCGGCACGAAATTGGATCTGCCAGGAACCGAGGAGCGTTACCAAGAGCTTACCGAAGCATACCCAAAGGATACCGTGCTCGGAGTATCGGTAATGGATGGCAGGGGCTTGGAGGACCTGGCTCGAACCTTTCTCAAGGAGAGTACGGTTAGATGAATCTGGTTATCTTCGGAGGCAGTTTCAATCCAATCCACCTGGGGCACCTGCACCTGGCAGAAGAGGTGCGGAAAACCTTTTCCTGTGAGACGGTGGTCTTCGTTCCCGCGGCTATCCCGCCGCATAAACCGGATGCCCGTCTGGCGGACCCCATTAAAAGGTTACGCATGCTTACCCTGGCAACTATAAGAAGTGATTTTATCGTCGATGACTGCGAAATACGCCGGGGAGGGGTCTCTTATACCATCGATACGGTGCGGGATATTATCGATCGTTATAAACCGAAAGAGAAACCCGGGCTGCTTATCGGTGACGACCTGGTCGAAGGTTACCCCCAATGGAAAGATCCCGATCTTTTAGCCGAAATAGCCCATCTCATTATAGCCCGAAGAACTGATACTCCCTTGCAGTCTTTCCCCTATGATCATACGGAAATCCACAATCTTCTTATACCAATTTCTTCCAGGGATATCCGAAAGCGGATAAAAGCGGATGAAGCCTATCGCTTTCTTCTGCCTTCGGAGGTGTATGATTATATCGAAGCCCATGAGTTGTACCGTTAACCCACCGAAACCGGTCTGCGGCGAGTCCTTAGTCCAGACCCTTTCCCTTTTCCTGTCGCAGGAAAGGCTCCAACACTCCTTACGGACAGCGCAAACCGCTGTGTTCCTGGCCCGGAAGTTTTCAGCTCCCGTGGAAAAGGCCTGGCATGCCGCTCTGCTTCACGACTGTGCTCGAGAATTGCGGGAAAAAGACCTGAGATCTCTTGTAGGCATGGATACCCCTGAGCCTGATGACAAGGCTTGGCAGGAGTTTCCCATCCTTCTGCATGGTTTTGCCGGAGCCGTCATGGCAAAGAAGTTATTTCACCAGGAAGATGAAGAGATTTTAGAGGCGATTCGAAATCATGTGACAGGAACTCCGGGCATGGGGCTGCTTTCTCAGATCGTTTTTTTGGCCGATTTTCTTGAGCCGGGACGTACTTGGCTGCCGGCTGAAAGAAGAGAAGAACTCCTGGCCTTGTCGTTGATAGGGATGCTTAAAGCGGTACTGGAGAGTACCTTTGACTATCTGCAAAAGGAAGGGAAGCGCATTGCGAAATCCTCCCTTCTTCTGTATGATGAGGTGGTTTGTGGGATGCAACTATGAAGAAAACAAAGATGTTTGATAAGAGTATTATTTTTCTGGTCCTCATCTTAGCCGTCATAACCGCGGCGGTTTTATTTTTTTACAACCACGTGCGAACGGACACTATCAGTGAGGCGATAAAGCGGGAAGAAGCCCTGACGATTCTTTTTTTATTTCCCCAGGAAGATGAACTCCTTTTTTCTGAAGTCCTTTTTTACCATACAGGAACGGCCAAATCCGCCATCCTCGATATCCCCGGAAACACGGGAGATATCATAGCCTCCCTGAAACGGATGGACAGGATAGATGTTCTGTATAAACGGGGAAAACCTGAGGCCTTTATCGAAAAAATTGAAGAAATCATTAATACGGAAATCGATTACTATATGGAAATTGACGTGGATCATATTGAAGGCCTGGTGGATCTGCTGGAGGGGCTGGAACTTTTTATTGCCAACCCGGTAGATGTGGCGGAGGGGGCGGAGGCTGTCCTCTTGCCTTCCGGGAGCGTGACTCTCGATGGAGCAAAGGTAAAGACATTTCTTACCTATGATGAAAGCGGGGATACGGACACGGACCGTATCGGCAGGAGAGAGAAATTTCTTCAAGCCCTGCTGGTGGCCTTGGGCGAACACGCGGATGTGTTGTCCCATGAAACGGTTTTCCCCTATCTCTGGGAATTAGTGCATACCGATATGCAGAAGCGAGGGTTTGAAACCTTTGTGAAAGAAATGAGGCGCCTCGATACGGGGCGCATGGTATTTCAGAGAGTCCTGGGAGTCAAAAGAACGGTAGACGACCAGGAGCTTTTATTTCGGCATTATGACGGTGAACTCCTGAAAGGAACGGTAAAACAAACCCTGGAATCTATCGAGAACATCGACATTGTCAGTGATGAAGAACTCAATGTTACCGTTGAAATTCTTAACGGGACGAATATCAACGGTTTAGCTGCTCGCACCGGGCAGATTTTTCAAAGTTTCGGGTATGATATCATGAAAATCGGCAATGCCGAAGACCGCAGCGTGGAAAAAACCGAGGTGGTGGACCGGCGGGGGGACATCGCCCAAGCTCAGCGTGTTGCCACGGTGATTCACTGCAACCTGGTCAGGAGCGATGTTCCTTCCGATCCTTTACAGGCGGAAGAGACCGCCGATGTGATTGTTATTCTTGGTGGAGATTTTGATGGAAGATACTGTAAAGACTAACCTGGTGACGGACCTGGCAAAACTTCTGGAGGAACACAGGGGAACGGACGTTTTGGCGCTGGATCTGCGGGCGGTATGTTCATGGACCGACTACTTTATTATTACGACCACATCCAGTCAAACCCATGTAAAAGGAATTTTAAAACATATTAGAACCTTTCTGTCGTCACAAAATCTGGAAATTCTGCATCGGCAGAAACACGTGGAAGAGGAGGGATGGATCCTGATAGACTGCGGTTTTACGGTGATCCACCTGATGAACGAGGAAACACGCCGTTTCTACGAACTTGAAAAACTGTGGCATACGGGAAGTGTTATTTATCATTCATCAAAGTCGTCGTAGTCGAGACCGTCGTCATAGTCGAAATCATCGTCATCATCTTCTTCATCATCTTCTTCATCCTCGAAGTCATCTTCCAGGCTTTCGAAGTCATCCTCCAGGTCGTCTTCCAGATCATCCTCAAAGTCGTCTTCCATGTCTTCTTCATCCTCAAAGTCGTCTTCGAAATCGTCTTCGAAATCATCCTCAAAGTCATCGAAGTCGTCTTCGTAATAATCGTCCCCGTTTCCTTGCGTATCGTGGTCGTCCTCTCCCATAACAAAGGCCTGAAGAATTTTCTCTCTGTCGTACAGTTCAAATTGATCCATATATTACTCCCGTTTTCAGTGTTCAGTGGTTCTAGCTCAATCTAAAAATAAGAAAATACTTATGTCAACTATTATTTCCCTAACTTCCATAAGTTTTTTTTATTCTTCTATCCGGGGTTTGACAGTCCTGAGGATATTTGTATAATATGCCGATGCCATGAGATGGGATTCGGTCATCTACTGTCCGGCGAAGATTAACCTGCATTTGGAAGTGGGTCTCCGAAGAGAAGACGGATATCATGATATACTATCCCTGTTTCATATGGTAGATCTGTACGATACCCTCATGGTTCGCTCTTTGAAATCGTTAGATTATTGCGGTATACAAGGGAATTGTGATATTCCTCCACAGCATAACCTGGTGCTCAAGGCTGCAAGACTGTTTTGTGAAACTACCGGTATTCGGTGCGCTCTGGAGTTTTATTTGGACAAGAAAATCCCGTCGGAAGCCGGGCTTGGCGGTGGGTCCAGTGATGCCGCCGGAACTCTGAGGCTGTTAAACAGGATGAAGGGAAACATTCTCGGTGATGAAGATATGTATCGTCTTGCTGCTACCTTGGGGAGTGATGTGCTTTTTTTCATGATGTCTCCGTCTGCTCTGGTAACCGGGCGAGGGGAGAAAGTGAAACCGGTAAAATCCCAGAAGGATATGTGGTGCCTGCTTATAGATGCGGGTATTAAAGTCGGCACGGCAGAGGCTTACACCTGGTTAGATGAAAGACCCGGTCCACCTGGAATAACCGATCCGGCTGAACTGGAAAAAATGTACCTGGGGAAGCCTTCGGAAAGCTGGCGTTTTTTTAATGCCTTCGAAGAGCCGGTATTTCAGCGGTATTCGGTTCTTAAAAGCGTGAAAGAAGCTTTATTGCGCCGTGGAGCTGTCCATGCGGGGCTTACAGGAACAGGAGGAGTTGTCTTCGGCATCTTTCCTGAGGAAGAAACCCTGAGAAAAGCTTGTAGTGAAGGCTTCGGCAAAGCGAAATTGTTCCCAGTAAAAATGCTTGCTAGATTATACAATGCCATATTACAATAGAGGGGCCGGAATAGGATGCACTCAAGGAGATGTATATGGATATCACCGACATCAGGATCAGGCAGGTAAATGCGGACGGTAAGTTGAAAGCCTATGTTACAATCACTTTTGATGATTGCTTCGTCATTCATAATGTGAAGATCATCGAGGGGAAAAACGGGGCCTTCATTGCTATGCCAAGCAGAAAGACCAAAACTGGTGAATACAAAGATGTGGCTCATCCCATAAATTCGGATTTCCGCGGTGCGCTGCAGGACAGAATTTTGGATGAGTATAAAAAGACTTTGGAAGGAAACACCTCGGAAGCATAAATCCCGGATCTAAGTACCCTAAATTCCTTATTACACATACCGGTACCAGGAGTATCGGTTTACATCTTTGGGACGTAGGCAAGCGGTAAGCCACCGGTTTTTGGTACCGGCATTCGCAGGTTCGAATCCTGCCGTCCCAGTATCATAGATAAAACCATGCAGAATCATGAAGGAGCAGTGAAATGGATAAAAAAACCTTGACAGGGTTTACAAGAGAAAAATTCAATAAACACGTCGCCGGCAGGCTTCGTCGGGAAGGCAAGATCCCGGCGGTTATGTACGGTTCTAAGGGAGGGCGTACTCTCTCAGTGGACAGCCACGAATTTCATAAAAAATTTCACACTGTCAGTGAGAATACAATCATTCAACTTCAAATGGAAGGAGAAACCTTCGATGTCCTGGTGAAAGATTACCAGGAAGATATCATGACGGGAAGTATACTTCATATCGACTTTTTCGAGATAGAGAAAGGAAAGCTCTTAAAAACCCACGTGCCCATTCATCTGATTGGAACTGCTATCGGGGCCAGAGAAGGTGGAGTTCAAGAGCAGCTTATGCATGAAATTGAAGTGGAATGTCTTCCGAAGAATATCCCCGCCTCTATTGAAGTGGATATCACCAAACTGGAAGAAGGGGCTTCAATTCACGTAGCCGGGCTCCCAGCTATTGAAGGGGTAAAATTCCTTGCCGCTGAAGACAGTGTAGTGGTTACCATTACTCATGTCCGCGGTGTTGAAGAGCTTGAAGCTGAAGCCGCCGGGGAAGCTGAAGAAGGAATGGAAGAGGAAGCTCCTAAGGAATCTGAAGGTGAGGAGCAGGCTGAATAAGCCCGGTCTACTGGTTCTTGGGTTAGGTAATCCGGGAGCGGAATACCGATATACCCGACATAACGCCGGATTTCGGGTTCTGGATATACTTTCGGAACTTTCAGAAATCCGGCTTCAAAAAAAGCCTTTTAAGGCTTATGAGCTTGGAAAGGGTGTCTGGCGGAATCATACCCTGATTTTGGTAAAACCCCTTACCTATATGAATAATTCTGGTATTATAGTTCCGTCTCTTCTCCGGCGTTTTGTCGTGCCTCTTGACCGAATGATGATTGTTTGTGACACCCTGGACCTGGAACCCGGCAGAATCAGGCTGAAAAGGAAAGGCGGCAGTGCAGGGCATCGTGGTATTACATCGGTCATCCAGGCTGTAGGTTCATCAGACTTTCCCCGCATGTATATCGGTGTCGGCCGGCCGGAGTTGACCTCAGAGGTGGTGGACTTTGTTTTAGGCCGCCCTGATGCGGAGGATGAAGCCCTGATTCGTTCCGCCCAAGAGGCCGCCGCCCGGGGTATTATCGAACTGCTCGATAACGGTTTAGAGCAGGTGATGCATGAAATCAATCGAAAACAAACTCCTCGGGATTCTTAACCAATACCTGCGAAACCAAAGAATTCCTGCTAAGGCCTCGATCTTAGTGGCTTTTTCCGGTGGACCCGATTCCGTCGCTTTGGCGTCGCTTTTCTTATCCCTGAAAAGGCCGGGAGCGCTTTTTCTGGCTTACTTCGACCATGGCATACGAAGCGAAGAAGAATTGAACCGGGAAAAAGAGTTTGTCCGACACTTTGCCGAAACCTCCGGGCTCCCTTTGAAAATACATGGAGTACCGGGAGGAGTACTAGCTTCGGAGGCCCGGCGCCTGGAACGATCCGTAGAAGACCTGGCGAGAGAATACCGATATCGTTTTCTGGAGACTTGTCTTTCAGAATTGAAATGCGACTATCTTGCCTTTGGACATAACCTGGATGACCACATGGAAACCCTTATAATGCGCTTTTTCCAGGGGTCGGGGCAGGAGGGGCTCAAAGGGATCCCGGAACGCCGACAGAAGGTCCTGAGACCCCTCTTAAGAGTCCGTAAGAAGGAAATAATGGACTACCTGGAGTCTCGAGAACTCTCTTACAGCCTTGACTCGACAAACCTGCAAGGGAACTATATCCGGAACCGGATTCGAAGAGAGCTGTTGCCGGTGATCGAGGATATTTTTCCAGGATACCCCCATACCGTGGAAGCTTTTACTGAAAAAATGTCCTTTGCTGCGGATTTCCTCGAAACTGCAGGGAAATCGATGGAGGTCTGGGAGCCCTGGGAAGGGGGATACCGGATTCCTTTCGATCAGTTTATTGCAGCTCATCCGGCTCTTCGGATCAGGTGGTTGTATGACCTTTACGATCGATCAAAAGGAGATCGGAAGAAGGCGAGACTTCCTTACCGGGTGATCCAAAGGGCTCTTTCCTGGAACGGTAAAGAGGGGGGTATCCTTTTCCGCTGGGAAGGGCTTCAAGCGATCCGCCGGGGGGGCTTTATTTTTTGGGAAGAGGATATTGTACTTGAAGAAAAAAAGCAGTATGTTATTCTTATAGATACCGAAAGAGATCTGGTGATTGACAGGATTATGTTTCATGTGCGGCTCTGGGAAGATAAACCTTTTATTGAGAAGGAAACCCTGAGAGTTGCAGCCCCGCCGTTGCTCATACGTTCCAAGAGGGATGGTGATAAACTCCGTATTGGAAGGGGTCGGATGGACCTGAATACCTTGTTTTCCCAATGGAAGGTCCGTCCAGCTCATCGCTGGATGATTCCCATCGTGGAAGACAGGGAAGGCATTGTGGCGGTTTTAGGAGAACCTTTTGGGTATAAGAATCGCTACCGGAGTACTGGGGAGAAGCATGGCGGTGAACGGATCTATAGAATACAAACCGAGGTATGGGTAGACGGATAAATATGCAGGATAACGGAAAGAACAAGCACCAGGATAATAATCGCGACCCGAAACGACCGGGAATGAATTTCGGAAATAATAGATTCGCTCTTTTTTTCCTTCTTTCGCTGATCGTTATGTTCATTCTCCTCTTTTCCATGAACGACCGTGGGCCTTCCATGGCCATTCCTTATTCCACTTTCATGGATTATCTCGAACAGGGGCAAATACGGTCGGTGAAAATTTTTGATAATACAGAAATTCATGGAACCTTTTCCGGATCTTCCGGAGACAGCCCGGCGGTATTTCAGACGCAAATACCCTATTTCGATGACGATCTCATGATTCTCCTTCGTGAAAAAGGGGTAACCATCGAAGGGGCGGATAAGACCGTTCCACCGGGAAGGGTATTCCTGGAGTTCCTTCCGTGGATTATCGGGTTCATCTTCATCTGGTTCATGTTTCGGCAGGTGCAGGGAAACGGTAGCCGAGCTTTCAGTTTTGGGAAAAGCCGGGCAAAGCGGTATTTGGAAAGTGACACAAAGATGACCTTCGCCGATGTAGCGGGGCAGAAAGAAGCGAAATACGAACTGGAAGAAATCGTGGATTTTCTCAAAAATCCAGGAAAGTTCACCAAGATCGGCGCGAAAATTCCCAAGGGTGTTCTTTTAGTCGGAATGCCCGGTACGGGGAAGACTCTCCTGGCAAAAGCCATCGCCGGAGAGGCCGGAGTCAATTATTTTCACATGTCCGGATCGGATTTTGTAGAAATGTTTGTCGGTGTGGGCGCCAGCAGAGTGCGGGACCTGTTTGAGCAAGGTCGGCGCAATGCCCCGTGTATTATTTTTATCGATGAACTGGATGCCGTCGGCCGAACCCGGGGAGCGGGCTACGGCGGCGGTCATGATGAACGAGAGCAAACCTTAAATCAAATGCTGGTGGAAATGGACGGCTTCGACACCAAAGCCGGGGTTATTATTCTGGCGGCTACCAACAGGCCGGATGTCCTGGACCCGGCTCTGCTTCGCCCCGGCCGGTTTGACCGGCAGGTCGTGGTTGATATGCCCGATGTGAAAGAGAGAGAAGATATTCTCCGTATTCACAGTCAGAAGATACCTCTGGATGGGGAGGTTGATCTGGAACGGGTCGCCCGAGCCACCCCGGGAACCTCCGGAGCCGACCTGGCAAATCTGGTCAACGAAGCCGCCTTATTCGCCGCCCGACATGATCAGGCTACCGTAACCATGGCGGATTTTGAAGAAGCCAGGGATAAAATTCTTTTAGGCATAGCCAGGAGGTCCAGAGTTATTTCTCCGGAGGAAAAGCTCTCCACAGCCTATCATGAGGCTGGGCACGCCCTTCTGCACTATTACCTGCCCAACGCTGATCCGTTACATAAGGTAACGGTTATTCCCCACGGAAGAGCCTTGGGGCTTGCTATGTCGCTTCCGGAGAAAGACACTTATTCAAGAAAGAAAAGCTGGCTGTTGGATCGCATCAAGATCACCATGGGCGGTTATGTGGCCGAAGGCTTATTCTATGAAGAGACGACCACCGGGGTGAAGAACGATATTGAGCAGGCCACGGCATTAGCCCGACGAATGGTTACCGAATGGGGTATGTCGGAAGAATTAGGCTTTGTCGCTTTCGGCCAGGAAGACGAACCGATTTTCCTGGGAAAAGAGATAGCTCAGCATAAGGATTATTCTGAAGATACGGCACAAAGAATCGACAGTGAAGTGAAGAAAATTTTACATTCCTGTCTTGAAGACGTCACATCAATTCTCCGGGTACATAAGGACGAATTAGAGAAACTGGCAAAAGAACTCGTGTTAAAAGAGACCTTGGACGATATACAAATCAGGGAACTTTTAAACCTGCCGAAAGACACTCATAAGAAAAAGGAGTAAAACCGGCAGGTACGGGTAAACAGCATGATGCTAAAACGTGCCGTTATAACTATAGTGCTGTTCATCGCAGCTGTTTTTTCGCTTTATTCTCAGGATCTTGATATAAGCGGGCTTTACAGTGATGAAGCTTCGAAGCTGTATCTGGAAGGTCATTACGAATTGGCGGATTCTTGTACCGCCACAGCTCTGGAATTTAACCCGCACAACTCCGACGCACTTTATGTTCGGGCTATGCTCCTCTATGAGAATTTTGCCGGTTCCGGTGAAGCCGCCGCACTGCTTCTTCAAGCCCTTAAAAACGACTCCTGGAACTTTTTCTCCGCTTCGAAAGGGAAGGAAGCCGCTTTCCGGTTTTTATATGAATCCGGAGCCTATGAACAGGCTGCAGCCTTACTGGATGAACCCTTTCTTTCCTTTCTGGGGGATGAGGAGCTTTATTATTTCTACATCCTAGGCTTGGAGAAAACGGGAAAAACGCAGGATGCCCTTCGTCTTACTCATTATGGAAATAGTCTTTTTCCGAATTCCCTTCGTTTTAAACAGGTCCTTTTGCGGTTAGATGACACGTATCGTTCAGAAGTTATCGAAACTCTGGTCAGGAGAGAGAGTTCTGTTCCCTTGGAAATCTTGCCGGCGGCTTTAGAAGCTACCATCGATCTGGCAAAGCGAAAAGTGATAACCGATTATTACCTCGAAAAAGGCGGTACTAATCTGTTTGTAGCTATTGAAAAGGTTCGATTTGAACCCTCGGTTTCCAGGGATTATTTTGAGGATCTGTCACGGAACGGCCTCTTCAACCAACCAAGGGCTCTAGAACGCCTTTTGTCCTATCTGCAGACGGAAGAGGATAAGGCCGTTATCCGAGAGCTGTTCTCACAATTCAGCGGTATAAGCACTGCGGTTCACGACGATGCGGGTACCACGGAAACTAGATTCAGTGAAGGTGAGCCGGTGGAAATGTCCATTCGCAGTAAGGACGGAAAGATCCATGTGGAAGTTTCCTTCCAAGAGGGAATACCTGTTTCCCTGGATATTACAGAAATCGGAAAGAGCGCCAGGTTTTTATATGCCGGCTATCCATCTCTTGCTTCAGTGGAAATGAGGACTCCCGAAGGAAAGAACCTCTATATCTTACGAAACGGTTTGTCTATGTCCGTGTTGGAAAATCTAATCCCCGGATTTCCCATTTACTCCTATTACCCGGATCGATTGATTCTGCAGGAGGAAGAAATCGAGGGGCATGCCGGCCGTGTGGTATCCATGGCGGAAGATCTTAGTTCATCGGATCGTGTGTATACTTCCGAGGGTGAGGTAATGCAGCACGAAAGCATGAAGCAGGGTATGGATAAAAGCATGGTGTTGAAAGATGGTCTGCCGACCGATGGAGTGATGGATTTGGATCAAGACGGTTATTATGAGACCCGGCTGCTCTTTCAGCAGGGTGTCCTTACAGGGATGCAGTATGATGGAAATAAAAACGGGATAACTGATTATTTTTATTATCCCGGAGAATACCCGGTCCAGGAGTGGGATTTCGATGAGAACGGCTTTATAGATATCCGGGAGTATTATCAGGAAGGAAAGCGCTATTTGGAGTATTACATGAACAAAGAGACCGCTCCAATTACCTACACCCGGGAAGGAAGCCGATGGCGAGAAGTACGATAGTAGCAGACCGGTCTGTAGTTACCACGATGCTGATTCTTCTATCCGCTCTCCTTTTTTCTTGTGTGAGTGCTGATCCCTATAACGCGGATATCCCGGAGCTTGACGAAGCCACGGTTGTGCGACTGGAACAACTATTGGAACAAAAGGAAAATCTTCAAGTGCTTCAGGACATCGATACCCTGAGGAGAACCAGGAGCTTAAGCGGTGATTTGAAAAGTTCCTTGGATGAACTGGATACGAGAGCCTTAAACAATCTGACGGAGGATTATCTCAGTTCACTGAAGGCAAAAGAATACTCAAGGGCCCTGACCCTGAGAAAATCTCTGTTGTGTCTGAACCAAAGGGTGCCAGGAGATCTTTCTGAAGGCGATCTCTTGATGTCCGCTGCCAAAAAAGCCTTGGCTGAAGATAAAACTACCGTGGGTCTCATGCGGTTTTTCGAAGCATCACTGGTTGGTGAGGTCGGCAGCGAGGATATTCTGCTTTTCGGCGAAGCGGCTCTGCAGCAGAGAAATGCCGCGGCTTTGAAAAAAATTGCCGGGATGCTTGAAAATCTGCAACTGCAGGTGCCGGATAGATATCTGCCCCTTATAAACAGTACCGGTACGGCTTCGAGTATGCTGGGAGGAACCGTAACAATTTGGGTGAACCGGGGTATAAAATTAATATCCGGTGTGGGCTACCCGGAGCGGGTGGTGGGAAGCGGCTTCTTTATCGATTCGAGGGGATATATTATCACCAATTACCATGTTATATCATCCGAGGTGGATCCTGAATATGAGGGGTATTCCCGCCTCTACGTGCGGCCGGAGGATGACCCTACCGTTCGGATCCCGGCTCGGGTGGTAGGATGGAATTCGGTATTCGATATAGCTCTTTTAAAAACTGAAATAGAGTCGGATTATACCTTTTTCTTTGAGGAAGAAGTTATCCCTGAACCGGGAGATAAAATTTATGCCATCGGATCACCGGCGGGATTGGAGAGTACCATTACCTCGGGCATTGTATCTGCCAGAGACCGGGAATTATTGCAAATGGGTGATGTTCTCCAGGTAGATGTACCCATAAATTCAGGAAACAGCGGAGGACCCTTGGTAGATGAAGCCGGTAAACTTGTGGGGGTTGTTTTTGCCGGCATAGAGCAGTTTGAGGGGGTCAATTTTGCCATACCGTCGGAGTGGCTGACCCCTCTTGTTCCAGGGCTCTTTCAATATGGAGAGTATAGCCTTCCATGGATAGGAGCCATGGTTGTAAAAGCCGATCGAGGGTTGGAAGTGATGTATCTCCTTCCGGGTTCTCCGGCTCATAGGGCAGGTATTCTTCCCGGAGACATCATTACCCATGTGGCCGGAAGAGAGGTCTCTCTGGTACGGGATGTTCATAAAATTCTCTTGAAATATTCACCCGATACTATGATACAACTGCAATGGAGCAGTGATCAGGAAGAACAAACAGGATATATTCAACTTCTCCCGCGTCCGACCCTTCCGATGGAGGTCGCCTTCGAACGGGATACCCGGGAGAATCTCTTGGTTCCCCTTTTCGGCATGAGAGTCGAAAAAGTCGATAAGAATGGTTTAGAGCAGAATTACATTGTCAAAAGGGTGTATTCTGGTTTTTCCGCCGACGAGCTGGGAATATCTCTCGACGATCCTTTTTCCATTCGAGATTGGGTGGTGGAAGAGAAAGAAGGTTACGCCGCGGTACAGATCAGGATCAAAAAAAGAAAAGCCGGGTTTATCGAAAGCGTTATTCAGATAGCCACATATCTTGAGATAGCAAATTTCATCTAGGGGGATAGAAAATGGTGAAGGATTCGATTCTTGTGGTAGAAGACGAAGCCATTGTAGCCATGGATCTCGCCAATACCCTCGATTCCCTGGGATATGAAGTTCTTTCCTGGCAGAAATCCGGCGAAGGAGCCCTGGAATACCTCACAGAGAAACAGCCTGACTTAATCCTCATGGATATCAAGCTGAAAGGCGAGATGGACGGTATTCAAGCGGCGGATGCGATTCGGAAACAGTACGATCTTCCTGTAATCTTTTTAACCGCCTATTCTGATAAGGAAACCCTCAATAGAGCGAAGCATTCACTGCCTTACGGATATATAACCAAGTCCTACAATGTAAATGATCTCCGGTCCACCATGGAGATGGCTCTTTTTAAACATAAGATGGAAAAAAAGCTGCGTGAGCAGCAACGGTTACAATACGAATTACAGTCCCGGTTAGCCTCGATTGTTGAGTATTCCGATGACGCAATTATAAGCTTATCCATGGAAGGGGTGATCAATAGCTGGAACCTGGCGGCGGAGCGAATGTTCGGATATTCGGCGGATGAAATGATTGGAAAGTGCTTTATCGCCTTAACCCCGTCATTCCTCCCCGATCCCTTCCCTGGATTTCTGGAGGCGATGAACGAAGGGGCTCATCATGATTCCTTTGAAACAATCAGGGTGAAAAAAGACGGTTCGATCCTGCATGTCTCTCTAATGATGTCGCCCATCTATACGCAGGAAGGTATTTTAAACGGTATTTCAGTTATCGCCAGGGATATAACCGAGAAACGGCATTTGGAAACCACCGTCCTGGAGATGAGTGAGAAAGAGCGCATCAGAATAGGGCAGGATCTGCATGACAGTCTTGGGCAGCATCTAACCGGTATTCTGCTCAATATGAAGTTCCTGGAAAACAGCTTGCAGAAAGATGGGAACCCGGAAGCTCTGATCCTGACATCGCAGATCTCCGATCTTTTAAAGGAAGCCGTTCAGAAAACCCGGGATCTGGCTAAAAATCTGGCTCCGCCCATCATTGAAACCGAGGGAATAAGAGAAGCTTTGAAATGCCTTGTATCTACCGTGGAAGAGCTTTACCGAATAAAAGCGAAACTGGTCGTGGACTCTTCTCACCGGGAACCGGATACCACCATAGCCATTCAACTGTATCGAATCGCTCAGGAAGCCGTGAATAACGCAGTAAAACATTCCGGTGCTTCCTTGATATCCGTATCTCTTATTGGAGAGAAAAATGAGTTGATTCTGACAATAAAAGATGACGGAAAGGGCTTGGAGAAGAAGACTTCCAGCGGCATGGGCATCAGTATTATGCATTATAGAGCCGATATGATCCAGGGTGACCTGACAGTTGAAGGTAAATCAGGAAAGGGAACAACAATCCGTTGTCGCGTTCCTTTACAGGGGGAGTTGGTATGAAACATAGTATTGTCATCGTGGATGATCATCCTATCGTGCGAAAAGGGTTCATTCAGCTTATTAATCTGGAAGAGGATCTTGAAGTAATAGGGGAGGCTGAAGACTCTGCCGGAGCCCTGGACGCCATGGAGAAACATAAACCGGATCTGGTCATCATTGACCTGTCTCTCAAGAACAGCAGCGGTCTTGAACTGATTAAAGACCTTGCTCGGTTATACCCCAAGCTGCCCATGCTGGTCGTTTCCTTACATGATGAAAAACTCTATGCTGAACGAGCCCTGCGGGCAGGAGCAAAGGGATTCATTATGAAAATGGAAGCCACTGAGAATCTTCTGACCGCGCTCCGGCAGGTGCTTTCAGGCGGAGTCTATCTGTCGGACGGAATGAAATCACGAATGCTTGAGAGCATGACTTCCCGGGGAAAAGATAAGGTTTCTCCCATTTCGGTATTAAGCGACCGAGAGTTGGAAGTATTTCAAATGATCGGCAACGGAATAACCACCGGTGAAATAGCTTCAAAATTATGTCTCAGCGTTAAAACAGTAGAAACCTATAAATCGAATCTTAAAAAGAAATTAAGACTTCATAACAGTAATGAACTTATCCAGCATGCGGTGGAGTGGACTCTCCATAATGAAACCTGGTAGTGCCGAAAAGATATATTGTTTCAAGTGTTTCCCTTGAGTTCTATCTAGTATACAATACACCCTGATGGATTCATCCCGGGTATTAATAGTTGAAGATGAAAATATCGTCGCCCTTGATATTCGGCGCAATGTAAGAAAAGCCGGCTATGAAACTGTGGACATAGTCTCCTCCGGGGAAGAGGCTCTGGCCCGGTTTGAAGAACTGAATCCGGATCTGGTTCTCATGGATATCCATCTGCAGGGGGCCATGGACGGTCTACAGGCAGCCCGGGCGGTGAGAAAGAAATATGGCGTTCCGGTTATTCTCCTGACGGCTTACGCTGATGATTCGACCATAGAACGAGCCATAGTTACTGAACCTTTCGGTTATATTATCAAGCCCTTTGAACAGAAAGAATTGAAGATATCCATCGAGATGGCTCTGTACAGGCACCGCCTGGAACAGCAGTTGCAGTATAGTGAAGAACGCTTCAGGCGGCTTTTCGAGGATGATCTTTCAGGAGATTTTATCGCCGGAGAAGACGGAACCATCCTGATGTGTAATGAAGCCTTTCTGGAAATATTTGGAAAACGCCAGGGGAATCCCGGGAAAATTGTCAATATTAACCACCTTTTTCTGAGTGAAGAAGATAAAAATTATTTCTGGGAACGGATCTATTCGGAAAAAAAACTTCGATTATTTGAGACGGAACTGAAAACCTGTGACGGTAGAGTCGTTACCGTGCTGGCTAATGTCATTGGCTCTTTCGATGATTCGGAAAAACTCAAGGAAGTAAAGGGTTATATCATCGATACGACTGAACGAAAGGACCTGGAGACGAAGCTGCAGCAGGCTCAAAAACTCGAAGCCATAGGAAGGCTTGCCGGGGGGCTGGCCCATGATTTTAATAATATCCTCACCGTGATCATGGGGTACACCTCCATTATGAAAGATAAAAACGAGGCTAAAGAATCGGTAGAGGGCGAGATCAACGGAATTAAAAAGATTACCCAGAAAGCCTCTATATTAACCCGGCAATTACTGGCCTTCTCGAGGAACCAGGTATTGAAGCCGGAGAAAATTGATCTGAATCTTTTAATCCGGGATCTGGAAAAGATGCTCAAGCGGCTTATCACCGACGATATAAGAATGTCAATCTCCACCGGGGCCGACAGATCAATAGTTTACATCGACCCCTCTAAAATGGAATTAGTACTGATGAATCTGGTGGTGAATGCAAGAGATGCGATGCAAGGCGGAGGCACCCTGTCTATCCAGACAAAAAACATGTTCCTGGACACCGGAACCCTGCCTTTGGGGGAATGCAATGAGCCGGGATTATACGCTGAACTAATCATAAAAGACACGGGAACAGGAATTCCTGAAGAAAATCTGGATAAGATATTTGAACCCTTCTTCACGACAAAACCGGAAAGCAAAGGTACCGGTCTTGGACTTTCCAGCGTCTATGGAATTGTAAGGCAGAGCGGAGGATATATCAGGGTTGAAAGTGTTCTAGGAAAAGGAACAAGTTTCTTCCTTTATTTTCCGGTAACTGAAGCCTTGGATACCGAGGAGCGGGAAGAAAAGGGGAGTGATGCCCCCGGCTATGGATCGGAACGGATCCTGGTGGTGGAAGATGAAGAACTTCTGCGGGGAGCCGTTCATACGATTCTCAGTAAACGGGGATACAAGGTTATCGAAGTAAGCAACGCCGGAGAAGCTCTTCTCCTGGTGGAAGAACAGCATGTAGCTTTCGATCTCCTGTTAACCGATTTAATCATGCCGCATATTAATGGTGACAGGCTGGCCGCCCGGTTAAAGAAATCCCTGCCTACGTTCAGAACCTTGGTTATGTCGGGATACCCCCCTTCGATGCTGCAGGAAAAAGGAATAAACGTAAACGGTTTGGATTTTATCAGCAAGCCCTTCGACCCGGATGACCTGGCCAGGAAAATTCGAAGCATCCTTGATTCCTGAAGGTTGAACCTCATTGAACAGCGGGTGATTCTTGTATATAGTGGCCTCATGGGAAAGAACCAACAATACATAAGGAATTTCTGCATCATCGCCCATATCGATCATGGAAAATCCACTCTGGCCGATCGTTTCATACAAAAAACGGGCATTATTGAGGAACGGGACTATAAGGATCAAATGCTCGATACCATGGATATTGAGAGAGAAAGAGGCATCACTATAAAGTCTCAGCCGGTAACCATGCCATATACCGGGAAGGACGGCATAACCTACCAATTGAATCTCGTTGATACCCCGGGGCACGTGGATTTCAGCTATGAGGTTTCCAGAGCTATTGCCGCTTGTGAAGGCGCACTGTTGCTCATCGACGCCAGTCAGGGTGTGGAAGCCCAAACCCTGGCAAATCTCTATCTGGCTATGGAACACGATCTGGTTATTATCCCTGTGATTAATAAAATTGATCTTCCCAGTGCTGATATTGAGACGGTGACCAAGGAAATTGAACATGAGCTGGGCTTGGATCCGGAGGATATTTGCCTGGTTTCGGCAAAAACCGGTAAAGGGGTAGAAGATCTCCTGGAAACTATCGTTAAAAGGATCCCCCCGCCGCAAGGTGATGCCGCACAGCCCCTGAAAGCCCTGATTTTCGATTCGCACTACGATTCCTTTCGGGGGGTCATTCTAAGCATACGGGTTTTTGAAGGAACCTTGTCCCCGGGCTTGTCAATCAGTCTCATGTCAAATGATAAATATTACAAGACCGAGGAGACCGGTATTTTTTCCATCGCCCTGATTAAAAAACCCTCTCTTTCAGCGGGAATGGTAGGCTACTGTACCGCCGGCATTAAATCAATTACCAATGTAAGGGTAGGGGATACAGTGACGGAGAAAGATCGGCCCTGTGAGGCTCGATTGTCCGGATTTAAAGTTGTGAAGCCTGTGGTTTTTTCCTCCATTTATCCGGTGGACGCGAATCAATATGAAGAACTCCATGAAGCACTGGACAGGCTCAGATTGAACGATGCGTCCCTTACCTATGAAAAGGACTCTTCCGCCGCTTTGGGTTTTGGTTTTCGATGCGGTTTTTTAGGATTGCTGCATCTCGAGGTTGTGCAGGAGAGGATCGAGAGGGAATTTGATTTATCCATTGTCCTGACAGCGCCGTCGGTGAGGTATCGGATCCATATGACCAACGGTGAAACCTTGTATCTGGACAACCCAAGCCAATATCCCGAACAGTCCCACATCGAAAAAACCTTCGAACCCTATATTCGGGCTTCTATAATCACTCCATCGGTTTATGTGGGGGCAATTATCAATTTATGTCTTGAAAAGCGAGGAGTCCAGACAAACCTGACGTATCTTGATCAGAAAAGAGTTGAACTGGTGTATGAAATGCCCCTGGCCGAGGTTCTCTTCGATTTCTACGATCGACTGAAATCTGTCAGCCGCGGATACGCCTCTTTCGATTATGAAGTTATTGATTATCGTGATACCGACCTGGTAAAACTGGAAATACTTGTCAACGGAGAACCGGTGGACGCGTTGTCTCAGCTGGTCTATAAAGGTTTAGCCGATAAGAGAGCCCGCTCAGCCTGTAAAAAATTGAAAGAGGAAATCCCGCGACAACAGTTCAAGATCGCTATTCAAGGGGCCCTGGGCAGCGCAATCATCGCCCGGGAGACCATATCGGCGTACAGAAAAGATGTAACGGCGAAATGCTACGGCGGAGACATCACCAGGAAACGAAAGTTATTAGAGCGACAGAAAGAAGGGAAAAAGCGGATGAAGATGGTAGGAAACGTCGAACTTCCGCAGTCGGCTTTTTTGTCGGTGCTGAAGACCGAATCGTAACGATAGGGCTTAGATTTTTAGAAGACTTTCAAGAACTCTCATATAATGGCCTGCGGATGTGCACACCCGGGCGGTAAAGGAAGTGTCGCAAACGGATTTTCGATGGGGATCGGGAAAATGAAGCAAAAGATAGTCGCACTGTTCCAAAGCATCCAGAAAGGTTTTTTTCGCGGTCTCGGAACCGATGGAAAGATACGCTGAACCCAGATTATATACCTTCCGTAAAAGAGCGTATTCCTTTTGTAAGAAAAGGACTACCTTATCCAGTGAATATTTGGGAGAAAGATCCGGTGAGTCCTTTTGCAGCGGAATCGGTGAATATGACGAGATGATACCTTCTGCCGTTTTACTGTCAATATTCTTCGCATGAGGAATCTTCAATCCGTGTTCTCCCAGGTTAAAGATTCTTGATGTGTTTTGTATCATGGATGCCAGGGTGTTTCTGTAAGTTTCAAGAATCAGGGTTGTTTTCACCGGCCTTCCGTTTGTTGCTTCTTCCGGGTACCCGGGAAACTCAATAGTGCGGTTGTAACTGATCCATGGGGCAAGCCTGAAGGCAGATGAGAGCTCCTTGAGATGCTCGGGACTTCCCCGGCTATGAGTCTTTCCCGGAGAAAAGGAGAAATCCAAACCGGCAAAGAAAACTTCTTTTTTCGAAATTTGCAGAGCGAGATGAATTGCCGCAACCCCAACCGAGCCCAGGGGGGGGAATGAAAAAGGGTGGAGCCCGGTAAGCTCGAGCCTCTCCAATAATGTATTCGGCGAAAAAGTGGATAAAAAAACAAACTTTTCGCCCTGAAGGAGTCTGAAGGTTTCAGGATGCGCCAGAAGGTCACAGAATAGTGGAACTGCCAGGTGGCATGAACCTATGAAATCGGAAAGATTGGCTGCCTGAGATTCAAGACAAAGGACAGCATCGGGAAGAAGATCTTCTGATAGAAGGATCGGTAAAGCTGTGTCCACAGAGAGAAGAAAAAATTTGCTTCGAAGCCTTTTCAAAAAAGGAAGCAGGACTTCCAGGGATTCCCCCGCACCGACGACAAAAACGGGAAGCTCTGTTGTAAAGGTTTTTGCATCACGGAGCTCAGGAAGAAGCATCAGATTCCGAAAGATATGACGGATCCACAGGGGCGCCATATGTATCATGGTCATTCGGTTTTTCCAATAGGTTTCAATACTTTTCTGCAAACCTTGATGGAAATTCCTGTAGAGTGACGCGTTGAGGGCGTAGGCGCCGTTGAGAGTTACGAGAACACACCTTCGAAAACGCCATGGTCCAAGATTTTCCAACAGTGAGATCGCCTGGGTTACATCCGCAGTTTTTAGATGGGAAACCCGGGGATCCTGTAGAAGAAAGGCTTTTTCCTCCGGGGGCCCCAGGTTCATGAGAGCCTCATTAGACTCAAGGCAGAGGAGATGACAGTGCGGAGGCAGCTTTTCCAATAAGACGTCAATGCCGTACCATAAAAGGGGAGATGCTAAGAGAACAAGAGAATAGTCCTCTATAATATAGGATGAAGCTCTTTCTTCGCAGCGTTGAAGCGGGTTTTGATCGGCATAAAGGTGCCGGCCCTTATAGCCGATGGTAAAGGCATTTCCCCGGGGTAGAAGCCCGGGGATATCCGTGTTCATTGCTCCTGGCTCAGGAATATTCTCGTAAATTCTTGATTAAAGTTGTCTTCGAAATCCTCAGATTGGAATACCAGTCGTGTAAAGTCCTGGTCGTACCAATATTGAACCGCCGCCGGGTAAACCATGGTAAGCATTTCCAATTCTTCATCGGGAACCGTTTTAACACCCGTGCATTCCATGATCACAATGTTATCATCAAGAATCAGGGGTTCGGAATATTCACCTTCGTTAAGGGAATGAATAGCGGAAAGAAAGAAGAGATCCCGGGCGGCGGATTGAAAGAGCTGATTGATTTCGCCATTCACCGTAATGCTCTGAAAGACCGGATAGGCGGTTCCGTAAAATTGAAAGGCAAGATTTCCGTAATTTACCGGAAAATAATCGGTTTCTTTATACAGTTTTCCACGAAGGAGAGCCGCTGACTCAAATCCGTTGGTTTCAGCTTCCGAAAGGAAATCCTCCCCAGCCTGAAGGAAATAGTCTTCAATAATTCCCCGCTCGAAACGCTCCATGTAGTTTCTGACTTCTTGAATTTCCAACTCGCTGGTAAGATCGGCATAACCGGCGGCAATGTCGCAGCGGTATATCATGAAACCCGAAGGTCCCTCGATTATCTTACTTACCTCGCCGGGCTGGAGATCGAAGATATAATCCACATCACTGGACTCACTGAACATGGACAAGGCGGAATAGTAACGGATCGAACCCATTTCCCCGCCTTTTTCTGCATAAGCGTCTTCGGAATGAGAACGAGCGAGATCGCCAAAAAGCAAGGGATCTTGTTGAAGTTGCTGATATACGGTTTCGGCAGCTTTCTTATCGGATTTTATTGTGATACGGCTCAAGGATATCTTTCGGAATAAATCGCGGTTTTCTTCTCCATAAGCTGCAATCCGGTCCTTGGGGAATTCGGAAAAAGGAAATGTGATAAAGCGAAATTTTCTTTCAACGGAAGCCATGGATTTTATAAAATCCGCTTCCGCATCCGAAATGACAGGGGTTAGTAAATCCTGACGGACCAGGTCG
The DNA here is from genome assembly GCA_016932135.1 of Spirochaetales bacterium. GTDB lineage: Bacteria > Spirochaetota > Spirochaetia > JAFGDJ01 > JAFGDJ01 > JAFGDJ01. The sequence continues at coordinate 13,500 of JAFGDJ010000058.1, read as the reverse complement.
GCTTTTACACTTTCCAGCATAAAAGACCGGTTGGTCTGTTTTTCAGCATTGGAAGTGTTGTTATAAAGCCTTTCACTGAACTCTCCATCCACCAGGTAAGGTCCCTGTTCGACGATCATACGGTCGAGCTGTTCATCGGTTATCAGCATTTCGCTGGATTCAGACAGTTCCAGGAGGGCGGTATGGAGTACCGTTCTATCGTAGGCTTCTTTCCAGATCTGGTATATCTGCCATTCGATGTTCTCATAATCCCGTTCGGAATCCTGTATCTGATCGGCTAAATAATCACGCTGTTTGGAAAAATAATTTCCCGCCTTATATTCAATGGATTTCCCTTTATAGGTACCGAAGATTATCCTTTCAGAAGAACTGAATTGGGTGAGAAGCGGTGCTCCAATAAAGGTAACTACAATAAGTACCAACAGAATAAGACTGCCAAACCACATGAGCTTGTTACTGCTTTTTTTCTTTTCAACACTCCGAATGTTATCTTCGGCAAGTTTACTTTTTCGTCTGCGATTTTCTCTGGACCCCATAGCCTCGTTCCTACTGTCTGATTCGGGTGATATGAAACAGTAGCATGCCCAGAAAGAAGTGTCAATCATACTAGATTTTATATTTTACCTCTTGACATCGAACAATCAAGTGGATATATTGCAGTATCCATTGGGGGCGTGGCGAAGTTGGTTATCGCACCGGCCTGTCAAGCCGGGGACCGCGGGTTCAAGTCCCGTCGCTCCCGTAAAAGTCCCGCAGGGGACTTTTTTTTCGTCGAAAAAGCAACCTGAATAGTTGCATTTCGGGCTGTAGCGCAGGGGCTAGCGCGCACGGTTCGGGACCGTGAGGCCGGTGGTTCAAATCCACTCAGCCCGAAATCTGTTATGGTGTTATAACCAAAGTGAGTGGGCTGCTGGCGCAGTCCACTCAGCCCGAAATTTATCGTAGTGTTACAATCGTAATGAGTGGGCATCTTCGATGTCCACTCAGCCCGAAATCTGTTATGGTGTTATAATCAAAGTGAGTGGGCTGCTGGCGCGTGCCTGCGGCGCACCTTCGGTGTCCCCTCAGGCCGAAAATTATTGTAGTGTTACAATCGTAATGAGTGGGCTGCTGGCGCATGCCTGCGGCGCACCTTCGGTATCCCCTCAGCCCGAAATCTAGTATGGTGCTATAATCGCCATAAGATGAGTCGAAGGGTGAAGACCTTTAGCTTTCTTTACTGACTCTCAGGGTAATGCGCTTCCTTTGGCCCGATATAAATCTGCCTGGGGCGCCCTATTTTAAAGGGTACACTGTCGTGCATTTCTTTCCATTGGGCGATCCAGCCAGGCATCCGGCCCATGGCGAACAGAACAGTAAACATATCCGTGGGGAACCCCATCTCTCGATAGAGAATGCCGGAGTAAAAATCCACGTTGGGATACAATCCCCTTTCAATGAAAAAATCGTCTTTCAGGGCGGCTTCTTCAAGTTCCAAGGCTATATTCATTAAGGGATCGGAGATCTTCCTTTTTGCGAGAAAAGCCTGGGCTTCTTTCTTCAAAATCTTCATTCTCGGATCAAAATTTTTGTATACCCTATGACCGAAACCGGAAAGCTTGAAGGTTGAGTTTTTATCTTTCGCATTTTCAATTACCGATTTTATAGACATGTTTGTTTTCTTTATATGCTCGAGCATTTCAATGACTTCCTGGTTAGCCCCACCGTGAAGAGGTCCCCAGAGAGCACAGATACCGGCGCAGACGGAGGAATACAGATTGACCTTCGAACTACCGACAAGGCGGACGGTAGAGGTGCTGCAGTTCTGTTCATGGTCGGCGTGCAGAATGAGAAGCATATTCATCAGGCGTTCCGCTTCAGGGCTGATTTCATAGGGTTTCACGGGGCTATGAAACATCATGTTGAGAAAATTCCCGCAATAGCGAAGGTCATGCCGAGGATAAACAAAGGGGTCACCGATAGATTTTTTATAAGAAAAAGCCGCAATGGTTCTGATCTTCGATATAAGGCGGGCGGCCATTAGTTTATAGACATCATCATTCTGCTGTTCCACGAAGTACTGCGGATAAAAAATACTCATGGCGTTGACCATGGTGCTGAGGATCGCCATAGGGTGTGCAGTAGGAGGGACCGAATGAAAGAATTTTATCATATCTTCGTGAAGCATGGAATTTTCAGTAAGCTGGGTGGAAAAGATTTTTTTTTCTTCAGCATTGGGGAAGGTCCCATTAATGAGGAGATAAGCAACCTCGGTAAACATGGCTTTTTCCGCCAATTCAGAAATATCCACGCCTCGGTATTTCAGGATGCCTTTTTCACCGTCAACAAAGGTTATTGAGCTTTTGCAGCTTCCTGTGTTCTGGTAACCGTTATCCAGGGTGATAAAGCCGCTTTCGTTTCTCAGATTCGTTATATCGATGCCTTTTTCACCCATGGTTCCGGTGACAATCGGCAATTCAATAATCTGGGATTCCAGATGCAGTTTTGCTTTTTCCATATAAAGCCTCCCTGTTAATTGTCTCGGATCTGTTTGTCCTGTGAAGATGAAACTGCAGTATAGCTATTCATTTCCTTGTGTGCAAGATAATCTTCTTCTGGAAGAGCAGTCTTTGCTTTAGAATAAACGAACCGATAAAAACATGGAAATCAGATTTGAAAAACTACTGTCTTGGCTCTATACTGTAGATTATTCTAGACCGAAACAGCAAAGAACGGGATAGAAATGTTGCTAGGCTCTGAAAAGGGGGGAGAGTTGAAAGAAAGACGAAAATATATACGGTTTAATATCTGCCAGGCTATTGAAGTATCCTTTTCGCGGGAAACCTACTTGTCCATGGAGGGAGTAAACATCAGCGAAACAGGCATGCTCTGCAGGTCGCAGAGTAATGTGGAAACCGGATCCAGGTTGTTTCTCATGTTCAACTTTCCTGAAGGGAAGGATGCCGAGGTTGTACGATGCGAGGGTATCGTTGTCCGGTGTCAGGAGGACCAGGGGGGATATCGGATTGGTATACAATTTTCCACTATTGAAGAAGAAGATGTAAAACGTATCAAAGACTATTCTAAAAAGGCGCTGGAAAAATCATCTTCTTGAGTCTGAAGGAATTTTGACGATTGATCCAGGAAAATTTCCTTCAACCGGGATTTCCGGGGCCGTTTCCAGCCCCGGTATAAGGTTACTGAATAAGTTCGTTTCCAACTTTTCTGGCTCTTTCCGGTTTATCAAGATTGATTCCCAGGGAAAGACCGATTTCTACCAGGAGATTCCATCCGGCACAGAGAAATATATACGGATTCATCGATCCACCGGAGGGGACGCGAATTGTCGGGAAGGGGGTATCATGATCCGCTATAGCAACTACGGTGAGGCCTACGCCGTCTACCAGCACTTCCTGGAATTTCTGTATTTCTTCTTCAATAGGATCAATGACAAAAACAATGTCTTCGGAATCCATAACCTCTTCTATACCATGGACGGCATAGGTGCCTTCCAGGTAATCCGATTTCTTCCTGGTGATCTCATTTGTCTTCAGGGTAAGTTCCTCAGCCACACCGTCATTGTACCCGGCGAAATAAATGGTTGGAGCCTGAACGGCTTTTTTAATAATGTTCGCATCAATGGAAAGGGTAAGAGCTTTCTCCAGGTTTTCGGCCAGTGCTTTCGTGTCGATGCCGTTGGAATTTCCATCCAGGTGATGGAGAATCGATTCATAAAATAATGCCTGTTCAAGAACGCTTTTAGTGGCAGCTACTGCCTGTTCCCATCCACAGGAGAGGACAAAGGTTTTTGAACAAACCTCTTCCAAAGGAGTACCACTGTTGGCTGATAGCCCGAAAATATGTTGGTTTCCCTCTTTTGCGGCTTTTTTTGCCAATAAAACAACTTCCTTTGTCCGTCCTGAGTTGGAAGCGCAGAAAACGGCGTATCCGGGAAGCTTGTAGGTGGCGGCTTGGCGGGAGCCTTCGGTAATGATGTGTATAGGCAGCCCGGCGGTCAGGGCTTTTCTAATGGCGTTCTTCGCGGGGAATATCCTGCTGGACCCCTCGCCTGTAAGAAGAAGTTTTCCGGCTTTGCGAAGGTTTTCGGCTACCGGGGTGGTTTGATTTGGATCAAAACCTTTGACAACATCCACTACATCCATCATTTCTCTGGTCAGAGCGAAGGAAGTGTATTTTCCATCCTTTCGATTCATCCTCAATTCTCCTTTTCTTTATCAATCTTAAGATAATTTTTCTTTAGCTGCCTTTACCTGGGCAATAAAATCATCCGTTTCCTTATTTACTTGCTTAATAAAGCTGTTATCATCCACGGTGCCGATGGCGGCCAGCATTTCTTCTTTATTCCTGTAGGTAGCCAGTCGGAAGGGATTTTCATAGTCCTTTTTTCTCGAAAGATACACCTGATCGCGAATATATTTCTGAATGGCAACACAGCCATCCAAAGCTTGGATACATTGGCTTTGAGTGGGTTCCTCCGTCCCCTGCAGATGACAGAAAACAGCCCAGGCGTGTTTCTGCTTTTCCAGTGGATACTTTTCCCAGAGAGCATTGTATCGCTGATGAACGGCTTCCCAATCCGCCAGGGTTCCTTGCGCAATATCTTGGCGAAGAAGATCCACGTCTTCTTCTTTTAGTAACTGCCCACCCAGATTAATCCAGGAGGCGGATCTTGAACAGGAGAATTGTTTCTTCAGTTCACTAAAACCGGCTTCCGGATGCTCGGAAAGCCAGGCAAGAAGATTTTTTACTGCGTAGTAGTGAAGCATATCTCCATACGCCCTGTAGGCTTCCCTGGGTTTCTGAATTATCACGGAACGGCGGGACTTTTCCATGCCTTCCCCGGTAACTACCAGGTCTTCCCGATAGTCTCGTTTGCCGGAAAGAAGAGCCCTGCCTATATCCTTAGGACCTTCCCCGGGAGATACTCCGAAGCTCCTGCCGGTCCATATTTCCAGGAGTTCCCGGGCCCGGATGATTTCCTCCACCGTGTCGGGAGCCAGAAAGTCGAATTCCAGATGTTGTATTTTCCGCATTCTTTTATCCCGATGGTGGAACTTCCAGGAATTCCGTGCCAGGGCGTACATATTGTAGAGCCACCAGAAAGCCGGCATAACTTCCAGGGCTCCTGCTTTTTCGTTATTTCCCACCAGGGAAAAGGGCAGGGGGATATTCATTTCCGCCGGATAGGTTCCTTTGGCGATCAGCACAAAGGAAGCGAATACACTGGAATGTTTCAGGCTAGTGCATAATCCGGGCCAGAACCCGCGGCCGGCGACGATTTCGTTATCGTTCGCCCGGCTGTTGTGATTTGAACCCACGGTAGCGCCGGCCGCCAGGTTGCTTTGGCCGAGGACCACCGAAGCGACCAGGAAGGAATTGTTGTGGTGTTGTTCATGAGCCGGAAAGATCAGGTTGTTCAACACCTCGCAGCAGGATACTGTGGAGTTGTCTCCCAGGACGGAATGTATCAGCCGGGCACCGTATTTTAAGTGGGAGTTGTCACCCATAACGAAACGCACGGCTTTACAGCCGTAAAAAACGTGGCATCCGTATCCCAGGATACCGTTGACTAATTCCACTCCCTCACCAATCTGACTGGGCTCTTCGGGGGATGAATTGATCGTGAGATTTTTAAGCTTGTTAGCCCCTTTAATGTAGCAGTGAGAACCAACGGTAACATCTTTGAGTATTCTTGAAGTCTTGATAACACATTCTTCACCGATGACGCCGTAATGCCCCCGGGCTGAACTGAAACGCTTCTGGGTGATCTCTTTCAGGCGTTTCTGCAAAGCCGTATCGTCTCGATACTTTGCCCAGAGGTAGGCATCGGCGGTTATCATGCCGTCAAAGGGAAGGATGGCGCGCGAACCGGTCTCGTTCATTACATCCAGCCATACGCGGTGTTCTTCCGGTTCCCCATCCTTTATTATGCCGTTGCCGAATTTTGCGTGATTGGTGGTGCTCATCTCATCCACGTCTTTCAGGATACAGCGGTCGCCTATTATATAGCGGGCCAGGTACCGTACGTTGTCGATGGCCGTATCATCCCCGATATCGCAATCGATAATCAGGCTGTCGTAGATCCCCGTAGGGACCTGGAGATCATGATGTTCTAATATCGCGTTCCGAAGACGGCCCAGGCGGACCAGGCCGCAAAACCGGCTGTTTCTGATTCTCTCGGGAGAGAAATCTTCCTTGCTTACCAGGAGAAAGTCCCAGTTTTCCGCTGAATTGCCCCCCGCCAGAAGAGTTTCGATTTCTTCTTTTCTCAAGGCCCGCCATTTATCGGGAGCTGCGGAATTCTGCTGATTGCGCAGGTAGTATTCATCTTTACCAGGAGGCAGATACTCGGGGGGAATGAAGCCCTTGCCGATGACATCCTTTACACGAACAGTTACATTATGCATTATTTTTTCTCTCCATGGTGAAATCTTTTGGTGAAGCCGGGATTTATTCTATCAAAATCTACGAAAAGGGAAAAGCCGAAACTTTTTCTATGAAGATGATCGGGCATATCAACGTATGCGGTGGGACTCGAAACCGGGAATACGAAGACGACTCTCCGCCAGATCTGTTACTTTGGTAAATATAAAGGTGAGCAGAATGTAAATAAAAGCCGTGATGATATAGGTCTCCATGTAACGGGCGTAATCCGAAGCGAGGATTTTCGCCTTGGTCATCAACTCGGGAGCTTGAATAACGAAGCCCAAAGAGGTGTACTTCAACAGGTAAATGAGCTCGTTAGAAAGTGCCGGGATAGAAAAGCGTAGCCCCTGGGGAGCCAGGATTCGAAAAACGGTCTGCCATTTTTTCATCCCCAGGGAGTGGGCAGCTTCGATCTGATCGGTGGGAATCGCTTTAAAACCTCCCTGCATGTAACCAATCTGATAGGCGGTGCTGTTAATGACAAAGCCTAGAATAGCTGCTGCAAAAGGGGTGATGCGGATGCCCATGGGCAGAAGAAGTTTGGGCAGGCCGTAATAAATCATATACAATTGAACCAGCATCGGAGTCCCGCGGATGATCTCCACATATCCACAGATGATCTTTTTCCAGAAACCTTCACCGTAGATTCGATACAAACAAAGGGGAACAGCCAGGATAAACCCGGCTCCCATGCCGATAAAGGTGAAAATCAGTGTGGTGACGGCTCCCTGGCTTAAGACCGGTGCAATTTCCCGGGCGTATTCGAGAAAAGTCATGATTTCCTACACCTCTCCGTACAGTTCGGTAATTTTTGAAAGAAAGGCGCGGGTTCTCTCTTCCCTGGCGTTTTTTAAGATGACACCCGGAGGCCCCTGTTCGACAATCTTTCCCCGTTCCATGAAAATGATTCTGTCAGCCACGCTGCGGGCAAAACCGATTTCATGGCTGACCACGATCATCGTCATACCGTCTCTGGCCAGGTCCTGCATGACCTTTAGGACTTCTCCGGTCAGTTCGGGGTCCAGGGCGCTGGTCGGTTCGTCGAAAAGCATCAGCAGGGGGTCCATGGCCAAAGAACGGGCGATACCTACCCGCTGCTTTTGCCCGCCGGATAATTCGGCCGGGTATTTGTTCGCATGGTCCTTTAAACCGACCCGGTTCAGTTCTTCCATAGCCTTCTCTCTGGCCGCCTCTTTTCCCATCTTGAGAACGTGGGTTAAACCGGCCATAACATTTCCCAGGGCAGTGAGGTGGTTAAAGAGGGCGAAATGCTGGAAAACAAAGCCGATATTCTGCCTGAGCCGGTTGATTTCCGCTTTTTTCGAGGTGATTTCTTCGGTTTCCAGCCAGACCCGGCCGGCGTCGGGATTCGTTAAAAGGTTTATACAACGCAGCAACGTGCTTTTCCCGGTACCGCTGGGGCCGATGATAACCACCACCTCTCCCTTCTTTACGTCGAAAGAAATCCCATCCAGGACAAGGTTGCTTCCGAAACTCTTGGTTATACCGTCAACGGTCAATACAGCAGAGGTGTCCATGGGTTAAGCCTCCAAAGACTCAAATCCGGGAATTTTTAATTTTCGGTTGAGAGATTCGAAAATTCTATTGGCGAAGACAAAGAGCAGAAAATAGAGAACCGAAACGGGAATAAGGACTTCGAAAAAAACTTTTCCCATGGCCGAGTCGATGATTCCCCGGGCTTCCGTCAACATTTCCGGAATAGCCACCACATAGGTGATGGGGGAATCTTTGAGAACGATGGTAAATTCATTGGCCATGGAGGGAATGGAAACACGAAAAGCCTGAGTCATCATAATGCGTAAGATGGCTTTCCATTTTCCCATGCCGAGAGACCTGGCAGCGTCATATTGATCGCTGCTGATGGATTGAAGGGCACCGCGAAAGATCAGGGAGAGGTAGGCGCTTGAAGTCAGCCCCAAAGCTAGAACCGCCGCGGCGAAGGGGGGCAGGGCGATACGAAATTCCGGGTGCCCGAAAATCTGCCCCACGTAACGAAGGCCGAAGTAGAAAATAAAAAGAGTGACGATAAGAGGGGTTCCGCGAAAGAACCCCTCATAACCCTGGATGAGAATCCGTATAATCCGGTTTCCGTAGGATCTGCCTATGGCAAGAGGTATGCCTACCAGGAGGCCAAGAACAAATGAAAGCAGTGATATCACTACGGTGATTACAGCACCCTTTCCGACGGCCAGAGCGGAAAGGGATATCTGCTCCAGAACACTCATAGCTTATTATTTGGCTCCGAAATATTTATCCAGCAGCTCATCCCATTTCGGTGAAGCCATCAATTCCTTCAGAGCGTTGTTAACCGGTTCGTAGAGGCTGGACCCCTTTTGCAGTGCCAGACCGTACTGCTCGTTGGTGATAATCGGCAGGGCGATTACGACGGGCCGGTTGACCGCGAAGGCTTCAGCCACGGGCTGGTCAACGACAATAATGTCGATATTGCCGTTTTCCAAATCCTGAATACACTCGATATATTTTCCGTATTTTTGCAGGGTAACGTCGGGGGCGTTGTCTTCCACCCAGAATGCGCCGGTGGTATCGTTCTGGACACCTATTTTAAACTTGGCATTGTTCAGGTCCTCCACCGAGGAAAGGACAATACCGGAACCTTTTTTTACCAGGGCAGCCTGGTTGGCGGTAAAATAGGGAACGGTAAAATCGGCCCGTTCCTTCCGCTCATCGTAAATCGTCATCCCTGAAGCGATGACGTCCACCGTACCGGCGTTCAGGGCTTCCAGCAGGGCGTCGAAATCCATATCCTTGAATTCCACTTCCTTGCCGAGTTTCGCGCCGATTTCGTTCATCAGGTCAATATCGAAACCGGTGAGGGTACCGAATTCCTTGTATTCAAAGGGTCTGAATCCCGCGGATGTACCCACAAGGATAACCTCTTTCTCCTTTTCGCCGGCTCCACCGGACCAAACAAGGCCTGCGGCCAGAAGAAGAATGCCCAAAACGAAAACTAGTCTTTTCTTCATCGTGTTACCTCCAGTGTACACTATTTATTTTTAAAACCCGTGTTTCTATGCGGGTTCATGGGAATTGTACCATTTTTTTCTTACTTGAGGTACAGAAATGTAAGAAAAAATTGAATTTGTTCTCAGGAATGATATCTTTACTAGATGGTAGATAGCTGCCGGAGACAGGAAGAATAAATGCGTTCCCGGGGCAATGCAGTGAAGTTTATAGAGGCCTTAGCCGAAGATTGAAACGAACTTCTATGAAAAAGACAGTCCTGTTTTTAATCATCTTTACTTTTCTCTGCGGGTTTTTGTTTTCTTCGGACCTGGTGCATATTCTCCGTAAAGGTGAGACCCTGTACAGCCTTTCTCGAACCTATCAAATTCCGGTGGAAGATATTATGAGAGCCAACGGCATAAGTGATCCGGCCAGGCTTTCCATTGGAATGGAAATCCGGATCCCCACGGTGTATATTGTCGAGAAAGGAGATACCTTTTATTCATTAGCGAAAAAATTCGGAACCACCATCGACCTTCTCTGTGAAATGAATCATACCGATCCTTCAAGAATCCTTAAAATCGGTGAAAGCATCCTGGTTCCTCATAATGATTCTATACAAATTGTGGAATCTCTTCCGGAAGAAAGCCAGCTTGACAGGGAGCCACCTGCAGTTGTTGTTTCTTCGAGAAAACCTTTTTTTTGGCCTCATGAAGGACCGTCGCAGCCTTTAAGCGGAAAGCTGGAGGGTCTGCAGTTTGACGGTAAAGACGGAGATACGGTTCATTCCGTAAGTTACGGCAAAGTGGTATGGCTAGGACCCTACAGGGGATACAACAAAATTGTTTTCATTCAGACCCTGGATGATTATATTTATGGATACGGAGGGAATGATCACATTCTCGTTAAAATTGGCGATCCCGTAGAACCCGGGACAGAGCTGGGACGTTTGGGAGTGAATTCCCTGGAAGGAAAGGCGAGAATGTTCTTTTTTGTATACAGAAACGGAGTTGCAGTAGATCCCTATACGGCTCCTCGAGAATAAGAGAAAAGGAAAAAGGCATCGTGCCATTATCCGACGACAATAGGAAAAAAAAACCCTATTGGCCCACCGAAGATTCTGACAGTTCCCATGTGAACCGCCACAAAAAGGCATCGACCCCAGAAGATCCGGATCCCTTAACCGTTTATTTACGCCAGATAGCGAAACATCCCCTTCTTTCAATTGAAGAAGAAACCGGTTTGGGAAAAGAAATTCGGCAGCTTCGAGATGAGCTGAAGCAATTGTACCTCCAGATGGAAGGCAATGAAAACAACCATAAACATCTTAAGCAAAAGATTCATCGCTCTGAAGAGGAACTGAGACTAAAAAAGAACCGGATGATCAATGCGAATCTTCGTCTGGTTGTTTCCATTGCCAAGAATTACCAGTACCGGGGTCTTTCTCTCCTGGACCTCATAGACGAAGGGAATATCGGGCTGATAGAAGCCGTGGAACGGTATGATTATGAAAAAGGGTACCGCTTCTCAACCTATGGAACCTGGTGGATTCGTCAGGCAATTATTAAAGCCCTGGCTGAAAAGGGGAGAGTTATAAGAATACCGGTACATATGTTGAACACGATTAAAAACTGCTATACCGCAGCCCGGGATATTACCGGGGATCAAGGGCATGAACCTGGAAGAGACGATATTGCGGATTTTCTCAAAATATCACCGGAGCGGGTAACGGAGATATTTCACTATTCCAGAGAGACCTCTTCTTTGGATGTCCTGGTGGATGATGAAGGGAAAACCCGTTTAGGAGATCTGGTTCCGGATACCAACAATGAAGAACCTTTTGAAACGGCCTTTAAATTGACCCTGCAGGATACGATTGATGAAGTGTTGCAGGAACTGTCGGAAAGAGAGGTTCGGATTATTTGTTTACGTTACGGCCTCCATGGACAGGGACCCAGGACGTTACAGGAGACCGGCCGGCTTTTAGGAATTACCAGGGAAAGAGTAAGACAAATCCAAGAAAAAGCGTTGTCAAAACTGAGGCAATTAAAAAAAATACAAGATTACGAGGATATCCTCTAAGATGCAGTTTTTCCCTGTTCTTCCAACACGTGATTAACCGTGTCTCGTAAATCTTCATCGGTATCGCGAAACATATATACTACATCTAAGGTAGCCAGTACTGAAGAGGCGGGAACGATATCGTCATTGAAAAAACGCTTCGAAAGGAACGAACCAACCTTTTCCTCCGTGGCGATGCCGTCTACCTTGTTCCATATGTGTTGGATCATCCCGAACTGATCGTTTTCTACATATACTGCTTCACAGCCGTATTTACGAATTTCCACATCGGCAAAGGAGCCTTCCTGTACTGCTATTCTCTTGCCATGATAGTAATCCAGGGGCATTTCTCCTCCGGAGAGGCGGTTCTTATGCGTAAAAATGCGTATTTTAAATTGACCATAAGGATTAGAAACAATTACCGGTTTATCATCGAAGACACTGTTCGGCCAGCCGACGTTGATGATCATATCGAGGCCGCCGGAAAGGAGAAGAGGAAAGACCCGGAACCACTGATCGCCATGAAAATCATAGGCTTTTTCCATGTGGCTGCAGAGTTCCGAAGTAAAATTGATACTTATTCCTGAGGACTCACCCTTGTCCAGGTAAACCCAGGGGGGATACGTAACGTCGTGGCCAATCCGGAGCAGGCCGTCCTGTTGCTCCACTGTGTTATCCCTTGAGGTTTGCTGAAACTGCTGAAGAGTATGATCGACCGCTTCCCGGGAAGCCTTGACGATATCTGAATTCCTGGAAATTGTCGCCAGAATATACGGCGCGCTGGCATCGGTATATTCGAATCCTGCGGTAATGGTGTGAATACTATCGGCGGCTTGTGCGGTTTCATCCAGATAGCCGGAAGTAATTTTCTGCACGGAGTGAATGTCGTTTTGGACCCTTGTATAGAGATCTTTTATAGAATCTATGTTGGTCGCTACATGATCTACATCGCTGGTTAATTTTTCTCGGGTCAGATTATAATCGTCAAAAACACCGGAAGATTCATCCATGGTCTTTCTTAGATCAGTCAATACCGTGGAAATTTCATCGGCATTACTTTTGCTTCGGTCGGCCAGTTTCCGGATTTCCTTCGCTACCACGGCGAATCCCCGGCCTTCCTTCCCCGCACGAGCCGCTTCAATAGCGGCGTTCAGAGCCAGAAGATTGGTTAATTCAGCGATATCCTCAATAACGGAAGTTCGCTGAGAGATATTCTGAATGGTTGACTCCAGCCGCTCAAAGATTATGCGGAGGGAAGCAAACATGTTATTCATATTCATCAATGCAGTCACGGCTTCCTGAATACCGGTGGAATTTTCCAGCGCTCTGGTAGCCGCCGTTCGGATCATCTCATTGAAAGAATCCAGATGCTCGGAAATCTTCGAAGAATTCTCAGAAACTTTGGTAAGATAGGTTTCCAATTCTTCTAAAGCCCGGGTGTTCTTTTCGGTCGAAGAAAGAAGTTCGTCGGAAAAGACGGAGGTCATATCGGTCAATTGAAGAGCGTCGGTCAGGGAAGCATATAAAGATTTTAAAATTCGGCCGGCTTCAGGGCTTTGTTCCATAAGAGAGGACCTCCTTACAGAAAATAATATATCATCCCTGTGCGAAACAATCGACAGGGATGATAGTTCCCTTAGATCATCGACAGTTTAAACATTCAACGAAAGCAATACTCCCGCCGCGACGGCGGAACCGATGACTCCGGCTACATTGGGGCCCATGGCGTTCATCAGCAGGAAATTGCCGGGATTCTCTTTCTGACCCACTTTCTGGACCACCCGGGCGGCCATGGGGACGGCGGAAACACCAGCGGCTCCGATCATGGGATTGATTTTTCCCTTGCTTAAGACGCAGAACAATTTTCCCAGAAGAACACCGCCGGCGGTACCGATGGCAAAGGCTACCAGTCCCATAATAATGATTTTAATGGTGTCCAGGGTAAGAAAATGTTCGGCGGACATCTTGGAGCCCACGGCAATGCCTAGAAAGATGGTCACAATGTTGATCAGCTCGTTCTGGGCGGTT
>JAFGDJ010000057.1 GCA_016932135.1 Spirochaetales bacterium | reverse complement strand
TCAAGAACGGGAACAGCGGTTTTTCTCTCCATGGCCGTTATTCTCCCTTCCTCAGTGGGTTTGCCGGAGCATTTTCATGAAGAAGCCAGCAGGCGGAGCGATGGCCGTCTCCGAGGGTAGTAAATCCGGGGGTTCCGGTTCGGCAAATCTTCATGGCGAATTCACATCGCGGGGCAAAGGGGCAGCCCGGGGAAGGATTCAGTTGGACCGGCGGCGTACCGGCGATGGGGTTCAGGCGTTCGTTTGCCTGCCGTCCCGGCCGGGGAATCGACTTAAGCAGACCCAGGGTATAGGGGTGGGCGGCTTTATAGAAAAGATCCTCCACGGAGGCCTCTTCCATAATCATGGAACCGTACATCACCACCACCCGGGAACATATTTCGGCTATAACACCGAGGTCGTGGGTTATAAGAAGAAGGGACGAGGAGAATTCCTTTTTCAGCTCCCGCATAAGGTCCAGAACCTGGGACTGGATGGTGACGTCGATGGCCGTTGTGGGCTCGTCGGCGATAATCAGGTCGGGATCACAGGAGAGAGCCATGGCTATCATCGCCCGCTGACGCATGCCGCCGGAAAATTCGTGGGGATAGGAATGAATTCTCCTGGAGGCGTCGGGAATCTGTACCTTTTCCAGCAGTCCCACCGCCTTCTTCATGGCCTCTTTCCTCGAGAGCTTTTTATGCTCCATCAAGGGTTCCGCTATCTGCTCACCGATTTTTAAGACGGCGTTGAGACTCGTCATGGGATTCTGAAAGATCATGGCGATACGGTTGCCCCGGATATCCCGCATCTGTCGGTTGGATTTTTTTAACAGATCTTCGTTCCGGAACCATACGCTGCCGCCGGTTATTTTCCCCGGGCTCTGAATGAGCCGCATACAGGACAAGGCGGTAACACTTTTTCCGCTTCCCGATTCTCCCACAATACCGAGGACCTCTTCCTTACCAATAGAAAAACCGATATCCCGAACGGCTTGGACCTCACCGAGATGGGTAAAAAAAGAGGTTGAAAGGTTCTCCACCCGAAACAGATTGTTTTCCATAGAGGATATCCTACTTTCTCAGCTTCGGGTCCAGGGCGTCCCGGAGGCCGTCACCTAAAAAATTGAAGGCGAACATGATAATACAGATAGCCAGGGCCGGTGAGAACAACTGGTACGGAAAGGTCCGGAGAGACGAAAGGGCGTCGCTGCTCAGAGTGCCCAGGGAAGCCTTGGGCGCGGAGACTCCCAGTCCGATGAAGCTCAGAAAAGCTTCGATAAAAATAGCGCTGGGTATGAGCATAGTAGCCGTAACCGTTATAACTCCCATGGCGTTGGGCAGAAGGTGTTTGAAAAGGATTTTTCCGGTGCCGGAGCCGATGGTCCGGGCGGCCAGAACAAACTCCTGCTCCTTCAGGGAGAGCATCTGACCCCGCACAATTCTCGCCATATTTACCCAGTAGACCGAACCCAGGGCGATAATGATGCTTAAAAACCCCGAATCCAGAACAACCATAATAAGGATCACATACAGCGTCAGGGGAATGGTGCTGATAATATCCACAATCCTCATCATGAGGTTGTCCGTCTTACCGCCGATATACCCGGAAATCCCGCCGTAAAGAATACCGATAATGAAATTCACCGCCGTGGCGACAAAGGCCACTAAAAGGGAAATCCTGGTCCCGTAGAGGACCCGGATAAAAAGATCTCTCCCCAGAGGATCCGTTCCCAGGAGATATTCGCGGCTCCAGACCCGCCTGTATATATCGAAGGGCACTCCTGACCCGTCGGTCAATTCGGGAGGTCGTTTACTGTAATCGATAACGACATCCCTTCCGGCGACCTGAAAAAACATCTTTTTCCCGATCCCGTCTTCCCGGATCATCGGAATCGGCCGGATAAGCCTCCCCCTGGAAGATACTTCGATCAATTTCAGGTTTTTATGAAGATACACAAAAGCATCATCCTCCACCTGGTAATAGGCAAGGATCGGGGGAACGTTGGCAAAGGACAGATTCTGATCAAAGTAGCTGTGGTTCGAAAACAGAGGACCGAAAAAAGCGGCCACTATAAGGACAACAACGGTAATACCGCCCAGCATGGCGGGTCGATCCGCCTTTAATCTGCGCAGAACATCCCGACTGTAGCTTAAAGACGGCACGAGAGCTTCTTCGGATCCTGCAATGTCACCGGTAAGACGCTGCCACTGGTCGCTGGAGACGGGGGGAATCACTTGTTCTTCGGGCATATTACGTATCCTGTTCATTGAGTTTTATTCGAGGATCCAGAAAGCCGTAGGCAATGTCAACAATGAACACCATGACCAACAAAAAGGCGGCATAAAAAATAGTGATCCCCATGATAGTCGTATAATCCCTGTTGCTGATACTGTTTACAAAGTATCCGCCCATCCCCGGAAGAGCAAAAATTTTCTCAATAACGAAGGATCCGGTGAGGAGTCCCGCGATAAGAGGCCCTAGAACCGTTACCACCGGAATAAGTGCGTTCTTCAGACCGTGCTTATAGATGATCTTGAATTCACTTAAGCCTTTTGCCCGAGCCGTGAGCATGTAGTCTTGATTGAGGACCTCCAGAAGGCTCGATCTGGTCAGCCGGGCGACAAAAGAAACGGAATATCCGGATAAGGCAACTACGGGGAGAATATATCCCTTCCAGCTGTCTATTCCGAAACTCGGCAGGAGACGGAGCTTTAAGGCGAACACAAAAAGCAGGATGGTTGCCAGAATAAAGGAAGGGATGGTTATACCAAGGGTCGCCACAAAGCGGACCGTCGCATCCGGCCATCGGTTCTGTTTTAACGCCGCGACAATACCCAGAGGAATTCCGGTAACCAGAATGACGAGAATCGAGAGGAGCCCGATTTTTCCGGAAACGGGGAAACCGTTGTTGATAAGTTCATTCACCGTGAGTCCCTTGTATTTAAAGGAAGGGCCGAAATCAAAGCGCAGGATTCCTCCGATATAATCGACATACTGCTTCCAGAGGGGATCATCCAGGTGATACTTCGCCATGAGAGCCTGTTCCACCTCCTCCGGCAGATTCTTCTCCGCCGCGAAGGGGCCGCCCGGTACGGCATGCATCAGCAGAAAAGTGAGGGTAATAATCACGAAAAGCGTCAGCAGCATGGATGCCAGACGGGTAAGGATATATTTAATCATAAAGTTACAGGTCTCCCATAGTCCTTGTAGAGAAAACGCTTGATCTTCCCGGAGGCGGTTTTTTCGAATTCCTCTTTTCGGATAATGACATCCGTGATCTTCTGGTAGGAGGCCAGGTGTTTATTCACCTCGGCGACTTCCTTCTTTACCAGGTGCTCGACATACTCATCGGTGATGTCGGTATCCGGATACAACTCCGAGAGGTGTTCCCTGTCCGCGAACACCACGGCGATAATCGCTTCTCCGGCGTCGGTCCGGGATATCTTTCTGCCGGCGATCATGATCTCCGTGATGATCTCCGACCCGCCGAAGAGGCCCTCCATCTCCTCCGGATAGATGTTCTTGCCTCCGGGGGTAACGATGATATTTTTAATCCGCCCGGTGATATAGAGGAAACCCCGGTCATCGAACCGGCCGATATCACCGGTTTTCAAGAAACCCTCCTCGGTAAACATATCGGCCGTGGCCTTCGGATTCCTGTAATATTCCAGCATCAGCGAGGGCGACCGGACGACAATCTCCCCGTTCCCGTCGGCGTCGGGGTTGAGAATCTCCACTTCGGTATTACGGACCACCAGCCCCACGGAGGTGTTGTCTTTCTTCTTCGGCGTATTGGTCGAAATCAGAGGCCCGTTCTCACTCATACCGTACCCCTGGACGATATTGAAACCCAGGGTCTCGAAAAACCGGGAGGTCTCCGCCGCCAGGGGTCCACCTCCGGCGACAAAAAGCCGCATGGAAGAGAGCCCCGCTTTCTTTCGAACCGATTTCATCAGCACCTTTCCCGCGGGAATCTTCAGGGTATGGGTGAAGAAGGTGGAGACTGCTAAAAGGGTCCTTACCAGAACACCCGTCAGGGCAGGCAGGTTTCTGAAATTGGCCTGCATTCCCAGGGCGATTTTATCAAACAGCAGGGGGACGCTGATAAGGATTGTGCCTTTTGTTTCCCTGATGTTGGCGATAATCTTTGCTCCGATGATTTTTTCAGCAATGGTAACGGCGGCGCCCACCATGATGGGGGAAATGAAACTGCAGGTAGTCGGATAGGTGTGGTAAAAGGGGATCACCGCGATAAAATTATCCTTCTCGTCTATCGGTAAAGCGTTAATGGATGCCGAAGCGTTGGCGATAATTCCCCGCTGACTCAAGACCACCCCCTTGGCCGACCCGGTGGTGCCGGAGGTGAAAATAATCGACGCCGGGTCCTTTAGGTCGATCTCCGTCACCCCGGGGAAGGACCCCTCGGGTTCGGTGAGCATTATTTTTTTGTAATCGATACACCCATCTTCCGATCCTCCGGTGGAATCAAAGTTCACCGTAAATTTCAGGCCCCTGGCCTTTTTCTTGATCGTCGGCAGCCGGGAAGAGAGTTTCCCGGAAAGAAAGAGGGCGTCCAGATCGCTCATCTGTGCCACGGAGGCGCATCCCTCTTCATCCATCAGACTGTCAAAAGGCACGATCACGATTCCCGAGACCACCGCCGCCAGGTAGGTAATGCACCATTCGGCCCGGTTTTCCGAAAGCAGCCCCAGATGGCTGCCCTTTTTCAGCCCCTGAGAATAAAGAAAGGCCGCCAGGTGCCACACCTCTTTCTTAAGACGCTGGTACGTCCATTCATCATACCCCCCCCGGTCGTTTTTCATCCGCAGGGCTGTATTGTTTTCGTAACGAACAGCCGTATCGTCGAGCATTTCCTGAAAATTCCTGTAGGTAAAATCCGGTATGTCGGAAAGTGATATCCCTTTCATGCCGCCCCCGTTTTTATAAAATCGTTGATACGCCTCATAGTACAACGAAAAAACCTTCATTTCAACGAAAAGGATTGTCCGTCTTGCATTATCAGTTTTTTTTACTACAATTT
>JAFGDJ010000056.1 GCA_016932135.1 Spirochaetales bacterium | reverse complement strand
TTCGGCTTCTTCCGGTTCTTCCAGTTTTTTTACCGGAAGGGGAGACACTGCCTTTCTCTGAACAATCGGTGGGGCTGTCGATAACCCCATGGTCGCCTTTTCAATGGCGGTTTGGATAATTTCTTCCAAATTTTCAACTTCAAGCCGCTTTTTTTCTGTATGTTCAACTTTTGTGCCGATGAGAGAAAGCAGATCCTGCCAGCTTTTTTCAATCAGGGTATCAACTTTTTCTTTATTATCCTTTTTTACCCTGCCGATACCCTTCTTTATCTGGGTTTTAACCTCTTCTTCCCTGTTTTGTAGTTCACGCTTCCAGCTTTCCCAATCCAGGGCTTCTTTTTTCTCCACATATTGCTTTAAGAAATCCGCTTCAAAGCGTTTTATTCGATTAGACAATACAAGAAGGGAATCCTGTTTAAAACTCAACACAAGAAAGACAATAAGGAAAAAAGTCAATCCAAAGGATAAAAGTAAAAGAATCTTCAAGTGCCCGCTGAGAGTAAACTCGTCTTCGCGAAGGATAAGTCCAATAACACCGGCTTTCTCGGTCTTCAGGCTCATCAGGTAGAGGGTCGATCCTTCAGAATCTTGTAACAGGGGTACTATCTGTCTTGAATCAAAATCTTCGGACCATGCTTTCGCCAGAGACTCCAGTATTTCCGGATATCCTTCGGGATTCAGATTAATAATATATCCGCCTTTAACAATACCATATTGCTGGCCGATATCCAGAACGTTCGCCTTTAGAAGATATAATAAAAGATCCTTCCCAGAGACATAGAACAGACCGGTACCTTTAAAGATATCTGCCGCGCCGTCATAAATCGGATATCTGAAGACCATATGCTGATTTATCGGATCAAGAATAAAATCCGCTTCATCCCCTGAGGTAAGAATAAGATCCTCACCGGATAGCCCTGCATCAACTTCATCCAGACTTTTATAGACCACCTTATATCGCTGCCGTTCCACTTCATCTTCCTGAAGAGTGCTGAAATGAATATTACCGTCAGTGTCGGTGAGCCTGAAGAAAAGAAAACCCGGATTCTCTTTTTGCAACAGCTCGAAGAAAGTAGTGGTTTTATAGATATTTTCCTGACTTTGATTTGGAAGATAATTCATAATAAGAAAATCTTCCTGGGCTGCCGATTGGAAACGTTCAGAATTAATTGTTATATATTCATCCACCGCTTTGGCAGCCGCTTCAAGTTCGAGTTCCTTTGCCTGCCTCACCCGGGGATAGTAAAAATTTGATTCTAAGTAACTGAATAATCCTGAATAAGCAAGAAAAGTAAAAGCCGCGAAAACAGCTACGGAAATGAGTAAACTGAAAGCGACTTTCTGAGCAGACCGCATTGAGAATCCTTACCGAAAGTATAAGATCTTCCTACTTCTAAGGTATCGGTATATTCAGTCTATACATTAGATAAGACCCCGTAAAAAAGCAAGAAGGTTGAAATTAAAAATACAGTAACTCTTTTGCATAAAAGCAGTTAATCGCATCCTAAAAATATAGGCGCCGATACTTTACACCGTAACAGGGTTGAAGAAAGTGAAGTTAAGATGTCGCGCCCGAAGCAGGACCGCCATCAGTAATTAAGATAGCGAACTTTAAAAAAAAGGAGATGCCCTTAAAGGCATCTCCTGCTATCGTTGCGTTCATTCTACTCTTCTTCAGAGCTTTTATCTTCTTTCTCCGCAGATTTTTCCACTCTTTGAGATTCCACTTCTTCTTCAACTGCGGATTCTTTGCTTTTTGTTTCTTTTACCTTTTCCGTTTTCTTCGCTTCTTCCTCGGCTTCGGCTTCTTTCTGCTCTTTCGCTATTCTTTCCTCTTCGAGCCTTGCCTTCTCGGCCTTCTGCTCCCTACGTTTACGTTTCTGCTGCTTCTTTTCCTCGATAGCTTCAGATTCAACGAATTCGAGGATTACAATCTCAGCGGCATCACCCTGGCGTTGTCCAAGTCGAAGAATCCGTGTGTACCCTCCGGGTCTGCCCTTATATCGCGGGGCTATTTCAGTAAAAATTTTAGCCAGAGCAGCTTTGTCCGTTATCACTTTGGCCACAATTCTTCGGTTGTGTACCGTATCTTCCTTGGCACGAGTAATTATCTTTTCAACTCCCTTTCTGATCTCGAGAGCCTTTGCCTTGGTAGTTTTTATCCTTTCATGAATGAAAAGAGACGTTTGGGCGTTTTTCAGCATCGCTTTTCGCTGTCCCGCCCGTCGGTCCAGCCGATTGAATCCTATTCTATGTCTCATCGTCTTCGTCCTTTTTCGGTTGGAGTTTTCTCGAAGTTTTTAACGCACTATAATCTGTCATACCAAGAGACAGATTCCATTCATTTAATTTTTCCTTAATCTCCAGAAGAGACTTCTTCCCGAAATTCCTGGTTTTAGCTATTTCCTCTTCTGTTCGTCTTGTCAGATCGCCGATAGAACGAATATTCGCATTTTTCAGACAATTACTGGACCGAACTGACAGCTCAAGCTCTTCCACCGGCGTATCAAGAATAGCCCGGATACGCTCTTCTTCTTCGTCAATATCATCATCACTACCCAAAGCTTCTTCGTCAAAATTGATGAAGATTGAGAAATGATCTTTGGCAATCTTCGCCGCTTCGGCTACAGCGTCTTCCGGTGCCAGGGTGCCGTCGGTAAAAACCTCCAGGGTAAGCTTATCATAATCATTTCTCTGCCCAACCCTGGTATTTTCAATATCGTATTTCACTCTTCGTACGGGAGAAAACACCGAATCGATGGGAATAACCCCGATTTCATCAATATATTTCTCGTTAGTCTCGGCCGGGACATACCCCCTGCCGAGGTCGATCTGTACTTCGATATCCACCTGGCATTTCTTCATCTTCGTAGCAATTTTCAGATCACCGTTTATAATCTTGATCTCATCATCAACTTCAAAATCCTTTCCAAGAATTTCTCCGGCACCTTTGGTTTCAATGTGTACAATTTTTTGTTCCAGATCATTTACAAGTTGGATTTTCAACTGTTTCAAGTTGTTGATTATTTCGGGAGTGTCTTCCACAATTTCCGGAATGGACTCGAATTCACTGGAAATAATATGAGGAATTCCTTCATCGTTATAACTGGTAAATTTAACCGCAGTTATCGCATACCCCTGGATGGATGATAAAAGCACTCGTCTCAAGGTATTGCCGATGGTCGTTCCATAACCCCGTTCAAAAGGATACGCAACGAATTTCCCGTAATGAGAATCCACCTCGCTATGTTCAAAGGTGATTCCCTTGGGTCGTTTGAATCCTTTCATTAAGTTTTTTCTCGCCATGTACTCTCCCCTGTTACTTCGAATACAGCTCGACGATTAATTGTTCCTTGACATCCATCAAATCAACAATATCACTTCTTATAGGTATACCTTTAATCGTTCCTTTCATCTCGTCCGGATTAACCTCCAGCCAGGGGTATACACCTGACCGAGTGTATTCTTTCAGGCTCTCTTTAATAATCAGTAGCTTTTTGCTTTCTTCGCGAATAGCTATAACGTCATTTTCACGGGTAATATAAGACGGAATATTTACTACCCGTCCATTAACGGTAATATGTCCGTGGGAGACAAGCTGTCTGGCCTGCTTCCGTGAGGCCGCAAACCTCATTCGGTATACCATATTGTCCAAACGCCGTTCCAGAAGAACGATGAGGTTCTCACCGGTCTTCCCGGGCATTCTTTCAGCACGATTAAAAAAGATCTTAAACTGCTTTTCCAACATACCGTACTGTCTTTTTAAGCGCTGTTTTTCCCGAAGCTGGATACCGTAATCGGACATCTTCCGCTGTCGATCCCTAGGTCCCTTTCCGGGAGCGGGTCGCTTCTTGGATATCGGGCATTTAGCACTGTTGCACCGTTCACCTTTCAAATAGAGCTTTTTCTTCTCCGCTCTGCATTGTCTGCACTGCGGTTCAATGTTTCTTGCCATTCTATATTGCTCCCTACACTCTTCGACTCTTTCTTGGTCGACAACCGTTATGGGGAATCGGAGTGATATCCTTTATACTCTTTACCCATAATCCAAGATTACCAAGCGACCTGATAGCAGATTCTCTTCCTACTCCGGGGCCTTTTACAAAAACGTGAACCTCCCGAAGTCCGTTATCCACGGCTTTCTTTGATGCTGTTTCTGCCGTTGTCTGCGCTGCATAGGGCGTGGATTTCTTGGCACCTCTGAATCCGAGGCCGCCGGCGCTTGCCCAGGAAATTGTATTCCCGTTCATATCGGTCACTGTCACAATGGTATTATTGAAGGTAGCCTGGATAAACACCATTCCTTCGTGTACCGTTTTCTTCTCTTTCCGTTTCTTAGCCTTTGCCAATACCTTCATCCTCCGCCTTATTTGGTAGCTTTCTTCTTACCCGCCACCGTCTTCCGTTTTCCTTTCCTGGTTCGGGCGTTCGTTTTGGTTCTCTGACCGTTCACAGGAAGACCCTTTCTGTGTCGTAAGCCGCGATAACACCCGATATCCATGAGCCGCTTCACGTTCATGGCGGTTTCGGTTCGGAGTCTTCCTTCAACCTTGTATTCGTTGTCGATTATCTGCCGAAGATCGTTTATTTCTTCCGCCGACAGGTCGTTTATATGCCTCTCGGGATCGATATTTGCTTTACTACAGATCTCTGCAGCAGAAGTTCTTCCAATTCCGAAAATATAGGTTAAAGCGATTTTAGTCGCTTTATTCGGTAAATCAATTCCAGCTATTCTCGCCACCGGGATCCCCCTTACTTCTGCCTTTGCTTATGTTTTGGATTGGAGCATACGATTCTCAATACACCCCTCCTGCGAATGACTTTGCATTTATCGCACATAGGTTTTATACTCACCCTGACTTTCATAGGTTAAACCTCTCTTTCCTTTATTACAGGTTCCGCGACCGTATTCGGCCCTTTTTCACAATACCGTCATGATGATGCATTCGCAAATGCCCTTCTATCTGAGACATGGTATCCAGGTCGACCCCTACCATAATCAACAGGGACGTACCACCCATGAGCATAGCTACCTGCGCCGGGAAATGAAAGACCCTCTGGACGATGGAAGGAATAATCGCGATAAAAGCCAGAAACAAAGCTCCCGGCAACACGATTCTGTTCAAGATCGTTGTAAGGTGACTTTCCATCTTTTCACTGCGGATTCCCGGAATCGATCCACCATTCTCCCTGATCTGTCGCGCTATTTCAATAGGGTTCAAAGTAACCTGGGTATAGAAATAAGCAAAGAAGATGATAAGGAGCGTATAAATAATCAGATAAGGAACACCATTGGGTCTTATCCAATAAGAAAATCTGGCCAACCAGGTAATCTCCGGCCCCAGACTGGAAGCAATCTGGATAGGAAATGTTAGAATTGAAGAAGCGAAAATGACCGGTATAACCCCTGAAGGGTTGATCTTAAAGGGGATGTAGGTACTTTGAGCACCATACATTCTCCTACCGACGACTCTTTTCGCGTAGTGTACCGGAATCTTCCGCTGCCCCTGCTGTTCGTATACCACCAGAGCAATGATAACCACAAACATGGCCAGTACGATAATAACGAACACCGGGTTCAATTGTCCCTCACGAACACCGCGGATCAGAGTAATAACCGCCTCCGGCATTCTGGCTACGATACCGGCAAAAATTAACAGAGAAATGCCGTTGCCGATGCCACGCTGGGTGATCTGCTCTCCTATCCACATGAGGAACATAGTTCCGGTGGTAACCGTTAACATGGCAATAAGGGTATACGGCAGCTTTGCCATGGTAATGGCATCGGGAATCTGGTCCGCGTAGACCGTTACCACGTATGATTGGATAAGACAAACCAGCACCGTACCGTAACGGGTATACCGCTGTATTTTCTTCCTGCCGCCTTCTTCTTCCGAAATCTTTTTCAATTTGGGAAAGACCAGGACAAGAAGCTGCATGATAATACTGGTGGAAATATAAGGCATAATGCCCAGCATAAAAACGGAAAAATTAGTAAAAGCTCCACCGGCAAAGAAATCGAGATATTCTGTAATTCCGATACCGCCGGAACCTTCCTGGGCCATAAAATAGAGCTTCAAGGCGTTGATATTTATGCCCGGAATAGGAATAGCGGCTCCCAGACGAAAGATAATCAGCATCAGGGTAGTAAATAAAATCCGTTGCCGGAGTTCTTTAACCCTGAGAATATCGGTAATCGAATTACTCGCCATTGTTTCCTTCTTCTTTGACCTTCACCTCTCCCCCGGCTTCTTCAATCTTTTTCTTTGCGCCGGCAGAGACGGCGTCCATTTCGACGACCAACTTCTTTTCCAGCTTTCCGTCTCCCAGAATCTTCACCAGCTTCTGGCTTTCCTTGATAAGCTTCTTTTCCAGAAGACTTTTCATATTCACGGTCTCACCGTTCTCAAAATTCTTATTGAGGTCGGAAACATTCAGAATACTGTATTTATTCTTGAACCGAGCGTTGGAAAAACCTCTTCGGGCAATACGACGATATAAAGGCATCTGTCCGCCTTCAAAGCCGGGACGGACTCCGCCGCCGGCGCGAGAATTCTGCCCTTTATCTCCTCTTCCACAGGTTCCGCCTCGGCCTCCATTTCCCCGACCGACGATGCGGCGCTTTTTATTTGCGCCTTTGGGGGCCCGTAATTCAGCCATATTATAACTCCTCGACCTTCAGCATAAACGCTACAGACCTGATCATACCCATCACCGCGGGAGACGCGTCTTTTTCTATGGTATGATGAAGCCTTTTCAACCCCAGAGCTTTTACGGTTTTCACGTGTTCGGGTTTGCGTCCGATGCAGCTTCGTATCAATTCAATCCGAACTCTTTGTTCTTTCTTCTTGGCAGCCATATTCAACCCCACATCTCAGGAATTGCTTTTCCCCGATCCGAAGCGGTCTTTTTAGCGTCCTGCATACATTCCAATCCGTTAAAAACCGCTTTTGTAATATTAAGGGCGTTCTTGGAACCCAGAGATTTACTCAATATGTCGTTAATCCCGCAAACTTCCATAACAGCCCGCACCGGTCCCCCGGCAATAATCCCGGTACCGGGAGCCGCTGGTTTAATCAACACCTTGGCGCTTTTAAATCTACCCATATACGCGTGAGGAATGGTATTCCGTTTCATGGGAACGGTAATCATATTCTTTTTCGCTTTTTCGATACTCTTGCGGATAGCCTCAGCCACGTCGTTGGCCTTTCCAAAACCATATCCTACTCTTCCGTTCTGATCGCCCACTACCACCAGAGCGGAAAAGGAAAACCTTCTACCACCCTTCACAACTTTGGCCACCCTGTTAAGCTTTACCAGTTTTTCAGTAAATTCATTGTCCCGTTCTTTGTCAAACACGAGCGCCCCCTAGATAGTAATACCGGCTTTTCGCGCGCCTTCGGCGATGGCCCGTACGATTCCTTGGTATTTATATCCGTTCCGGTCAAACACAACCGAACCGATCTTTTTTTCTTTCAGCCGTTCACCTACCAATTGGCCGAGTTTCTCGGCATCTTCCACCGTTCGCTTCAGGTCCCGATGCGCGCTTTCAAGGTTACTGGCCGAGACCAGGGTATGACCCTTGGCGTCGTCTATAACCTGCACGTATACGTGGCGGTTGCTTTTAAAAACGGTCATCCGCGGACGTTCTACCGTACCGTGAATTTTTTTTCGAATGTGCCTCTTCCTCCGAAGCATTCGATGCTTTTTTCCTTCCAAACGATTC
Organism: Spirochaetales bacterium; assembly: GCA_016932135.1. GTDB lineage: Bacteria > Spirochaetota > Spirochaetia > JAFGDJ01 > JAFGDJ01 > JAFGDJ01. The sequence continues at coordinate 16,140 of JAFGDJ010000056.1, read as the reverse complement.
ATACCATCACCTACTTAACACCGGCTTTACCGATCTTTCTGCGGATAATTTCATCTTCATATTTAACACCTTTGCCTTTATAGGGCTCCGGCGGCCTCAAGGATCGTATCTCGGCGCTGGTTTGTCCAACCTTCTGCTTATCAATTCCGCTGACGACAACCTTATTGGCTCCTTCACAGGTAATTTGAAGATCCGAAGGAATCTGGAAATAAATCGGGTTTGAATAACCCAGGTTTAGCACCAGGATATCTCCTTTAACCTCCGCCCGGTAACCGACACCGTTGATTAAAAGGGTTTTTGAAAACCCCTGAGAAACACCGGTAACCATATTAGAAAGGAGCTTTCTATATAAACCGTGGTAAGCTCCGGCTTGAAGGGTTTCCTTTGTCGTTACGACTTCCGCGATCCCTTCCTGCACATTGATCTGTACATCCGGTTTATATTCCTGGGTCAACTCCCCTTTCGGACCTTTTACCGTAAAGGAATGCTCCCCTACACTAACGGTGACACCCGAGGGAATCTCTACCGGTAATTTTCCTATTCGTGACATCCTGCTACCCCTTTTACCAAATCGAGCAGATCAGTTCTCCACCGACCTTTTTCTCCGCGGCTTTTTTCCCCGTTGTGACACCATCGGATGTGGAAATTATCAGTGTTCCGTATCCGTTCAACACCCTGGGCAATCTTCGATAGCCCGAGTAAATTCTTCTTCCGGGTTTGGAAATCTTTTGGATTCCGTGAATAATGGGTTTACTCTCGGTATCATATTTTAAAAACACACGGATCAGGTTTTTCCCCTCATTCGTCGTCTTTTTAAAATTCTTGATGTATCCCTCGTTCTTGAGAATCTTAATAACTTCAAGTTTCAATTTCGAGGTAGGAATATCAACCCTGTCGAACCCGGCACTGCTTGCATTCCTGATTTTTGTAAGCATATCCGCAATAGGATCTGAAACAGCCATACACCTCTCCCTACCAGCTTGATTTCGTAACGCCGGGAATCAAACCCTCGTTCGCAAGTTTTCTGAAGCAAATTCTGCACATCTGAAATTTACGCATATACCCCCGCGGTCTTCCACAGATCCTGCAACGGTAAACCTTTCTTGTGCTGTATTTTGGCTTCCTCTGTGCCTTTATAATCATCGATTTCTTAGCCATTTCGTTCTCCCTATTTCCTGAACGGCATGCCGAGCTTTTGCAGCAGACTTCTGGCTTCCGCGTCGGTCTTGGCACTCGTGACGATGGCGACATTCAAACCGCTAATCCGTTCGATCTTGTCGTAATCGATCTCCGGGAAAATTATCTGCTCCGTAATACCGAGAGAATAATTACCGTGACCGTCGAAAGCATTAGGATTTACACCACGAAAATCCTTTACCCTGGGCAGAGCCACATTCATCAACCGATCGAGGAATTCCCACATATAGGCTCCCCTCAGGTTGACTTTTGCCCCGATCTCCATACCTTCTCGAAGTTTGAAGTTTGAGATGGATTTGCGGGCTTTTGTCTTGATAGCCTTCTGACCGGTAATAAGCTCCAATTCATTCAAAGCAGATTCCAGCAGTTTCTTGTTCTGGATAGCTTCACCAACCCCCATGCTGACACTTACTTTCTCAATTTTAGGCGTCTGCATGGGAGAAGAATATCCAAACTCTTCCAAGAGCTCCGACTTAATCTTAGTGTTATACAAGGTTTTCAACCGTGGTTCATATGCTTTCATCAGAGCTGCTCTCCACATTTCTTACAAAACCGCACCTTCTCATCAGCATCGAATCGATACCCGACCCTGGTGGGTTTGCCGCATTTCTTGCATACCAGCATCACCTTGGAAGCGTTAAGGGGGGCTTCAATCTCGACAATCCCGCCTTTTTCGTTCTGCCTCTTCGGTCGCATGGCCTTCTTCACAATGTTTATGTTTTGAACGATGACCCGGCCCGTAACATGGTTAATCCGAAGAATCTTTCCTGTCTTGCCCTTGTCTTTACCGGCAATAACCTGAACCGTATCGTCTTTCTTTAGTTTCATTTTTCTTCGTTCCATCAGAGTCTCCTAAAGAACTTCCGGCGCGAGAGATACAATTTTCATGAACCCAAGTTCCCTTAGTTCCCTCGCTACAGGCCCGAAAATACGTTTCCCCTTGGGGTTGTTCGCTGCATCGATGATAACGCAGGCGTTATCGTCGAACCGTATGTATGTTCCGTCGGCCCTTCGAATTTCCTTGTTGGCGCGGACAATAACCGCTTTCTGGACTTCACCCTTTTTAATAGCCGCATTGGGTAATGCGTCTTTGACAGCGACAACGATCGTATCGCCGATACTGGCAAAATTCCGCTTACTGCCCCCAAGGACCTTTATACACTGTACCTTTTTGGCACCGCTGTTATCTGCTACATTCAGATACGTTTGCATCTGGATCATGTTGGTACTCCTTGCCTTCAGGGCTTCTTATTTAGCCCGCTCAACTATCTCCATGAGGCGCCAGGTCTTCTCTTTACTGACAGGCCTGCATTCTATAACACGAACCGTGTCTCCCAGATGTGCCTCGTTATTAGCGTCATGGGCTTTAACTTTCTTTGTCTGCTTTACATATTTTTTGTAAAGCGGATGCAGCGCCCGTTTGGATACGGCGACAACGATGGTTTTATCCATTTTATCGCTGACCACCTGTCCGGTATAAACCTTTTTCCGAGCCACCTTATTTTGAATCTGATTCTCTTCCACGGCGCTTCTCCTATTTTCGTATTCCCAGGGAATACTCATGGATTACAGTGTTCAGCCTGGCTAACTTTCTCCTGAGAGTCCGTTTTTCAAGCCTGTTTTCCACATGTCCCATCACCGCGTCAAAGCGCAGATTCAGGTACTTCTTCTTCAACTCTTCCCGCTTATTCAGGAGTTCTTCATAAGTCAGATCGTTAAATGAATCTCTCATAGTCTTACTCAACCCCCCTTCGGGAGACGAATTTTGTCTTAATAGGGAGCTTTGAACTCGCCAGTTGCATAGCTTCATTCGCCAGTTCCGCAGAAACGCCGGCCATTTCAAACATCACCGTTCCCGGTTTCACCGCCGCTACCCAGTATTCAGGGTTTCCCTTGCCTTTTCCCATCCTGGTTTCCGCGGGTTTCTTCGTGTATGGCACATCGGGAAAAATCCTGATCCATACCTTTCCACCACGCTTTATATGTCTGGTCATGGCAATACGAGCCGCTTCTATCTGACGGTTGGTAATCCACTTCGGTTCCATCGCAATCAAGCCGTAGTCACCAAAGGAAACGGTATTCCCCCGGGTTGCTTGTTTACTCTTCCAAAACGACCCTCGCTGTCGTTTCCTATACTTCATTCTTTTCGGACTAAGCATCGCTTCCCTAGCTCCTTGCTAACAGCTTTTCGCTTTTCTTCTTGACCACATGTCCGGCATCTTCTTTACGATCCTTGCCATAAACTTCACCGTTAAAGATCCACACTTTGACACCGATAACTCCGAAAGTGGTATCCGCTTCAGCGAAACCGTATTCTATATTCGCCCTCAAGGTGTGCAAAGGTACCCGGCCGTCCATGGATTTTTCAGACCGGCACATTTCAGCTCCACCCAAGCGCCCCGAAATTTTAATTTTGATACCCTGTACCCCGGCCTTTACGGCGCCGGCTACAGCCATTTTTAACGTTCTGCGAAAAGAACTTCTTGATTTAAGCTGACGGGCGACGTTCAAAGCGATCAATTGAGCGTTCACTTCCGCCTGTTTTATTTCCTTAATCTTAATCTGAATCTTTTTCCCGGCGATTTTTTGGAGCCTTTGGCCAATCTTCTCTATATTGGCACCCTTGGAACCGATGATAATACCCGGTCGGGAGGTATGAATAACGATGGTCACCCTTTGAGGATGTCGAATGATCTCCACATCGGCGATCTCCGCGCCCTTCGTTTCGGGACACCTTTCCAGCTCCGCTCTCAAGGCCAGGTCTTCATGCAGAGTATCCGCGTATTCTCTCGGATCCACATACCATTTGGATTTCCAGGTTTTATTGATACCAACCCGCATACCAATCGGATTAACTTTCTGACCCACCTTTACGCCCCCAATCCAGTAATTTCATCTAAGATTACAGAGAGATGGCTCATCTTTTTCTGCAAAATATCACGCCTCCCTCGACCTCTGGCCCACAAACGCTTCATTCTCGGACCTTCATCAACCCGCAGCTCCTTGATGAAAAGCATATCTTCATCCAGATTTTTATTTTGATACAATGCGTTTGCCGCGGCTGACTGGATTATCTTCTTAATAGGTAAGGCTCCTCTCTGAGGTAAGCTCTCAAGAATCGCCACAGCCTCGGTATAAGGCTTTCTTCGAACCGTATCCGCCACCCGTCGCAACTTTGTAGGCGACATCATCACGTGCTTTACTACCGCACTGTATCCTTTCTTCGCATCCCTGGTTGCCATACTCTATTTCCTCAGCTTCTTATCGGAACCCGCGTGGCTTCTGAAGATTCTGGTAGGAGCAAACTCACCAAGCTTATGACCTACCAGGTTCTCTGTTACATATACGGGAACCCAGGTTTTTCCGTTGTACACGGAGATGGTATATCCGACCATTTCCGGAATTATCGTGGAACAACGCGAATAGGTTTTCACCATCTTCTTGTCGCCCTTCTTTCCCATATCCAGTATCCGTTTGTAGAGCTTCTTTTCAATGAAAGGACCTTTCTTTATCGATCTAGCCACAGGACACTCCTATTTTCGCTTCTTAACGATGAACTTGCTGGAAGCTTTGTTCTTCTTCCGTGTCTTATAACCCTTGGTTGGGATTCCCGTCGGAGAAACCGGATGCCGACCACCGGAGGTTTTTCCTTCACCACCTCCATGGGGGTGATCGTGGGGATTCATAACAACACCACGAACTTTAGGCCGTTTTCCAAGCCATCGGGAACGGCCGGCTTTTCCGATGGATATATTCATATGTTCCTCGTTGCCTACCTCTCCGATGGTGGCGGAACATTTCTTAAAAATCATCCGCATTTCTCCGGAAGGAAGCCTTAAGGTAACATAATCCCCTTCAGAGGCCACGATGACAGCTTTACCACCGGCTGAACGAACCAATTGACCGCCCTTCCCAAGTTGCAGTTCCACATTGTGCACAGTCATTCCCAGAGGTATCTTTTCCATGGGCAGGTGGTTTCCCACCTCAATGGGGGCTTCAGATCCGCTGACGATGGTCCGACCGACGGTCAAACCTTTGGGAGCGAGAATATACCTCTTATCTCCGTCGGCGTAGTGAACCAAAGCTATATTGGCGGACCTGTTAGGGTCATATTCCAAAGCCACTATTTTTCCGGGAACACCGGGTTTAGCACGCTTGAAGTCTACCACCCGGTATAACCGTTTATGTCCACCACCCCGGCGACGGACACTGATTCTTCCGGCAGAATCTCTTCCGCCATTCTTGGTTAGCCCCTTTACCAAAGCCTTTTCAGGACTCTTTTTGGTAAGCTCTTTATAATCAAGCCCGGTAGTGAACCTAAGACTTGGTGTTGTCGGCTTAAATTTCTTGATTCCCACAATCTATCTCCTGATCCGGTACTTCCATCAGCCTTCAAAAGCTTCTATTCGCTCACCCTTTCTCAAGGTAACGATAGCTTTCTTCCATGGAGCCTTGTATCCCACTCTCATGCCCGACTTGGACCTGGACATTCTCGGTTTTCTCTTGACAATAGCCACATTACAGGAAACAGGATGAACGGAAAAAAGGTCCTTCACCGCTTTCATAACCTGGGATTTATTTGCCTTTGAGTGAACCTTAAAGGTGTACTTTCGAGTTTCCCCGGTTTCCCGCTGAAGGTTCGTTTTTTCCGTCAATACCGGCTCTATAATTATTTTTTCGGGTTCCATTTCCCTGTCCTCTTCCGTTAATTCTCTTTGTAAAAAGTATTCAGATTTCCCGCGGCAGTTTCCATAATCAGAATGTTTTTCCCATAGAACAGATCGTGAGCTCTCATTCTGTTGTAGGAAAGAAAAGAAAGCCAGGGAATATTTCTTGCCGCCCTTTTAACCATGGCATCGTCGTCTTTCAATACCAGGACGGTTCTTTCATCCTTTACAAAGTTTTTAAGAATACTCATGAGATCCCGGGTTTTACCGGATTCTATCGTAAAATCCTCGATGACTTTCAGGTTTTCTTCCTGAACCTTCAAGGATAAAATTGACTTCATGGCCAATCTTTTTGCCTTCTTGGGCATGGAATAACTGAAATCCCGCGGTTTCGGTCCGAAAACAATACCGCCCCCAACCCATAAGGGCGATCGCCGTCGGCCTGCACGGGCTCTTCCCGTCCCCTTCTGCTTCCAAGGCTTTGCCGAGGTTCCTCGTACCTCGCCCCGGGTTTTTGTTGAAGCGGTGCCGACCCTCATATTCGCCAGTTCATTCCTGATGGCGTAATAGATCACGCCTTCATTAATCTCTCTGGCGAAAACGTCGTCATCCAGGGTGATATCCTTCACCTCTTCTCCCTGTATGGAAAATACCTTTGCTTTCATCTTTTCCTGACCACCCTATCCGTTTTCTTTTTTCACCGCCGACCGGATAAAAACCATACTGTTTCTCGTTCCGGGAACAGCACCCTTCACCAGGACAACCTTCTTTTCCTTGTCCACCTTGACAAGTTTGAGATTCTGTACCGTTACCCGGCTGTTTCCCATTCTTCCGGGCATCTTGGTACCCTTAATAACCCTGGAAGGCCAGGCGGCCATGCCTGTGGATCCGTTGGCTCTGTGGAATTTAGAACCATGGGTTTTCCTTCCTCCGGCGAAGCCATGGCGTCTTACAACGCCCTGATAGCCCTTCCCCTTACAGGTCCCGATAACATCCACATAGGTTACGTTCTCAAGGAGGTCCATGCTCAGGGAATCACCCACCGCGTATTCGCCCTCGAAATCCTTTATTTCAGTACAGTATCTTTTAGGCGCCACACCCTTGGGAAACTGGCCTGCATAGGGCTTAGTCGGATTCTTTTTGTCTACAGAACCGATAAGCGCTGCGCTGTACCCGTCTTTTTCTTCGGTGCGTTCACTCACCACAACGTTGTCGTTTATCTTTATTACGGTCACCGGAATGACTGCTCCCTGTTCATCGAAAATTTGGGTCATTCCAACCTTGACGCCGATTAGCCCTATCATCTTGTACCTCGCACTTCTCCACCGTCTCTACTGTTTAATCTCAACATCCACACCCGCCGGAAGTTCAAGCTTCATGAGGGCATCCATAACCTTTGAGGTAGGATCAAGAATGTCGATAAGACGTTTATGAGTCCTCATCTCGAACTGTTCCCGGGATTTTTTATTGACGTGCGGTGAGCGGAGAACCGTATATTTATTAATCCGCGTCGGCAGGGGTATCGGTCCGGCGACCTTTGCCCCGGCCCGGGAAACCGTCTGCACGATAGAACGGGAACTTTGATCAATCAATTCCACATCAAAGCCCCGCAGCCGCACTCTAATCCTGTCCTTGGCCATTCCAACTCCTTAAAGGGATTCCGCCGCTTTTTCACAAGAAGCGGCGGAGTCCTGTCAATCCTCTTTATTCGACAATGTCTATTACCTGACCACTGGCAACGGTCCTTCCGCCTTCACGAATAGCGAACCGGAGCCCTTTTTCCATGGCCACAGGGTGAATGAGTTCTACGTTAATCTCGGTATTGTCACCAGGCATAACCATCTGCTTACCTTCCGGCAGAGTCACCGTACCGGTAATATCGGTGGTCTGAAAATAGAACTGGGGTCTGTACCCGGTAAAGAAAGGACTGTGCCGTCCACCTTCCTCTTTGGAAAGAACGTACACGGTGCCTTTAAACTTGAAATGAGGAGTGATGGATCCGGGTTTAGCCAGAACCTGTCCTCTCTGAACCGCGTTTTTATCGACACCTCTTAAAAGGGCACCGATATTGTCACCGGCCTGACCTTCATCGAGGATCTTGTTGAACATCTCAACGCCGGTACAAACGGTCTTCTGAGTTTCCTTGATACCAACGATTTCCAGTTCATCACCCACGTGCACAACACCCCGGTCGATTCTACCGGTAACAACGGTACCACGGCCCTGGATCGAGAAAATATCTTCGATGTGCATCAGGAAGGGTTTGTCGGTAACCCGTTCGGGAACGGGGAAATATTCATCCATAACCTTCAGGAGTTCAACCACGGGAGCGATCTTTTCGGGATCATCGGGATTCTCCATGGCTTCGAAGGCGGAGCCTTTCACGATGGGAATCTCATCTCCGGGAAATTCGTTTTCCGTCAGAACTTCACGAATTTCTTCTTCCACCAGCTCGATCAGCTCGGGGTCATCCACCTGATCGGTTTTATTCAGGAAAACAACAATAGCCGGCACACCTACCTGACGGGCTAAAATAATGTGTTCCCGGGTCTGGGGCATAACCGAATCGGGGGCGGAAACAACCAGCACCGCACCGTCCATCTGGGCTGCACCGGTGATCATGTTCTTGATGTAGTCGGCGTGACCCGGACAGTCTACGTGGGCGTAATGCCGATTATCGGTCTGGTACTCCACGTGCCGGGTATTGATCGTGATTCCCCTGGCTTTTTCTTCCGGTGCGTTGTCGATCTCGTCGTATTTCATGACCTTATCACCGTACTTTTTAGCGCAGTACATGGTTATAGCGGCAGTAAGGGTAGTCTTGCCATGATCGACGTGACCGATGGTGCCGACGTTGATATGCGGCTTCGTCCTTTCAAATTTTGCTTTTGCCATTCTTGCCTCCTTCTCGAAATAATGGCACATTTCATGGTTCCAGAAATTCCGGCGGAAATAAGCTTTCCACGGACGGTTTCCGTCGGAGATCCGAACAGATCACCGGTTCTCGAAGTCCATCCGTCGACAGCGATATCCGCCGACAACCAGCAGGGTGGCCAAGTTTTTTCGTTCAAGGGATCAGAAAAATAAGTTGTTACTAAAAGCTAAAGGGGGTAGAAGCGAAACTGAAACAGCTCATAACCGCATCCCTCCGATATCCGGAAAGGATCTACGGTCTACCACCTTATCACCCTCGAAACACTTAATGTTCCTCATTGGACGATCGGTTTGGCACCTTTCTTTTCCATTTCCTTTCAACTTGCGTCTTTCAGTCATGGAAGTATATATCCACCGGGCTACACCCGGTTAAGGGAATACTATACGACTAAGGCGTACAAAAGGTCAAGTAGCTCCCCCGTCTTCCGGTAAAAAGAAAAACGGAAGGTTCTTGCACTATTTACCAACGGAAATGGCTGAAAGCTTTATTGGCCTCCGCCATTCGGTGCGTATCATCCTTTTTCTTAAAGGCCGTACCGGTGGAATTGAAGGCATCCAACATTTCCGCCGCTAATTTTTCACTCATGGAGCGGCCACCGCGGTTTCTGGCGGCCTGGATAATCCAGCGCATCCCCAGGGCTTCGCGCCTGCTATCCCGAATTTCTACCGGCACCTGGTAGGTTGATCCACCAACCCGGCGGGATTTCACTTCCACCATAGGTTTCACGTTCTCCAAAGCCTTAAGAAAAACATCCAGGGGGTTTTCTCCGCTTTTCTGCTTCACAATATCCATAGCATCATACATGATACCGCTGACCACAGCCCGCTTACCATGAAGCATCATCCTGGAGATAAATTTCGTTACAACAACACTTTGATATCTTGGATCGGGCAGGACGGTCCTGACCGGTGGTTCTTTTCTTCTAGCCATTCACCAACTCCTCGCCTTACGCCTTCGGTCTTCTCGTACCGTACTTGGAACGACCCTTCATGCGGTCTTCCACCCCCAGGGTATCCTTCGCACCGCGAATGATATGATACCGCACACCGGGGAGATCTTTCACCCTTCCACCTCTCAGCAGAACAACCGAGTGCTCCTGCAGGTTGTGCCCGATACCCGGTATATACGCGGTAACCTCTATTCCGTTAGTCAACCGCACCCTGGCTACTTTACGCAGGGCGGAATTCGGCTTTTTCGGTGTAACGGTCATAACCCTGGTACAGATACCCCGTTTCTGGGGACACGATTCCAAAGCAGGGGCTTTGGTTTTCTTATGGGCCATCTTACGTCCATTCCGAATCAATTGATTAATCGTCGGCATATATTTCGAATGCTCCTCACAAAATAATCTCTTACAGCAGGCCAGTGACTCTACCAATCCGGAGGAAAAAAGTCAAGCCTCCCCCTTACGATCTTTAGGCAAAGAAACTGTCGTCACTGATTCCATTCAAGGGCTCATCCGCCTCTTCCAGCAACGCTTGGGCAAGACGTTCCCGTTTTCGTTCTTCCAAAATCGCCTGAACCGAAACATCCAGGTCTTCGTTATTCTCGTCAAAGAGTTTCACATCCCGATATTTCTTCATACCTGTTCCGGCCGGGATAAGGTGGCCGATAATGACGTTTTCCTTCAGACCTCGCAGGTTGTCCACGCTTCCGGCAATAGCGGCATTGGTAAGCACTTTCGTCGTCTCCTGGAAGGATGCGGCGGAAATAAAAGAATCGATATTCAAGGACGCCCGGGTGATGCCGAGAAGCAGGGGCCGGGCAATGGAAGGCTGACCGCCCTCCCGGACTACTTTCCGGTTTTCTTCATGGAATCGATACTTATCCACCTGCTGGCCATAGATAAAATTGGTATCGCCCACATGCCGGATTTCCACCTTCCGCATCATCTGGCGGATGATGATACCGATATGTTTGTCGTTGATATTCACTCCCTGGAGACGGTAAACCTCCTGTACTTCATTTACCAGGAAGGACTGGAGTTTATTCTCTCCCAGGATGGCCAAAACATCATGGGGGGCAATCTGACCGTCACAGAGCATATCTCCGGCTTCTACGTCATCACCTTCCCGGACCAGTAAATGCCGGCCCATGGGGACCTGATGTTTGTACTCTTTTCCATAGGGATCGGTAACCAGCACAATTCGTTTTCCCTTGGAAATACCTTTCAGAGATACCATTCCGCTGATCTGGGCCAAAATAGAGGAACTTTTCGGTTTCCGAGCCTCGAAAAGCTCCCCCACCCGTGGAAGACCACCGGTAATGTCCCTGGTTTTAACACTTTCCTTCATCAGCTTGGCGAGAATTTTACCCCGCTTAACCTTGGCTCCGTTTTCCACATTCAGGTAGGATGACCCCGGCAGATAATAGGTGGCCAGTTCATCTCCCTTGGCAGATTCCAGAACCATTCTTGGCTGCAGAGACTCCAGGGTGTATTCGGTAATTTTCTTCTCTATGTTTCCCGTATCTTCATTGATCTCTTCTTTCAAGGTGGTACCGAGCACAATATCCCGAAAACGGACCACCCCGTCCACTTCGGAAATAATCGGTTCGGTAAAAGGGTCGAACATGGCAATGGTTTCTTCCGCCTCAACAATCTGCCCTTCCTGCACCAACAGTTCCGCGCCATTCCGGATATCGATCTTCTGATCCTGAGCCACCAGAAGGATTTCTCTCGGTGTCAGACAGACATACGCCGTCTGTTCAGCGGTATAATCAATTTTCCCTTGTCGGGCGATAATCTCCCCCGCCGTCACTTTCCGGCCTTCTTCCAAAAGAACTTCCATATTCTTTTTACGCGGAATATTTTGCAGTATCCTTGCGACGACCACATTACCCTTTCTCGTAAAAAGAACCCCGCCTTTTTCCTGCTCCACGGTAACGCCGTTAATTTTACGCAGATAGACCGGATATTTCAGATAGGTCTTGGTTTCTTCACTGGCCTTGGTGGCGGCGCCTCCGATATGGAAGGTACGCATGGTAAGCTGGGTTCCCGGCTGACCGATGGATTGGGCTGCAATGATACCGACGGCTTCCCCGATTTCCACGGTCTTATTGGTGGCCAGGTTTCTGCCGTAACACTTCCTGCAGACCCCATGTTCGGCTTCACAGGTAAAAACAGTGCGGATACGGACCGATTCTATACCCACTTCCTCGATCTGAGCGGCCACGTCATCGGTTATTTCCTGGTTCACGTCAATAATGACTTCACCGGTAATGGGGTGTTTTACCCTCTCCAGGGTAAACCGTCCGGCGATTCTGTCCCGGAGGTGTTCTACCACCTCTTCTCCGTCCTTCAACGCCCGAATATCCACCCCGTTGATGGTGCCGCAGTCTTCTTCATTGATAACCACATCCTGAGCGATATCCACCAGCCTCCGGGTCAGATAACCGGCGTCGGCGGTTTTCAAAGCCGTATCGGCGAGACCTTTTCTGGCACCGTTGGTAGAGATAAAGAACTCGATAATGGAAAGACCTTCCTTAAAGTTCGCCCGGATCGGCAGTTCGATAATATCTCCCGACGGTTTCGCCATAAGACCGCGCATACCGGCCAGCTGCCTGATCTGGGTTCTGCTTCCTCGGGCTCCCGAATCGGCCATCATATAGACCGGGTTAAACCCGCTCCTGTCCGATTTCAGGGCTTTCATCAGCACGTTAGTCAGCTCTTCGTTCGTCTTACTCCAAACCTCGATAACCCGGTTGTATCGTTCTTCCTGGGTGATATGTCCCTGGAGATACTGTTCCTGAATGCCTACAACCTGCTGGTTCGCATCTTCGATCATTTCCTTCTTTTCTTCCGGTACCACGATATCGTCCATCCCGATAGTGGCTCCGAAGATGGTGGCATACTTAAACCCTAAGTCTTTAATGGCATCCAGCATTCTTACCGTTACCGAAGGTCCGTACTTGGCAAAACAGAAAGCCACAAGCTTTTTCAATTCCTTGTCGCCCAAATCGGCGTTAATAAAATCCAGCTCTTCGGGCATTTCACCGTTCAGGATAATCCTACCCGGAGTGGTTTCAACGTAGGTACCGTTTATTTTTACTTTGCAGAGGCTCTGGTAATCCAAAGCTCCCGCTTCCAGGGCATAGATAACCTCATCCTTATCGGAATACCATCGGCCTTCACCTTTGGCGCCTTTTCTCGCCCTGGTGAGGTAGTTGATCCCCAGGACCATATCCTGAGAAGGAAACACGATGGGTCCCCCGTTGGCCGGGTTGAGAAGGTTATTGGTCGATAACATGAGGGTCCAGCATTCTATCTGGGCCGCCTGGGTAAGGGGCACGTGGACCGCCATCTGGTCACCGTCGAAGTCGGCGTTGTAAGCGTGGCAGACCAGGGGATGGAGCTTGATAGCCTTTCCTTCCACCAGAACGGGTTCAAAAGCCTGGATTCCCAGCCGGTGGAGGGTGGGCGCCCGGTTCAATAGAACCGGATGCTCGCGGACCACCTCATCCAGAACGGCGAAAACCTCCGGGGTTTCCTGTTCTACCAGGGTTTTAGCCTTTTTGATATTGTATACCACATCCTTCTGGACGAGTTTCTTCATGATGAAAGGCTTATACAACTCTAAAGCCATCTTGGTGGGAAGCCCGCACTGATGCATTCGGAGTTCCGGACCAACCACGATGACCGAACGGCCCGAGTAATCGACCCGCTTTCCGAGGAGATTCTGCCGGAAGCGCCCCTGTTTTCCCTTGAGCATGTCGGAAAGGGATTTTAACGGCCTGTTGGAGGCTCCTTTCACCACTCGTTTTTTCTTGGAGTTATCGAACAAGGCGTCCACCGCTTCCTGGAGCATTCTCTTTTCGTTCCGGATAATGATATCCGGGGCGTTCAAGGCGATAAGCCGTTTGAGCCGGTTGTTCCTGTTAATCACCCGGCGGTACAGATCGTTCAGATCGCTGGTGGCGAACCGTCCGCCGTCCAGCTGCACCATGGGCCTGAGCTCCGGAGGGATAACCGGAATGACATCCAGGATCATCCACTCCGGTTCGTTGCCAGAATCCCTGAAATTTTCGACGATCTCAATACGCTTCAAGAGCCGTTTGTCGGCCTTAATCCCTTTCTCGATCATCTTGGCCCGCAGCTCCGCCGAAAGAACGTCCAGATCCAGGTTTTCCAGCAGGGTCCGAATGGCTTCCGCGCCGATACCGGCGGTGAAACCCATACCGTAGCGTTCCCGGGCTTCATTGAAGTCTTCCTCCGTGAGGAGTTCCATTTTCTTGAGATCCGTGTCACCCGGATCAATGACCACGTATTTTTCGTAGTACAGCACCGATCTGAGGGCGGCGATGGAAAGATCCAAAAGCAACCCCATCCTGGAGGGCACGGACCGGTAGTACCAGATATGAGACACCGGGCAGGCCAGTTCAATGTGACCCATCCGTTCCCGGCGAACCTTGAAGTGAGTTACCTCCACACCGCACCGGTCACAAATAACCCCTTTATAACGGATGGATTTGAACTTACCGCAATAACACTCCCATTCCTTGGTGGTACCGAAAATACGTTCACAGAAGAGGCCGTCCTTTTCCGGACGCAGGGTTCGATAGTTGATGGTTTCGGGTTTCTTCACTTCACCGTACGACCAGGCCCGTATCTGATCGGGAGAGGCTAATTTTATTAAAATTGTATCGAAATCCTGAATATCACGCATTAAAAGCCTCCTAGAACTGGGTTCCCTGGCGGTTTATCAGCTCCTCGTCCCGTTCGGTCAGAGGAATTCGTTTTCCCTTGGCATCGTAAATGGACATGTCCAGAGCCAGGCCCCGCATTTCCTGCACCAGCACATTAAAGGCCTCGGGAATATACGCGCTGGTTGCCGGTTCGCCCTTTACGATGCTCTCGTAGATCTTTGCCCGGCCGGCCATGTCATCCGATTTAATGGTCAGCAGTTCCTGCAGAGTATTGGCGGCGCCATAGGCTTCCAGAGCCCAGACCTCCATTTCCCCGAGCCGCTGGCCGCCGAACTGGGCTTTTCCGCCCAGGGGCTGCTGCGTCACCAGAGAGTAGGGTCCTGTAGAACGGGCATGCATCTTATCGTCCACCAGGTGATGGAGTTTCAACATATAGATGTACCCGACGAATACGTCGTTTTCGAAGGCGACACCGGTACGCCCGTCAAAGAGCCGGGCCTTAGAATTAACCGGCAGCCCCGCGTCCTTCAATTTCTTCTCGATCATTTCGTTGGAGGCGGACTGGAACACCGGGGTGGAGTACCATTCGCTTAAGACCTTCCCGGCCCAGCCGAGCTCGGTTTCCAGGATCTGTCCCAGGTTCATTCGGGAAGGAACCCCCAGGGGATTCAAACAGATATCCAGCGGAGTTCCGTCTTCCATAAAGGGCATATCCTCTTCCGGCAGGACCCGGGCGATAACCCCCTTGTTACCGTGGCGGCCGGCCATTTTATCTCCTTCCCGGAGTTTCCGCTTGGTAGCCACCAGAACCTTTACCACCTCGTCCACTCCCGGAGGAAGATCATCCCCTTCCGATCGCTTTAAACGCTGCACATCGATAACCGTGCCGTCTATGCCGTGGGGTACCTTCAGGGACGTATCCCTGACCTCTTTCGCTTTTTCACCGAAGATGGAGTTCAGCAGTTTAAACTCCGGCGTGGTCTCGGTTTCCGACTTGGGGGTAACCTTTCCTACCAGGATATAACCGGAACCTACCTTGGCACCGATACGAATGATCCCCTCTTCATCCAGCTGTTCCAGGGTCTTTTCGTTGGTATTGGGAATATCCCGGGTGAGCTTTTCCGGTCCCAGCTTTGTCTCCCGGACATCCACGCTGAATTCCTTAATGTGGATAGAGGTGTAAATATCTTCCTTCACCACCTTTTCCGAGATGAGGATGGCATCTTCGTAATTATAGCCGTTCCAGGGGACAAACCCCACAAGAACGTTTCTTCCCAGAGCCAGCTCCCCTTTATAGGTGGCAGGACCGTCGGCCAGAACATCCCCGGCTTCTATTTTCTGGTTTACCGATACAATGGGTTTCTGATTAAAGCAGGTGTCCTGGTTTGTTCGCTGAAACTTGATCAGCGGGTACACATCCATTTCTTTCCCGCTCTTCACGTCGTCCGGCTTGATAATCACTTCTTCGGAGGTAACCCGTTCCACCGTCCCTGCCCTCCTGGCTTTTACCAGAACCCCGGAATCGTAGGCCGTCTTGGCTTCCATACCGGTTCCGACGATGGGAGGCTCGGGGAAAACCAAAGGAACCGCCTGGCGCTGCATGTTGGACCCCATGAGAGCCCGGTTGGCGTCATCGTGTTCAAGAAAAGGAATGAGGGATGTAGCCACGGAGATAACCTGCTTCGGCGAGACATCCAT
>JAFGDJ010000055.1 GCA_016932135.1 Spirochaetales bacterium | reverse complement strand
CAGCGGGGGGTGTTTCTCCTGAACACGCCGGAAGACCTTCCGAAGGCGGTTCCCGAGGTGCTGCAGTGGTCCCGGCAGCGAGAGTTTATCCTGGAGGAGTTCTACCCGTCGGAAGAGGTTACCGTGAACGGCTGGGTTACCGGGGGAATCCTTCATATCCTCACCGTGGTGGACCGGGTGACCCGGATGTTTCCGCCCCATATCGGCATCTGTACCGCCCACCGTTACCCCAGCCGGCACCTGGGGACTTACGGCGACAGGATAATACGGCTGTCCCGGGACATCGTAAAAGCCGCAGGCATCTTTGAAGGGCCTGTCTATTTTCAGATGCTCATCGGAAACGAGGGGATAAAGGTCAACGAGATAGCCTGCCGCCTGGGGGGCGCCTACGAGGACCGTTACATAGCCTTTGAGACCGGGGTGAACACCCTGGACCTGCTGATCGACGCATCTCTGGGAAAAACAATATCCCCGGATGTCTTTTCCCGGGTCCCCTTTCCGGGGTACAATCACATCATCTCGGTGCCCCTGGTCTTCACCCGGTCCGGCAGGATTGGGAAAAACGGTCCGGTAGCGGATGTATTAACGGCGTCCGGTGTTATCGGCGGGGGATACCTGCTGCCGGAAGGCCTGAAGGTGGAAAAAACGGAGAATTCAACCCGTCGGGCAGCCTGGGCGGTGGTTACCGGCAAAACCCCGGGAGAGGTAAATACCGCTTTGGATGAGCTCTTCTCCAGGCTCACCATCCTCGACGGGAGGGGAGAAAATATGGTTCTGGATACCCGGAAGGACGCCTATGCGGAATAAATCACTTCTTCTTATTCTCTTCAGCCTTTTTACATTGATCCCGGGGGGCTGTCAAAAAGAGAAATCCGAGGATACGGAAATTGTCATTGCCGAACAGTTCGGCCTGGCCTACGCTCCTTTGCAGGTTCTCAAGGAAACCGGCGCC
Source organism: Spirochaetales bacterium (assembly GCA_016932135.1). Lineage (GTDB taxonomy): Bacteria > Spirochaetota > Spirochaetia > JAFGDJ01 > JAFGDJ01 > JAFGDJ01. Next base: position 20,164 of record JAFGDJ010000055.1, on the reverse strand, counting down.
CTGAAGGATGCTCCGGAGGGGACAAGGGTCCGCTGGGTCAGAACGGCCAATGCCACCGCAATCCGGGAAGCCATGGCCGCCGGTCGCATGGATATCGGCTTCATGGGCATTCCGCCTTTCCTCATCGGCGCGGACCGGGGAATGGACTGGAAGGTCTTCGGCGGCCTTTCCAGGTCTCCTTTGGGCCTGGTTACCAACCTTCCCGAGCTGCGGACCTTGCAGGATTTCGCCCCCCATCATCGTATAGCTCTGCCGCAGCCGGGGAGCATTCAGCATATCCTCCTATCCATGGCGGCGGAACGAATCCTGGGGGACCCCCAGGTCCTGGACGGCCTCCTGGTAACCTTAAGCCATCCCGACGGGATGAACGCCCTGCTCTCCGCCACGGAAGTCTCCGCCCATTTTACCGCTCCGCCCTACCTCATGAAGGAATTAAACGCCCCGCAGGGACATCTCCTGCTTTCGGGAGAAGAGGCTTTCGGAGGACCCTTCACCTTCATCATCGGCGTGACCTCCGCGGCCTCCGCCAAAAAGGTAGAGCCTTTCCTTCCCTTTCTGATGAAAAAAATCGATGAGGCCTGTGTTTTTCTCAATGAAAATCCTGAAGAAGCGGCGAAAATGCTGGCTCCCTCTTACAATCTTCCGGAAGAAGAACTTCTGACCCTTCTCACCGCCGAGGGAACCCGTTACGGCACGGAGGTTCTCGGCCTTAACCGCTTCATCGAGTTCATGCATGCCGCGGGATACCTGGAACAACCCCTTTCGGCCGAGGATCTGCAGTACCGGCCATGAAAAAACAGCTTTCACCGTGGGTTAACCGGTCTCTGTACATCCTGATCCTCCTGGTGGTCTGGGAGGCGACCGCCCGGTACTCCGGGGTCTCCCCCCTGGTACTGCCCCCGGTTTCCGGTGTTTTTAAAGTGCTCTTCTCATCTCTGCTGGACGGAAGCCTGGCCGCAAACACCCTGTTATCTCTGGGGCTTATCGCCGCCGGTCTGGGAATCGGATCAACCCTGGGAATACTTCTGGCCGTGGGGGCCGCCCGGTGGAAGCCGGCCCGGGACCTGGTAGACACCCTGCTGTTGATTTTTCATCCCCTGCCGGGCATTGCCCTCTTCCCCCTGGTGATTCTCTGGTTCGGCGTGGGGTACTTTTCCATCGTTATCCTCATCGTCCATTCGGTCCTCTGGCCCATGGTCACCAACCTTTTAAGCGGTTTCGAATCCCTGCCGGAGATCTACCGGATGGTGGGAACGAATTACCAGTTGAAGCCGGCGGCCTTTTCTTTCTACATCCTTCTGCCGGGGTCTTTTCCCCAGTTTATCGCCGGTTTCAAGATCGGCTGGGCCCGGGCCTGGAGAGCCCTGATCAGCGCCGAGATGATCTTCGGAGCCGCGGGAGGCCTTGGCGGCCTGGGGTGGTTTATCTTCAAGCGCCGGGTCTTCATGGATACCCCGGGCATTTTCGCCGGATTAATCGTTATTATCGTCATCGGTATGCTGGTGGAAGATCTGATTTTTACCGCTGTTGAAAAGCGAACCGTCTTGCGATGGGGGATGAAGTCATGAAGACCCTGCTGGAAGCCAAGAGTCTTGCCGTTTCCTTTTCCTCCGGCGCGGGTTCCAGGCGAATCTTTTCCGGAATCGATCTGACGTTGAAGGAAGGTGGGTTTCTTTCCATCCTTGGCCCTTCCGGCTGCGGTAAAACGACCCTTTTAAAAATCCTCGCGGGCTTTCACCACGCCGACTCGGGCACGGTCACCCATGGGGGAAAAACCGTTACCGGGCCGGAAAAACAACGGCTGATGATTTTTCAGGATTTCCAGCAGCTCTTTCCCTGGATGACGGTGTTAAAGAACACCGCCTTCCCCTTGAGGTTCTCCGGTCTTCCCCGACCTCGCCGGGAAGCCCTGGCCGCCGATTACCTGGAACGGGTCGGCATGGCCGAACACCTGGCATCGTACCCCCATGAACTCTCCGGCGGCATGAAGCAGCGGGTTGCCCTGGCCCGAGCCCTGGTCACCCGGCCGGATATCCTTCTGATGGACGAACCCTTCGCCGGGCTGGATGCCCCGGCGAGAAAGAATCTCCGGGCCCTGGTAACCAACCTCTGGAGCGATCTGGGACTCTCGGTAATCTTTGTCACCCACGACATCGAAGAGGCTCTGGTCTTATCGGAAACCCTGCTCCTCTTTTCCCGGGGCACGGCGAAAGATTACCCCCTCGAATTGCCCCGCCCGCGGGATGAATCATCCGAAGCCTTCCGGAACCTTCGGGAGGATCTTTACTCCGAGATCTCAAGTCTCCGGGGATAGCACCCGGTATACCCTAACCCGCCAGTCTTTCTTTGCGATATAGGCGTTTATTCTCATCCCGTAATAGGGATCGGAGAACTCCGACAAAAGAACGCATCGTTTTTCGATGAACTCGAGCATCTGCCGGTACCAGGGAACAATATTGCCGTAAACGATGTTCCACCGGGGCCTGTTTTCATAGATAAAATCAAGCTCTTCCGGGACCACCAGGGCGGTAATATTATTGGTCGCGATATAATCGGCGAAGCTCATCCCCTCTTCCTCCAGAAAAGCCAGGTTTCGGTAGTCCCGGAAGTCCCGGTCCCTAAAAAGGAATCCCGCGTTGAGATTCGCCAGTACCGCTCCCTCCCCGGGCAGAGCGGCTTCAATCCGGCCCAGGTACTGAAGATAATCGGAGGCTAAGAACGGCCGGATATTCACCAGGGATACCACTGCAAAGAGCAGGGCCGCGGCCACCGGAAGAAGAGTCTTTAAGCTAGGGCGGAGCCGGTGGACCAGGGAGAGGAACAGCAGAAGCAGAAAGGGAAGGAGAAACACCGCGGAAGGCTGGCTGTATTTTCCGATCAGCAGCAGCCCCAGGTTTAAACCGACCAGGGCAAGAAACCCTTCAACCATCAGGGGGTGCTTTTTCTGTTTATCCACACCAAGAAGAGCAACGGAACCAAGAAGGATCAGGCCGTAAAAAATCCACAGGACCTTCTGCCTCGGTACGGTGTAGGTCCCCGTGACGGAATAAAAGAGTTTTACGTAAAACACGAAAAACCCCCTCAGGCGCCCGAAAGGATCGGCGGAAATTCCCACGGACGAGCCAAAGGTCAGATAGTGGCGAAGAAAATCGGCATCGAAGAAAAAACTGAGCAGCACGAATACCGCCGCTCCCGTGCAGACCGGCAGGAAAAAGAGCCCCAGCACCTTGAGCTTCACCTCCCGCCGTACTAGGCGGTACAAGAGAATGCACAAAGCCGGTAGAAAGATAAGAAAGGCGTTGGGATGAATCCCTATAGCCAGGGCGATAACCAGGCCCTGCCTGAAAGCCCCGGAGTCTTTCTTTCCCGGGTCTATACCTAGATAAAATACCAGCAGCAGAAGGCAAAGAATGACCACCTCCTGGCGGGCCGTATGGGAAGCCAGGATGAACTGAATATTCAGGGCTAACAGCCCCGTGCCAAGGAAGGCGGTTTTCTCACCAAAGGAGGGCGCGAGGATACGGTAAAACAGGAGCAGCGAAACGCCCCCGGCCAGCAGGGAAAGGAGCCGGACGCTGAGATGATTGAAACCTCCCAGAGAGATGAAAGGCATCTGTAAGAAATGGAACAATACTTTTATGGCATGGGGATACCGGGGAAAAAGGTCGAAAAAGGGCTCGGTCACCGCGAGGCTCTTTAAGTCCATCATTTCCAGGGTAAGCCCGGCGAGCCAGCTCTCGTCGGAGTGAACGAGAGGGTACCTGCCGAAAAACAACAGGTTGAGGGCAAAGTAGATAAAACAGAAAAGAAGGATTCCCCGGCGGCGGGAAAAAAAGGGAGCTGTGGTGAGCAGCCCCCTTATCTGGTTGTTATGAGGCATCCTGCACGGCAGGCTGCATCCTGGCATTATCCGGCATCTGAACCGGAAGGTTCGGATCAGCGGACCACTCTACCCAGGCTCCGTCGTAGAGCTTCAGGTTTCTGTACCCGGCGTTATACAGGGCCAGGAAGGTCTGGGCACCCCGGATGGAGGTTTTACAATACATAATGATTGTATCTTTGGGTCCGAGATCATTTTCTTGATACATGATGCGAATATGCTGAACCGGCCGATAGGTGTTGTCGGAAAAGTTGTTCCGAGCATAATCGATCAATACGGAACCGGGAATGGTTCCTTCGTTGAATTCTTCCACGGTCCTGGTATCAAGAAGTTTTACCCCGGGCTGCGGATCATCCACCTGAGCGAGCAGATCACTCTTTTCGGCTATCCATTCCTTCCGAAGAGGTTCAGCCTTATAGGTTTTCGTCATTACCCGAGGAACATCGGCGGTAATCTGAGCGCCCGCGGCTATGAGGGCTTCGATACCCCCGCTTACCACCTTGACACTTTCATGACCGTATACCTTGGCCGTCCACCAGAGTCTGGCGGCGTCCATATTTTTATTATCATCGTAAACGACAATGGTTGTATCGTTGGAAATGCCGTTCTTGCCGAAAACGTGTTCAATGGTCTCAGCCGGGGCCAGCACATTGACCACCGGGGTGTTCACCACGATATCGGCCCTGCTGATATTCACGGCGCCGACTAAGTGTCGTTTCTCGTAGGCCTTGGCGTTCTGGGCGTCCACCAGGACAACATTGTCCCCGGTGATGAGTTCCAGAGCTTCGCCGGCTTCAATTATTTCTTCTCCGGCCTCGGCGAAGGATCCGGCACCGCACCCGATAACCGAAAGAAAAGCCAGCAGTATGATCGGGAAGAGGAATAATCTGTTCTTCCTTCTATTCATTCTGATTCCTCCCTCATCTAGGTCCTCCCCGAAGTCCGGAAAGGAAGAAGCGCTTCCGGTTCACCGCCGGAAAGCGCTTCCGTCGAAGTTTCTCTTATTTGACTACCTCGTAGCCTTTGTTGATCCAGCCGCTGGGAGCGTTGGCAGGGGTTCCCATGCCACCGTTCATTGAGTAAGCGTCGTAACCGAGGAGCCTCAGGACGGCAGTAGTCTGTCCCGCGGTCTGGCCGGTGTAACAGTACACGATAATCTTCTTATCCGTGGGCAGGGTTTCGAAATATTCCTGCATACCTTTTCCCCAGGGAATGTTGGCGGCCGTAGGCACGTGGCCTTCGGCGTAATGAGCCGCGCTTCTGATGGAAAGGACATAAATGTCGCTGCTGCCTTCGTCAATGAGTTTCTTTGCGTCGGCTTCGCTGATCTTGTAGTTCTTCCATACCGGATCGGCGATCTCGGCCAGACCCTTGAAGTAAGCGGCCACGGCTTCTTTCACGCCGGCATCGAAGTAATTGCCCGCCGGCTCGGGAAGAGCGTTCAGCGTCTTTTCGGTGGCGGCTTCATAGCCTTCGACTTTGGAAATACCGAGGTTCCAGCCGAATCGAATCGATTTGGTATCGAAACCGGCAACCTTGAGGGCCGCCACGGCCTGGCCGGCAGTCTGGCCGGTATAACAGTAGACGTAGATGGTCTCGTCCATGGGCAGCACATCAAGAGCGTCGGCCAGGGCCGGGCCCCAGGGAACGTTCACGGCGCCTTTAACATGGCTTTCAGCGTATACATCGGGCTGTCGGATATCCAGGACAAAGAGATCTTCCCCGGCCTTGATCTTTTCGATGAAGGCATCCTGGGCGATCATATTGTTGTCCGCCGGCAATTCGGCGAAGTAAGCCAGGGCGGCTTCTTCCACATAGTTGACCTCAACCGCCGGGGCTTCCGCGGGAGCGGCAGCGGGGGCGGCTTCTTCCTTACCACTGCAGGCAATAAAACCAAACAGTGCGGTAAGAGCCAACAGCAGCACAAGGGCTTTCACACTAATCTTCATAGTAACTCCTTTACAAACTCGTTTTTCACCAGGGAAAAACTGTTCTAACTCAATTCATTCAGGATGGTGTCCCGGGTGATGTTCTTATCAATCACTCTGTCCACCTTGCCGTCTTTCACAAAGACGAGGACCGGGGTCCCTGCGACCCCAAGCCGCCGGGCGATACCCTTGGATTTATACACGTCCACCTTGGTAAGCCGGAAAGCTCCGTTGCTTCGGGCGGCCATTTCTTCCACGATGGGAAGAAGTTCGCGGCACAGTTCGCAGGTGGCGTCGTACACGAAAACCACCCCCGGTTTTTCCGCGTTTAGAATCTGATGGTAGAAAACCTCGTTTTCCGCCAGGTACTTTTCCGCCATAACGCCGGCGATGGCGCCGTCACCCACAGCGGTGGCTACCTGTTTCAGGAATTTTTCGTTGGTGTCTCCGGCGGAGAACACACCGGAAACATTAGTTTCCATCAGTTCGTTCACGATGACATAGCCTTTTTCCGAAAGGTCGACGATCCCTTTGAAGATATCCGTGTTGGGTTCGTACCCGATGAATTCAAAACAGGTGTCTACCTTCACCGGCTGCTGTTCCTTTGTTTTCAGGTTTCGCAGGACCACCGTGTCCAGGTGCCCCTCCCCTTCAAAACTGTCCACCACGGTGTTCCACAGGAACTCCATCTTGGGGTTGGACATGGCCTGTTCCTTGGCGATTTCATTACAGTCCATAATGCCTTCATCGTGAATAACCGAGACATAGACCTTTTTGGCAAACCGGGTGAGGAACATACCTTCTTCTATGGCCGCGTCACCGCTGCCGATGACGATAACCATCTTGTCGGTATTCGCCGCGGCGTCACAGGTGGCGCAGAAGGAAATACCCTTGTCGAAAAGGTAATTCTCTTCGTTCTTCGCCTTGGTAATCCTCGGCTTGCCGCCGGTGGCTATGATAACCGCCTTGGCTTCGTAATTGACCCTAAAGGTTTCCACCACCTTCACATCGTTATCAAAGTTCACGGCCTTCACATCGGTAAGCTTGAAGGTTACGCCGAACTTCTTCGCCTGCTTGTGAAATAGTTCCATCAGGCCGAGACCGGTGGAACCCTCGGGAAACCCGGGGAAATTCTCGATCTCGTTGGTATAAGTAGCCAGACCGCCCACCAGGGCTTTCTCAATAATCAGGGTTTTAAGCCGGGCCCTGCCGCAGTAAATTCCCGCGGTGAGGCCGGCGGCTCCGCCGCCGATGATGACTACGTCATATTGTTCCGTTTTTTTATCCATAACTAGATCTCTCCTACATGAAAAACTTTACGAGAAGCTTGCTGCCGACAATCGCACCGAGGAACAGAAACACAGCGAACACCCACCCGGATAAAGACAGGGAGGCAATGCCGCTGAACAGCGCCCCGATGTTACATCCGAAGGCTATTCTCGCTCCGTATCCCATGAGAAGACCGCCGAGAACCGCCGCCACCACCTGTTTCCAGGACTTGATCTTCTTGATCTTGAACTGGGAAGCCATGAGGATGGCGAAGAGCGCTCCGGCAATAATGCCGAGGTTTCTCATCGTTCCGGGATCCTTGAGGAATCCCCGATCCAGCAGCGCCTGGGCGCCTTCGCTGGAAAAGTAGTACCATTTGTCCACACTGCCGCCGAAGGCGCGATAGACCCAGGCGCCCCAGTTGGCCAGCGCCCCGGAAACACCCCAGGGGCTGCCCGTGACGGCCAGGGTAACGGTCTGGAAAACAGCGAGAAGAACGGCTCCGGTAACGTAGGACCAGGGATCCTTGAACCAGACTTTATAATGAGTCGATTCCCTCAGTTTCACGTCGAACCTCCCGTTCTTATTTCGCTTTCTGGATTACGATTTCCCATTCACCGTCGTCGACTTCTTCGATCTCCACGTTATGGCCTTCTTTCCGGGCCCATTCGGGAACATTCTTCATGGCGCAGGAATGATCCACCTGCACGACCAGTACATCACCGACTTCCAATTCTTTCAGTTTGTTCTGAGCCTTTACCAAAGGAACGGGACAAGCTTCACCGTTGCAATCCAATACTTCTTCTTTCATTGTTACTCCTCCATTCTGGAAAAATGATTCAAATTAAAGTTCGTTTTTGCGGTTTTCCCACTTGGTAGCGAGAATATACAACACCGCGATAAATACAAGCTGCACAACGACAGCGCCAAGCCAACCGAAAACGTCCGGCAGGAACACCCTGGGTCCGTGAACGATAAATTTTTCCGTCCACCATCCCATATCACGGGCTCCCCAGAACGAACCGATGATAAAGAACACCACCGCCAGCATCTGCATCGTGAATCCTTCACCGATCCGCATAAAGGTTCCCGAAGCACATCCGCCGGCGATAACCATCCCTATGCCGAACATGAAGGCCCCGGCGATGGTCGCGAAACTGATGGGTACCACGAAACTTTCACCGGGCATCGGAAGCCCCCGGAGAAAGAAGGCGTACTTAATGGCCGCGAACCCCAAGGTGGCCACCGCGAAGGCGATGAGCACCGCCCGGCTCAAGCTGGTACCCCCGGTAAGGTAGGGGTCACGCATGGCCGCGGTGAAACAGAACCTGCTGCGCTGCAGAATAAACCCGAAGATACAACCCGTAACCCAGAAAAATCCGAGCTGAGAGGACTGCAGGGCCAGAAGAATTCCCACCAGGGTAATGACCGCGAGAACGACAAAGGCGTAAGGAATCTGGCTTTTCTTCGGTTTCTTCGAGCGAGATGAACTGCGGGGTATGGACCCCGATGAACGGGGAATTGTAGGTGTATCCGACATTCCAACTCTCCTTCAATAGTTTCCCTAAGGCCCCTCATGTGGGGAGCCTAGCAAAAAGCCGAACAAAGCATAGACCATTATTGAAGAAATCAATGTGGTCATGTCTATGTTCGGCCTTTCATTCCCTCCGGCGGCCTTTAACAAAGACTCCGGACAGACATTCAGGTCGCCTCAGCGACACCGGTAAACCCGGATAACGCGCATCCATGTTCCCGGCTTTCAATTGTGAATCTAATCACAATTAGCCCCTTTGTCAAGGGAAAGGCTGCAGAATTTGGAGTTTTTTTTGTAAATCGGGGGACCGGAAGGCTCTAAAAAGCCCATGCAAGGGCAGATCAGTCCCTCCAACATTCGATTTGTTCGAACACCGGTTTCTTCTCCAGCACAAACAGCAAAATGCTTTCACCGGTTTTCGTGCTCACGTCGTCATGAAGGGATATAACCCTCACCTCCAGGGTCTCAAGAATAATGCCTTCCAGCTGTTCCCGGCCCTGTTCCACCAAAAGGGTGCGCATCTGTTTTACCAGATCCCAGCACTTATTACAGTCCGCCCGGTCGGCCAATTTCTGTTCCGCCGGGGTCAGGGCGTCTTTCATGCGCACGATAACCATATCTTCCAGTATATATACCCGGGTCTCCAGAGGCCCCCGGCCCAGAAAATCTTTACAAAACCGGGTCACCTTATCAGCGATCTCCGTTTCAAGGCGCTTTTTACCGTTCACCATGGGTTTTATCATACACATAATAGGAATGATTGTGAAGCGGTTCTCCATGGACTCAAGGCTCCCGATCCGGGTATACTCCATCTTCGATGGATAGATCGGCTAGGTCCCCGGTTCCGGAATTTCATCCTCTTATCACCCGGTGGTTCACCCGTCGATACGGCAGCCCCACCGGAGTTCAGGAAAGGGTATGGCCGGCCGCCGCCCGGGGTGAACATATCCTTATGACGGCCCCCACGGGGAGCGGCAAGACCCTGGCGGCCTTTCTCTGGGCCTTGAACCGGCTTTTCACCGGCGCCTGGCCCACCGGGGCTTTGCGAATTCTCTATGTGTCTCCCCTGAAAGCCCTGAATAACGATATTCAGCGGAACCTCCGGGAACCGCTGGAAGGAATCAGAGAAGCCTTCCGCGCCGCCGGTGAAGAGAGCCCGGACATCCGGGTAATGACCCGCAGCGGCGATACCGGTCAATACGAACGCCGCTCCATGGTGTTGAAGCCCCCGGAGATCCTCATTACCACCCCGGAAAGCCTCAACCTGCTGCTGTCGTCCCCCGCAGCCCGGCGGATCTTCGACACCCTCCAGCTGGTCATCCTGGATGAAATCCACGCCGTGGCTTCATCCAAAAGGGGAACCCACCTTATCTCCGCCGTGGAACGGCTGACCCTTTTAGCCGGAGAGTTTCAGCGGATCGCCCTTTCCGCCACGGTGAAACCCCTGGAAACCCTGGGAGCCTTTATCGGGGGGTACCGGTTTCGGAGGGATGGCCGGCCGGGGATGGGGGAGCAGCGAAAGGTCACCCTGATCGATGAAACCGGAGGGAAGAAATACGATATCCGTACCGTCTTTCCGGAGAAGGTAGAGGTTTCCGTGTGGCCCTCGGTGATTTCATCGCTGGCCGACACAATCCGGGCCAATCGCTCCACCCTGATTTTTACCAACTCCCGAAGAACCGCTGAAAAAATCGCCCGGCTCTTGAACGAACACTTCGGTGAAACGAAGGTCTACGCCCACCACGGATCCCTTTCCCGGGAATTGCGGAATGTAGTGGAAGAGAAAATGAAAAAGGGGGAGTTGGCCGGCATCGTGGCCACCAGTTCCCTGGAACTGGGGATAGACATCGGCTCGCTGGACACGGTGGTCTGCGTTCAGACGCCTTTCACCATCTCCGGCGCCCTTCAGCGGGCGGGGAGAAGCGGTCACGCCGTGGGGGAACAAAGCCGCATGACCTTCTACCCCCTTCACGGGATGGATATCCTCTTCTCCGCCGCCATGACGGGAGCTGTTATGGAAGGGGATATCGAGGAGAGCCGGGTTCCCCGGAACACCCTGGACGTGCTGGCCCAGGTGATCCTCTCCATGACAGCCCTGGAATCCTGGGAGATCGACCACCTCTATTCCTTCCTGCGGTGCTGCTACCCCTGGCATGATCTTCCCCGGTCTTCCTTTGACGGCGTTCTGGACATGCTCTCCGGCCGGTTCGCCGACACCAAGATCCATGAACTGCAGAGCCGGATCATCCTGGACAGGGAAGCGGGAACGGTGGAAGGACGCCGGGGAAACCTGCCCCTCCTTAACTCCTCCGGCGGTACCATCCCCGACCGGGGCTATTTTCAGCTTCGCCTGGCCGGTTCCGGAGCCCTGATCGGGGAGCTGGACGAGGAATTTGTCTGGGAACGAAAACTGAAGGACCTTTTCACCCTGGGAAACCGGACCTGGCGGATCACCGGCATCGACGACCGCTCGGTGGAGGTAACTCCCGTTTCAGCCAGAGAAGCCATGACACCCTTCTGGCGGGCCGAAGCCCGGGGGCGCTCTTTTCTCTTCTGCCGGAGGGTACTGTGGCTCCTGGACCGCTGGAACGATGAAAGCGACAAAGAAGCCTTCTTCCACAGCCTCAGGGAAAACGACTGTCTGGACGAAGGGGCCGCCGCGGAACTCTGCGATCTTCTTTCCCGACAGACATCGGCCTTCGGGGGAATCCTGCCTGGAACAAACCGCCTGGTACTGGAATACCCGGCGGAAAGCCTGACGGAAGACCGAAAACCCACGGTAATCCACACCTTCTGGGGATGGGAGGTCAACGCCCCCTTCGCCCTGGCCCTCTCCGGCGCCGCGGAACAGCGGTTCGGCGGACCGGTGCAGACCTATTATTCCGACACCAGTGTGCTCCTGGAAGGCCCCGCCTATATCACTCCGCAAGACCTGATCAACCTGCTGCCCCCCGAAAGGGTCCCGGAACTATTGCGAAAGAAGCTGGAAGATACCGGGCTCTTCGGCGCGGAGTTCCGGGAAAACGCCTCCCGGTCCCTTCTCCTGCCCAGGAGCACCGGCCGGAAACGGATGCCCCTCTGGCTTTCCCGGCTAAAGGGTAAGAAACTCTTTCAGGCGGTTTCCCGGTACCCTGACTTTCCCATTCTCCTGGAAACCTGGCGTTCCTGCCTGGACGACACCTTCGACCTGCCCAGCCTCCTGTCCCGCCTGGAAGCCCTGGCCGACGGGTCTCTTTCAACGGAAGCCCTCACCACCGCCGGTCCGTCTCCCTTCGCGGCGGAAGTCTTTTTTCAGCGGACCGGCGAGGTAATGTATGCCGACGACAGGCCGGAAGGAGGAAAGCCCTCCCGCCTGCGGGACGACTACATCCTGGACCTCCTTGGTTCGGATAAGCTCCGACCGAAGATCCCGCGAACGGTCATCGCCGCCTTTGAAAGACGCCTTCAGCGGACCGAGAATCTTTACGCCCCGAAAGACGAGGCAGAGCTTCTGGACTGGCTTCGCCAGCGCCGGTTTCTCACCGCCGGGGAGTGGAACGCCCTCCTGGAAGCGGCGGAACGGGACGGCGGAACCCTGAAGGAAACCTGGCGCCGCAACCTGGAAGACCGGATCCGCCGGTTCACCTTTCCAGGAAGCAAGGAAGCCCTGGTCGCCCTGCCGGGGGAGGCGAAGAGACTTGCTTCCGGTAAAGGGGCCTTCGACCCGGGCCGACTCATGGCGGAATGGCTCAGTTGGTACGGTCCCGTAGCTCCCGAGCGGGTCAGCCTGATCTTCGGCCTGAAGGAGGAGGAGGTCCGGAACATCCTGGACGGTCTGACGGAAGAAGGAGAGGTGATCCAGGGGCTTCTCAGTGAGGATGCCGACACCTCCCAGATCTGTTCCGTCAGGTCCATGGAAATCCTCCTGAGGATGAAGCGTAAGATGGCCCGGCCCGACACGGCGCCTTTAAGCCCGGAGCAGCTGGCCCCCTTTCTGGCCGCCTGGTCGGGAGTCCCTGGCGAAAAAAAACCTCCAAACCTCTACGAAAAAACCCTGGAGGCCCTGCTGTTGTACCCGGCGGAAGCCTCCCTGTGGGAGGAGGACCTCCTGCCCGCCCGGATCCCCGGCTACGACGGCCGCCGCCTGGACACCCTGATGGCCGAGAGCGGCCTCCTCTGGGTAGGGCACGGACAAAAAAGGATCTTCTTCACCTTTCCCGAGGACCTGAAACTCTCTTCCGGCGGGGAAAAGCAGGAATCCCTGGAAGACCTGTTCCCCCACGGAAAAGGAATCTTTCACTACTGGGACCTGAAGGATTATTCTCACCTGGACTCCGGAACCCTCTCCCGGCGGCTCTGGGACCTGGCCTGGAAGGGACTGGTGACCTCGCCGGGGTTGGAAACCCTCCGGCAGGCCATAGAAAACGGTTTTTCGGCGCCTCCGGCGGATCAACCGCCGGGCCGACGGCCCGGCAGGGGCACCTTTCACCGCTGGGAACGCGCCCGGCAGGTGGAAAGCCTCTGGGAACCCTTAAGGGAAACCGAAGAGCCGGAAGACCTGATGGATGAGGAAGAGAGGACCCGGGAGCGGATCCGCCTGCTTTTAGGCCGCTACGGCGTCCTGTCGCCCCCGCTGCTGGCCCGGGAGCTGCCCGCCTTTCGGTGGAACCGGCTCTTCGCGAGCCTGCGTCTGATGGAGTTCTCCGGCGAGGTGGTAGGCGGCCTTTTCTTCCAGGGTCTGCCGGGCCCCCAGTTCGCCTCTCCCGAGGCGGTAATGCTGCTGGAAGACTTCGCCCCGCCGGAGGTCACCTGGTGGATCAACGCCGCCGACCCGGCTTCCCTCTGCGGCACCTCCGTGGACGAGTATCCCCACCCCCTGCCCCGGCGCCTTTCCTCCAATCACCTGGTCTACCGGGGAAGCCGGCTTGTCATGACATCCCTGAAAAAGGGGCGCGAGCTGATCTTCCACCTGCCGCCGGAGGACCCCCTCTGCGCCGAAGGTCGATCCCTTTTCGACGCCCTCCTCGGCAGGGCCGCCCGCCCCGTGGCTTCCATAAAAACCGTCAGCGTCAACGGCATCCCCGTGGATGAAAGCCCCTACCGCCCGGTGCTGGAAGAATTGGGGTTCCGACGGGGGTACGGGGGATACGTGCTGAGAAAGATATAAGCCGATTTTCTTGCTATATGATTGGATAGCTTTTATACTAACCTGTGGGTGTTTTTTATGGTTAGGATGAAAGAAACCAGGACCATACTCCTCGTTGAAGATCAACAGTCGGTATCCATGGCCCAGGCAAAGATCATCACAGGCTTCGGTTATTCGGTCATAACGGCTCGAACCGGCGAGGAAGCGGTAGAGATCGCCACGGGCGCCAATTCCATCGATCTCATCCTCATGGATATAGAACTCGGTCCGGGAATGAACGGCATGGAGACCGCCAGGAATATCCTTTCGAAGCGGGACATTCCTATAGTCTTTCTGACATCCCATGTGGACAGGGAGATCGCCGAACGGATCAGCGGCATACCCCATTACGGCTATGTCATCAAGACGACCGGTCCCTACGTCCTCCACTCATCGATAGAAATGGCCCTGGAGCTGCATGACGCGTATGAAAAAAAGCAGGCCGAGGAATCCCTGCTGAAAACCCTTCTTGATACCATTCCGGACCAGGTTTGGCTGAAGGATGCCGACGGTGTATTCATTGCCTGTAATAGGGCCTTTGAAAAATTCCACGGAACCGAAGAATCGAAGATCCTGGGTAAAACCGATTACAATCTTGTCGACCGTGCAACCGCCGATTCTTTCAGACACTATGATCAAAGGGCTGTTGAAACAAAACAGATATCCATCAACGAGGAATGGGTTACTCCGGCAGGAGACAAAAAGCGAATCCTCCTCGAGACGATAAAAACCCCCATGTTTACGAGAAAAGGAGAGCCCCGGGGGGTCCTGGGAATTGCCCGGGACATCACCGAACGCAGCAATATGGAGGAGGCTCTTGCGTTATCCGAAGCGAAATACCGGAACCTGGTGGAAAAGTCCCTGGTGGGGGTCTACATCATCCAGGACGACCGGTTTCCCTTCGCCAACGATCAGTTTTGCCGCATCTTCGGCTATCCCCGGGATGAGATGATCAACAGTATGTCCCCCCTGGAACTGAGCAGCGTTGAAGACAAGGATATGCTAAAGGAGAACATTCGCAAACGTATAAGCGGTGAAGTAGAAATCATGGAGTTTCAATTCAGGGGGCGAAAAAAGGACGGCACCCTGATCTATGTCCAGGTCCTGAGCGGCACCATGCAGTATATGGGAAAGCCGGCTGTTATCGGAACCTGTCTTGATGTTACGAAGACGATCCGGGCGGAACAGGAACTCCAGGATACCAACCGGAAACTCAAGCTTGCCCTACAGTCTTCGCGCATGGGAACCTGGGACTGGGACTACTCGGTGGACCGGGTGACCTGGTCGGAAGAAACCCTCAGGATCTTTGATACCAGTAAGGTTGAATTTAAAGGACATTTCGAATCCTACCTTGATTTCATCCTGCCGGAAGACCGGACGGAAATCGAGGAGAAAATCAGGTTGTTGATAGAAAATCACTCTCCATCCGGTATTATTCAGTATGAACATCGGATCGTCACCGGTTCCGGCGAGGTCAAGTGGATCGAGGTAAGGGGGGCTTTTCTCCCGGCTGAGACGGGAGAGCCCACCAGGATGATGGGGATAGTTACCGACATCACCGAACGGAAAAGGATCGAAGAAAAACTCGTCAAGTCCAACCGGGAGAAGGAAATTTTTCTGCAAGACCTCAAACACCGCATAAAGAACACCCTGGGAATAATCTCGAGCCTCTTAAGTCTCCAGGTCGATAAACTGGACACCGAACGGAAAGCCGACAATGAAATCTATAACGCTTTCCAGGATTCCATAGCTCGGATAACCTCCATCGGCCAGGTATACGAACAGCTCTACAATTCCGGCGGGCTGAACGATGTGGAGCTGACCCAATACATCAGGGACGCCATCGGTGCATTCTCAGTCGCTTATGCCGCGGAGAAGAACTCGATCCGGTTTTTATCGGATCTGGAGGATCTGTATCTCGACGTGAAACGCACGACCAACATCGGGCTGATCATGAACGAACTACTCACAAACGCGGTAAAATATGCTTATCCCGCGGAGCATTCCGGTGAAATAAGGGTGGAGCTCGGGAAGGTGGATAATGATATCGTCCTCTCCGTATCGGACGACGGGAAGGGTCTCGGGAAAGACTTCGACGGTCATGACAAGGGAACGGGACTGCTGATTATCGACCTGCTGACCGAAGAAATCAACGGAAGCTTCTCCATTA
Organism: Spirochaetales bacterium; assembly: GCA_016932135.1. Lineage (GTDB taxonomy): Bacteria > Spirochaetota > Spirochaetia > JAFGDJ01 > JAFGDJ01 > JAFGDJ01. The sequence continues at coordinate 4,219 of JAFGDJ010000055.1, read as the reverse complement.
AAAACGATAACGGAACAAAGGCCAGGCTGACCCTTCCCCTGTAAAACCCGGATCAGGTGTGGTATAGTACCGGCATGAAAAGGATAATCAGAAGTGTTTCACAAGCCCGCTTATTCCCCCTGCTGGGGTTCTTTCTCCTTTTTTCCTGCGGCAACGGAACGGATCTGACCCTGGAGGATTACGAACAGCCCTATTTTATCAACGGCACCTTTACCCCGGATGACCCGGTACAGACCGATGCCAACCAGTACACCGTTGATTACACCGTGTCTAACACCGGCACCGTACCCCTGGAAGAAATCGGCTTTACCTACTCCTATACAAATTCGGTTTCCTCCGAACCCTGGTCTCAAACACGACTTTCAGACCCCCTGGACCCCGGAGAGAGCAAAACCGGAACTACAGTATTCAACGCCGTGGAACCCGGCACCCTGGCCTTCGACGGTACCTTCACCCTCCATCCGCGCAACTTTACCGACTACACGGAAACGGAAATTCAGGAAACCGGGAGCTTCGGAGGCTGCATCGGCTTGGCCGGAGTGTCTTCCGAAGACCTGCCCTACTACGGCTACCCGAAAGTATCCTGGACCTTCACCAACAACTCGCTGCAGTCCAAGGCCTACGAACTGACCCTCTCCCTGGACTTCGGCGGGGGAAACCCTCCCGTGGAGGTTCTCCAAAAGTCGACCGATTTCATCGAGTGGGGAAAAAGCGATATCCAGAGCCGCTTCGTCTCCTTTGAAGATGAGACCTGCAAAGGTCTTAAACTGCAGGATATTACCTATGATTACGAGGTCTTCGACTGGAACAGCGATTACGTGATTATTTACTATTGATCAGCCTTCAGTTACCCCCTGCGCTTTTACCTTTATTTTACCTTCGTTCCGTACTATAACCTTGTAATTTCTGACCAGCCTGCTACTCTTTTATCAATTTTTTAATTGAAAGGATGTAAAATGCGGATAATAATTTTAAATTTTGTACATATCCCCCGGATTTTTCGAAAACCCCTGTGGAGAATGTGGCATAATTGGCTTATCGCCTGGGAACGTAAGAATGTGGTTATGCGCTTCATGAATTACGGGTATGCCCCCCTGGAGGGTAAGACGGAGATGTTCCCGCTCTCGACCGATGATGAACCGGAACGTTTTTGTACACAGCTGTACCATTACGCCGTATCGCATATCGAGCTTAAAGATAAGGATATTCTCGAGGTCGGCAGCGGCCGCGGAGGAGGAGCCTCGTATATATCCCGATATCTGCTGCCGAGGTCCTACGTTGCTCTCGACCTTTCGGTAAAGGGTATCGAGTTCTGTAACGATTTTTATTCCTCCCCGAATCTGCGGTTTGTTCGGGGAGAGGCGGAGAACCTCCCCTTCGATGATCAGCACTTTGACGTTGTGGTTAATGTCGAATCATCCAGGGTATACGCCGATATCGAACGTTTCTTCCGGGAGGTGTTTCGGGTTCTGAAACCCGGGGGCGCCTTCCTTTTAACCGATATGAGGCCCCGGCATCAGGTGGAGCATCTTCACCGGCAGGTGCAGGAAGCGGGCTTCCTGGTACAAAAGTATGAAAACATTACCAATAATGTGGTAAAGGCCCTGGATCTTGATGATAAACGGAAGAAGCATCTGATCAGAAAAAGAGTCCCGGGTCCGCTTATAAAAATGTTCGGAGAATTCGCCGGACTCCGGGGGTCCGGGCGCTATGCCTCCTTTGCTTCGGGGGCAATGCAGTATGTCAGTTATTTTTTGCTGAAGCCTTTAGAAAACGCGAAATAAAATCTTTTTCATTATCTTACTATTCATTTCTCAGGGTAGTATACTCATCTCAAGCGGCTTAGCCGCTACTATCTTAACACGGCGATGCCAGGGAAGATCGATACGAACGATCCGGATGGCTCTAGTCAGCCTTATATACGCAGGAAAATCCATTTCCTTTGGACCTGTTCCGTGGTTACCGAGGTGAATCTTCCCTCGTTTTTTTCCTTCTTACCTCCTTCAGAAGATCGACAACAACGAGGTACACTTGTGGAAGCATTTGTAGTCAAAACTAATTCGGGAAATTTAAGCACCGATACAACTAGGGTTGTAACAGGGATAGGTGAACACGGATGAAAGAGCGCGGCCACGACAGGACACTAAAAAACACGACATAGCAAGAATCCTGTCGTGATTGTTATGTTACTGTCGTTGCTGATCCTCCTCATCCCTATCGCTTCAGAGTTCTACTCAATACCTATTCGTTCTTAAATACTATAAAGAAGACTTACAACGAATAAATGGTTAAGAACCTCGACAAGGCATTAGACAGTAAAAAAGTGTTTGCTTTAAAAGAAATAGCCTATTATTCTTACGTAATAAAAGGAATATAAAACTTCGGAGGAAAAAATGATAAAGAAAATAATGCTTGTCTGTTTAGCTGCTTTTCTAGTGTCAGGGTGCGCAACAATCCCGGAGATGTATGACGAATCCGTAGATGCCGGCGCGAAATACCCTGATTTCAGTCTTGGTATTAGCCACGATTTCTTCAATACACGAATCACACTATACAATACCAAAATAACGAATACGCAAACAAAAACATCCTATGACAACAGTACAGGGCAGACAACAACTACAACCTCAACCAGATCGAGTGATACACCCGAAAGCGTTCTAGTGGTTAGTCTGGGACACGGCTTGTATGTCGATACCAGCGGAAATATCTTTGTTCAACCCTTGGCCTTACTGGGGGCGGATATATACGGACCGATTAAAATCCACGCAGAAAAGAAGGTACCCATTGGTACCGTGACGAATATCATTGAGAGCAACGGTTCCTCCTATACCCAGGAATATCGTAATGAAGCGATAAAGGGATTGGGTATCCGGAGTTCGGGAACCATCAGCCGAGAAGCAATAACAAAATTGAACAACGACGGATCCTTCAAACTCGATATCCTTGGAGAGGGAATGCACTATGAAAGCCCATTCCTTTTAAAACTCTTAAAAAGCGCACCACAGGGAATATACATGAAGGAAGGCTGTGTCTATCTTGAGGGATTCGGCGGATTTAATACGAGAAGCCCTTTCGCTGAACAATTATCAGAAGATGAGATAAAAATCCAAAGGCTTTATACCGTTACACGTATAGGTAATTCTCTTCATTTCGAAATATATGCGACATTTTTTCAGAAAATGTTTTCTATCTTCCAGGATCGCTACGTCGATATTATTTTTCAGGATAATCGGATATTGGCCTTTGTGAATGGAAAATTGAAGACAGAGGTTGTTGTAGGAATGAACCAGATATCAGTAGAACATGGACCCGACCACGGGTGGGTATATCGGGTGGAACAGTAGAATTTGTTTTTATCATAACCCCCGCGGTCAGTTTCCAATCATTGAAAAAACAACGAATAATGGTGGGTAATAACAGAAAGAGGTGAACACTTCATAGTATTTCCCACGACAAAAAATTTTTTCCCGCGATTGTCGGCACCTTCGATCCTTGTTACTCCGGGGCAAATCCTGTTTAATGACACCTTAAAGCGGGGTACTCCAATCATCATGAAAAGCGGTCAAAACACCGGCACACAGGCGAAGAACCTTCTCACATCCGTTTTCGGCTACTCCAGCTTCAGGGAGCACCAGGAGGAGGTGATCCGGGCCATCCTCGACGGGAGGGATGTCTTCACCTCCATGCCCACGGGGGGCGGGAAAAGCCTGTGCTACCAGATTCCGGGAATGCTTTTCCAGGGGCTCACCGTGGTCATCAGTCCTCTCATCGCCCTGATGAAGGACCAGGTGGATGACGCCCTGGCCAGGGGGATTCCCGCAGCCTTTCTGAACAGCAGCCTGAAGCCCGATGAGGTTTCGGGGATCTACCGGAGTCTCTACCGGGGGGAGGTAAAGCTGCTGTATCTGTCCCCGGAACGTCTTGCCGTGGAGGGTTACCTGGATCGGCTCGGCGAGTTCAACGTAGCCTTTTTTGCCGTGGACGAGGCCCACTGCCTTTCGGAATGGGGCCATGACTTCCGCCCGGATTACCTGGTCCTGTCACGGCTCCGGAAAACCTTCCCGAAGGTGCCCATCGCGGCCTTTACCGCCACAGCCACCGAAGCGGTGCAGAAGGATATCATCCGCATCCTTGGTCTGAAGAAGCCTTTTACGGTCCGGGCATCCTTCAACCGCCCGGAACTCCGCTACCTGGTCCGGCCGAAGGCCGATGTCCT
>JAFGDJ010000260.1 GCA_016932135.1 Spirochaetales bacterium | reverse complement strand
TTGACCCGGATTTGCTGTTTCTCCACTCCCTCTACGCCGATTTCGATACCAAAATCGAGCGGTTCTCCCGGGAGAAGGATATCCGTTGTCCCTACGGCTGCGGCCGCTGCTGTGAAGAATATGAGCCGGAAATCACCCCTTTGGAAGCCCTGTACGCGGCCCACTGGATTTCCGCGGTAAAACCAATTCTGGCGGTTCATTTTGAACGCCTTGCAAGCCGGGAACACTGTATCTTTTACAATGAAACCGATCCCCTGCACTGCATGATTTATCCGGCCCGTCCGCTGTTGTGCCGGGCCTTTGCCTACTCCGGCACCCTGGATAAAAACGGCGCGGCGGTCTATCGGTCCTGCCGTTACATGCCAGAGAAACGGGAACTCCGGGAAGCCGATATCCCTTTGATGACCCACGCGGGCAGGGAAATCTCCTTCCGCCAAGGCTCTCCTCAGCCAAGGCCGGTTTCCGAAGCCGTGGCGGAGGCCTGGTTGAAACTACAACTCGCCTTACGGTATAGTAATCTCGATGCCGACGGAAAACCTTCCGGGCAGGAAGAAGAGTATCGGCCGTCGGAAGAAATGAGCCTATAAGGAGGCGTCGATGAATCTTTCCATCAAAGCCCTCTCTCCGGATACCGCAGAGGATTTTTTCACCTTCTTCGACCATATCGCCTTTTCCGACAATCCCGACTGGGCAGGCTGTTACTGCATGTACTACCATAATAATGGTTCAATAGAAGACTTCGCCAACAGCACGGCCGAAAAGAATCGGAAAGCCGCCGCAGCGTTGATTGAAAGCGGCGGCATGCAGGGTTTCCTCGCCTACCTGGACGACGGACCGGCGGGCTGGTGCAACGTCAATAAGAAAACAGCCTATCCCTTTCTGTTAAAAGATCCACAGATCCTTTCTCCGGAGGATCATCGGTGCCGGGCCGTCACCTGTTTCACCATCGCCCCGGGATACCGCCGCCGGGGAATCGCCAGGCGACTTCTGGAACATATTATTGAAGACCACCGGCTGCATCACCAGGGCATTCTGGAGGCTTACCCCAGAAAGCAGGCTGAGGGAGACGCCCAACACTACCATGGCCCCCTGGAATTATACCTGTCCTCCGGATTCAAGGCAGTGAAATCCCTGGATCAGTACACCATCGTCCGGTACCCGGGGGATTAAATAATCTTCCCAGGCTTTCCTTCCTCCCCGGCTTGTATAAGAAAAAGGATATATGCTATTCTCACGTTGTATGAAACGCTGGTTGCGGTACTGTATTCTGGTCTTCTCGATGCTTCTTCTGATCGCGGGACTCTGGAAAGGCGACCTGTTGGAAGGGATTTTAAGAAAGGCCGTTAATCTCTGCTACGAGTGCATAGGTATCGGATGAAAGGCTCCTTGGGCAGAAAACTCATTCGTTTCCGACTCCTGTTCCAAGCTTTTTTCTTTGCCTTGTTCAACCTGGATGCGGCAACCTTTCTGCGTTCGATTCAACAAAAAAAAGCCTTGATCAGCCAGGTCTCATCCAAGCAGTTCTGCATTCCCGGGCTCCACTGTTATTCCTGCCCAATGTCGGTCCTTTCCTGCCCCCTGGGGTCCCTGCAGTTCTGGCTGAACGATGTGAATGAACGGATCCGTTTCAGAGAAAGAATCAACAGCGCTGGTCTGTATATCATCGGCTTTCTGTCCCTCATCGGCATTACCGTCGGCAGGCTCTTCTGTGGATGGGTCTGCCCCTTCGGCCTGGTGCAGGACTTGATCAATAAAATCACCGGAAAGAATCTCAAACTTCCCCGGTTCCTCAGGTACTTTAAGTACGTCATCCTGGTGGTCTTTGTCATCTCCCTTCCCCTGTTTATCAGTGATGTCCGCTATATCGGCCCCTGGTTCTGCAAGTATATCTGCCCCGCCGGCACCCTTATGGCCGGCATCCCCCTGCTGGCGGTGGACGAAGGCCTCCGGCAGGCAGCTTCGGGCATCACGATTTTTAAGATTTCCATCCTTGTCCTGTTCCTGGTAAGCTTTCTCTTCTCCCGCCGCAGCTTCTGTAAAACCACCTGCCCCCTGGGAGCTTACTGGGGTCTTTTCAATAAAATCAGCTTTTTACAGTTGAAAGTTGACAAGAACACCTGTATCAACTGCGGAAAATGCGATGAGGTTTGCCCGATGCACTTGAAGGTCCGGGAAGAGCCCAACAGCCCGGAATGTATCCGATGCCTGGCCTGCCTGAAGGTCTGCCCCGTCCGGGCCATTACCTTTAACGCGAAAACCGACAGGCTTCCTGAACTACGGAAGAAAACCCGGGAGACAGCAACATGAAGCAAGGATTTCTTTTTATCCTCCTCCTCACGGCCCTGCTTATCGGCTGTTCCGGCCGGTCAGAGGAGCCGGCGTCTTCGGCTGAAGTTATGATGAAAGATTATACCGGCCGCCCGGTTACCGATTACTTCGCCGCCGGGACTTACGACCTGGTGGTGCTGAACTACTGGGCTTCCTTCTGCGCCCCCTGCAAGAAGGAGATGGTGGACCTGACCGCCCTGCACGAAAATTACCGTGACCGGGGCGTCCTGGTGCTGGGGGCGGCCACCGACGGTTCGGACAAGAAGACCCTGTTAGAAAAAATTGCCGGGTCCCTGGGGGTGACGTACCCGATTCTCTACGGCGCCGAGGCGGTGTTCAACGGGGAACAGATCATCGGGTATCCCACCACCTTTATCATCGCCGACGGCCGGGTGGTGGAAAAGATAGACGGCGCCCGGGATTATGCCTTTTTCAGCGAGATGGTGGAACATCATCTTTCATCTCTGCCCGGCCTGTCCCCCGTCGGAGGGAACCTCTCCGACGCGGCCCGGTACTCCCTGGACTACGACGTAAACCGCGGCCCTGCCGGAAACGGCTTCACGGTGAAACTGGCACCCGCAGCGGGGTACTATCTCAACGGACCGGGGTATCCCCCTCTGTCGGTAAGGATCGAAACCCCTGACGGCCTGTCTGTCCAACCGACTGAGTATACCCTGGAAGGAATCGCCTTAGGGCAGAGCGAAGTGCTTCAATTCACCCTTTCCGGGTACCTGGAACAAGGAACGACCCTGAGTTGCGTCCTGTCCCTCATCGCCTGTGACGGAAGCACCTGCACCATGATCAACGA
>JAFGDJ010000259.1 GCA_016932135.1 Spirochaetales bacterium | reverse complement strand
CCGTACACCGCCGTGGAAGAGATAAAGACAAAGCGTTTTGTTTCGTGCCGCATCCCGGCTTCCAGCAGGTGCCGGGTGCCTCCCACATCGGTGGATCGGATCTCTTCCACGGTGCAGCGCGGCAGCGCCGCGGCGGCGTGAATGACCACATCGGCCTGGGAAACCAGGCGGTCTACCGTTTCCCGGTCCCGGATATCTCCGGTAACTACGGTGATATCCTTTTTTTCGGGGTAATCAAAGGCAGCAATATCCAGGGATGTAAGGGAGCGGAATCCCTTTTTAAGGAGATGGCGGATAACATTAATACCGAAAAAGCCGGCCCCGCCGGTGATTAAAATTCTCAGGTTTTTCTCTTCCATGGGGCATCATGATAGATAAAAACTCCCGGCGGGGCAAGCGGGGTTTTTAGAAAAAAATTTTCAGTTCTCCTGCAGAACCTTGCGCCTGAAAGCATCGGTGGCTTCCTTCCCCCAGAAGGTCGCGATGAGGTGATACAGTTTCGCTTCGAGAATCTGAAAGGAATAGTATTGGAGCCCCAGCCGGTAGTTCTCTTCGGCGGTCTGCCTGCTCATTTCGGGATCCTGCAGGTAACGCCGGGCTTCCTCCACCGTCCCCTGGGAGATATACCCGTCCATCTCTATGACCTTGAAGCCCTTGGGTTTAATATCGTGAGAATAAATAGAATAGTTATTTACCAGGATGGGTTTGCGAAAATAGATGGTTTCCAGGAAAGCGTTTCCGAAGCCTTCAAAGATGGAAGGATAGGTTACCAGATCGGCGTGGGGATAGATATCCTGAAGGGTGTAGATCTTTTCACCCCGGGCGGTGAGGCCCCGCTCGTCGTCAATCCGTTCTTCAACGAAGATGGAAGTGATTCCCAGCAGGTCACTGTATTCGCGGACCCGCTGTTCATACTCAAACCCCTCATCACCGGAAGCGTGAGAGATAACCAGTACCGCGTCCATGTTGAGCCGGGCCACCAGTTCGATGGCGTGTTCGATCCCCTTCCGCTGGACCACCCGGGTGGGCTGAAGGATCAACAGCTGGTCTTTCCGTATCCCTAAGGCTTCCCGAACGTCGGCGTTGTATTCGTCTATCTGCACCGGGGGGCGTTCAAAGGGCATAACGTTGGGAATCAAGGTGGATGAGATGCCGGTCCTCAAGGCCAGTTGATTCTGGGCGGAGGAATTGATCACCACATGGCGAATCGAATTGAGGTGAGGGGGGTAACTGGAATTGAAGTAATCCCACACGCAATTGCTCAGAAACCGCTTGCGTTCCCAGAAAAAGTCATGGTGGTGGGCTATGGTGGGAATACCGGTCTCGGCGATGACCTCCGTCAGAGCCAGGGCCAGGGGGATGTTCAGAGGTATCGTCAGGGTATTCTGGGGAATGATAAGATCAAGATCGTACATCCGGATAAACTCATAGATCTTTTTTTTCAGGATCTCCCGGTATGTGTGTACCAGGGTTGTTATGTAGGGAGGCCGTTTATCCGTGGAGAAGGCTACCCGGTAGATTTCCTCCAATTCCGGTATACCGGGGGTTTTAAAATGGGCTTCTTCGACAATAAAGGATTTCTCCGGAACCGTATCCAGTTCTCCGGCCATGTAAAAGCAGGAATAACCGTTGGCCTCGAAGATTTCAGCCCATTTTTTTGTCTCCAGGGATACTCCATCGGTGCCTGATATTCTGAAGGATATAAAACCGACTCGTTTGCTCATCACTACTCCCCCGATTATGATTCTAATACATATAACGGCAGATTAAGCCTTTCTTTTAACTGGTCCCGGGGAAAACCTTTCAGACCGGAGGATGGTTTTTCAGTTTAAGGGAAGGATTTCCACCCGGCGGTTGAGGTATTGGTCATCACCGTCGGTGGTCACCGGTTTGGAGCTTCCGTACCCTCTTATCTCCGGTTCCGCTTCAGGGTTCCAGCCCTGCTGCTGCAAGAATCTGTACACCGCTTCCGCCCGACGCTCGGATAAATCGAGCCTTCCTTCTTCTGTGCCGAAGGAGGCGCAGTGCCCGGATAGAACCACCGGTTTTCTAAAATTCTTAAGAACAATCAGATATTCCAAAAGCTGTTGTTGAGCCTCCGGGGTCAGCACGGCCTGGTCCGGGGGAAAATATACCGTTTCTCCTTTGAAAACGGGTGCTTCAGCCGCCGGGGTAGGCGGTGCTTCTTTTTCCGCCGGAGTTGCCGGAAAGCTTCCTGCCGCTGTATCGGTGGCGGCCGGAGAGATCGGTGTTTCGGTCTCCCGAACTGCCGGAAGGGGTGTTTCGTTATGCTGTACTGCAGTGGAGGGTGGGGATTCCTGGGGTGGGGGAAGAACCGTGGAAGCGATTGTTTCTCCGGCGGAAGAAGCCGGAAGCGGCGAAGGCTTTTCCGCTGTTATTCGCGAGGAGTTCTGCCGCCAAAGGGGGGGGTCTTTTCGCAGAAAACCGGGGTAAACGAAAAGAAGCAGGGCCGCGAGAAGACAGAGCAGGGACGGGGGAAAAAGCCGCAACAAAATCCACCGACCCGGAAGGAAGGGCCGGAGGTTGACCTTTCGGGTTTCCACGATTCGGCCGTTTAAGAATAAGGTTACCTGTAGTCTGAAGGCTCCGTTGTAATTTCCCTGGATGTCGATGGCCGGAATCTCAAGCTTCTCCCGGGTAAGATTGTTGAGGGAAAACTCGGTGAGGAACTGTTTTTTACCGTCTTTTATAATGTATATCCGGATAATCGCTTTCCGTTGCCCCGGCTTAACGGTGGTTAATTTCAACAGCCCTCTACCGGAACTCTGCAGCGAAAGCAGCTCAATCAGATGGCGATGTTCCGTTTCAATACCGACGACAGATGCCATACCCTCAGTGTACTACCTTCACGGATATCGTCAAGAACCTTTTTTTCCCGTTGATTAGTGAAGAAGGATGTGTAATAATGCTACAGGAACAATATTTTCATGAGAGGTTTTATACGTTTGCGTCCCAGTTGGTCCTGAAAATTATCAATGATATCACCGACGGCTTGGTTATACTTAGTCAAAAGGGAGATATCATCTTCTTCAACGATGTCCTTCTCCGGGTTACCGGGTGGAAGAGTTCAGATATCTTAAACCGGGAAAGGGAATTCCTCGAGTATCTGAACCTGGATCTTCTCAAGAACAGCGAGATGAAGGTGCAGATTCCCGATCAACAGGGAACCTTTCAATCCTTTGTATGTACCTATTTTGATGTTCAATCCGGTGAAGAGGGTTCCTACGCCCTGATCAAGATCAAGCCGGAAGATCCCGGACTGGACAACGACCTTCTGGAATATAAACGGAATTTTAACCTGCTTTTCAACAATATCGACGACCCCTTGTTTACGGCGGATCTCCACGGGAGAATTCTCTCGGTGAATAAGGCTTTTTTCCGGTTTTTCGGCTACGATCGTCCGGATGTTACCCTGCCGAAATCCATCGTATCGATGTACGCTTACAGCGATGAACTGGACGACAAACTGATGAAGCTTCTTTCTCATCATCGGGTGGATAATCTGGACAGCCATCTCTACACGGTGGATAAAAAGGTTGTCCGGATGCTGGATACTTCCTGGGCTATTACCAATGAGGCCGGCGATATTATAGGTTATGCCAGTCAATTTAAAGATGTCACCTATGTGAAAAACCTGGAATCCCGCTTAAAGATCTCCGAGCGGAATTACAGCATTCTTTTCGACACGATTCTGTCTTCCATTATTCTGATCGATCCCGAAGGAATTATCCTGAACATCAACACACCAGCTGAAAAACTCTACGGTTATAGTAGAGATGAGGTGACCGCCCAACGGTTCGACGATCTTTTCAGAACGGACAAGAAAAGACCGAGCATAACCAAGCTTATCGGTCTGGTGGACGCCAACGAGGGAAAATACATTGAAACCGAGGTGCGAAGGATAGGCAGGGACGGCCGGGAGGTCTTTACTTTCGCGGTGTACACGGGAATCAAGGATCTTTCGGGGGATGTGATAGCTTATTCCATTGTGGAAAAGGATCTCACCGAACGGGTCCGCCTGGAAAAAAAGCTTCGGGATTCCCTGGATCAGGTTAAAGAAACCCAGGCCGCGGCTATTTTAGGGTTCGCCAAGCTCACCGAATACCGGGATAAAAACACGGGTAAGCATATCGAGAGAATTCGGGAATATACCCGGATCATCGCTTTGGCCCTCCGGGAATTGCCCGAATACGGAAATTATATCTCCGACGAATACATTGAAGATTTAAGCCTGTCTTCCACCCTTCATGATGTGGGAAAGGTGGGAATCGAAGACAGTATCCTTCTCAAACCGGGCCGATTATCCGGCGAGGAATTCGATCGCATCAAAACCCACTCCCGGAAAGGCGGAGACGCCCTGGCCAGTGTGGATAGAACCCTGAAGCACATGTCTTTTCTTACCATGGGAAAAGAAATTGCCTATTACCACCATGAACGATGGGATGGAAAGGGATACCCTGAAGGGTTAAAAGGCACCGAGATCCCCCTTTCAGCCCGGATTGTGGCGGTAGCCGATGTATACGATGCTTTGACCAGTACCCGTCCATATAAAGCTGCCATGAGTCACAAAGATGCGGTGGAGATTATTCGGCAGGACCGGGGAAAGCTCTTCGATCCGGTAATAATTGATGTCTTTATGGAAAAGCAGGATGTCTTTGAAAGAATCAAGGCCTTCATTGAATTTGAAGAGAATCCCAGTAACATCGCCGATATACTCCGGGACGCAAAGAAGAAAGGTCGGGGGAAAAAAACCAAGGCAAAAACCGTATGACCGATTTTCTGGAAGTGTTGAGGAAGCTTTTTAACGTCAATCTTGTTTTAGGGGTTATAGAATTTCCTTTTTCCTTGCTGCAACTGCTTCTACAGGTGGTGTTGCCGCTTCTTTTACTCTTTTTTCTTTTTAAGCTTCTTCGCCTGGCTTTGAAAAAGGTTCTCTCCAAGAGCTCCATGAGAGAGGAGGTCGCGGGTAAGGTCCTGCGCTGGGTGCGTTTTATTTTCCGGCTGGTCTATCTTTTTTTGGCGGTCCTGGTAATCGGACGGCTCTTTGGCGCAGAGCTGGCCAGGTACGTGAAAATGTTCTTCTCCGCCCTGAATGAGCCGTTGATACAGTCGGGAAATACCAAGATTACCCTGGTGACCATCATTCTTCTTATCCCCGTGTTCATGGCGGCCTCATGGATTGGTAAATTGACCAAGAGTCTGGTTAACCAGTCAGTCTTTAACCGTCTGGGGCTGGATGATGCTAAAAAATTCACCTTGAGCACCCTGCTCCGTTACGCCGCTATGACCCTGGTTGTCATTCTGGGGCTGTCCATCATCGGGATTAACCTTTCGTCTCTGGCGGTGCTTTTCGGCGTTCTCGGTATCGGTGTCGGCTTCGGTCTCCAAAGCCTGGTGGCAAATTTCTTTGCCGGTGTTATTATCATGATGACTCGCCCGATTAAAGAAGGAGACCGGATTTTAGTAAACGATCACGAGGGAACGGTGGTACAAGTGCGACTCCTCTCCACCATTGTGAATACCCTGCTGGAAGAGACCCTTATCGTACCGAATTCCAAACTGGTGGAAAACACCATTTTTAATAACACCTATGGCGATCGGCGGATTATCGGGAAGAACAGCGTTCAGGTGTCGTATTCATCCGATCTGGATCAGGTAATCGACGTATTGCGGGATGTCGCGTTGAGGAATCCCTTCGGGTTAAAAAACCCTGCTCCGTTAGTGCGGGTGTCATCTTTTGATGACTCGGGCATAACAATGAATCTGTTTTTCTGGATCGGTGATGTGGAGGATAAATACCAGGCTCAGTCTTGGAACAATCTGGAAATTTGGAGAGCCTTTCGAGCTCATCATATAGAAATTCCCTTTCCCCAGGTGGATCTGCATGTGAAAACGGAAGGGAAAAATCCTGCCGTTTCCTCCACCCCCCCCGAGGTGGAAGGTCTCCTTTCCGAAGAGGAAGATGACCGGGGAACCCCCGTGTGAAATTCCCGGCGGATTATCTTCCGTAGGTATCCAGGATTGACTGAATAGAAAGGGAGTCAAAATATTCTTTCAGATGATCAGTGGAAGACTCCCATACCTTTTTCATGAT
>JAFGDJ010000258.1 GCA_016932135.1 Spirochaetales bacterium | reverse complement strand
ATTGCCCGGACCGTGACGGAGTGTGATTTTCTCATTAACGTTCCTGTGCTCAAAGCCCACAGCCAGACAAAGCTGACCTGCAGCCTGAAAAACATCAAAGGCGTCATGCCGGAACCCATGAAGCCGCGATTTCACACGGTGGATCTGCACAGGGCTATCGCTCAGCTCAACAGCCTGGTGAGGCAGGATTTTATCCTGGTGGATGGGGGATTCGGCGACCTTTCCAGTGAACTGGGGGGTACCCCGGTGGAGCTGGGGATCATGGCTGCCGGCTTCGACCCCCTGGAAATTGACGCCTTTGCCGCCGGGGTGCTGGGATTCCGGCCGGAGGAGATCCTTCACCTGGGGCATTATGCCCGTTGGCGGGGGGTGGATCCGGCAGGCTTACAGCCAGAAGTCCGGCAGCTTAATAAACCCGCGGAAACAAAGAGTTTTACCGTGGATACAGACCCTTTCAGTCGGTATCCCTGCGGCGTGATTTCCGAAGGAGTCTGCTGTACCTGCCGGGCCAACCTGGCTTTTGCCTTAAGGCGGCTGTCGGAAAGCGGAGATCTCCGGAAAAACCAGTTTTTCCTCAATGGCCGGAGGGGTATGGAGACCGTTTCTTCCGATGACGGCAAAAACCTTCTTCTGGCCGTGGGAAACTGTGCCGCGGCTCAAGCCTCCGGGTTAGCCGGGGGTAAAAGCCTGATGCCGGTTGTAACGATCGAAGGATGTCCGCCCTCAACTGATGCGATTATCCACGCGGTTCGAAAGGCTGGGGTATAGAGGGGGTGTTACCTTGACTTTGTTTGGAACAAGAAATTACCACTGATACGGAGGTGCGCCGATGGAAGAAAGGGTTATTCTGGCGGAATACGGAAATCATGCACAGGCCGAGTTAACGGTAAATCTACTGTCGGAATACGGTATTGAATCGTTTATCTGGTCGGACGATTGCAGCGGGGTCTCCCCCGGACTGTCTTTCATCAGGGGTGTGAAGGTATCGCTCTATAAAGCAGATCTGGATAGGGCTAAGGATATCTTAAAAGGACAGGAAGAATAGCAGGTATTTTCAGTCCTCCGGCGATGGCCGACGGCGGGATTCCTTACGGGTTGATTGATGATGTTTCCTTTCCAGGCGCCGCTCCCGGGCAGCCCGGGAAGGCCCGGTAGGTCGGCGGCAGATCGGGGGCTTCAAGGCCTCCTCGATAAGGCCGGCAGCCCGCAGCAGGGCCAGTTCGCGGTTGCGGCCTTGATTCCTGGTTTCCGTGCAATGGATTAAAAGTTCTCCGGATGAGTTGACCCGGTTTTCCAGGCGGAGGTATAAACGGCCGATCTCTTCTAACGACAGATCCAGCCGATCCAGGGCTACCCGCAAGGTAACCTTCGTATTGACCTTGTTGACATTCTGACCCCCCGGCCCACCGGATCGGGAGAATTCTTCCGTCGACGCGAGACGTATCCGTTTTACTAATTCCGTCGTTTCCATAAGACTCAACCTTCAGGAGCTGAAAGACGCAGCCCCGGCCTTAATCGCCGCCGTATTGTTTTTGATAGCGGTGGATGATCTTCTCCAGCAGGGACATGAAAACTTCCCGCTCTTCCTCCGTATCGAGGCATTCCAGCACCGTGGTAAAGAGCACCTTCTCCGATGCCAAGTGGTTTCTCTGGGCTTTTTCTCCCAAAGGGGTCAGCACCAGGCGGAATGAACGGCGGTCCTTCGAGGCTATCTCGCGTTTGAGATAGCCTCGTTTCTCAAGACGATTCACCGCGCTGGTCAGGGTGCTGGCCTGCACATCCAGGGCCTCCAGGATATCCTTCATAATATAGTCCGGATGCTCCGTGATCAGGTGAATAATGGAAAGTTCAATGGTGGTGACCCCGGAAAGCTCATCTGTAAACACCCCCAGGGAATTCTTGTTCGACAGATGAACGGCCTGGTGCCAAAGCCGACTGAGACGTTGGGTGTGCTTTTGATCAAGGGCTTTTTTTCCGGTCATACCTTTCCCCCTTACAAACCGTGTTTCTATGCTATGCCGGTGTTCCTTCGGTGGTCAAGACGCTGTGTGCCGAATCCTGTGTTTTCAGTCGGCGTAAAGGCTTTTCCCGAAAAAGGAGGTATACGGCTAAGAGGATCGAAGATCCATCGGCTAGAATGAAAGCGACACAGATACCGTCTAGCCCCCAGAAACCGGGCAATATCAGGAGAAGGGGGATCAGAATGAGAAACTGGCGCCACAGGGTGAGAAAAGCGGCTTCTTTACCTTTCCCGGCGGCCTGGAAATAGGCGGAACCCAGGATCTGGATGCCGATGACGGGCAGGCAGGCCATAACCAGGTTAAGTAAGCGCAGGCCGGCAGCCGCCCACCGAGGTGTTACGGCGAAGAGACTTAAAACCACGGAGCCTTTTAGGAGAATGACCCCGTAACCTGCGGCAGTAAGAAGAAAGGCTGCCGCCAGGGCTGTGAAAAACGTCTTTCGCACCAGGGGATATCTTCCTGCACCCAGGTTGTAGCCCACGATGGGCTGCATACCATACATAAGACCAATGACAGGCATGAGAAGAAAACTGTAAATTCGATTGACTACCCCCAGAAGAGCCAGAAGTTCCGGTCCTCCCAGGTTGTTTACCGACCGGTACAGCACGAGAAAAAAGATCCCGTGAAAGAGTTGAAGCAGGAAAGGGGCGAAGCCGATCGAGAGAATCGGTTTTATGGCTTTCCTATCCATACCCCGGTGAAAAGAAACGGGAATCACAATTCTGGGAGAGAAAAGAAATATACCGCCGAGGATAGTCCCTGCCAGAATAGCAAGGTTCGTTCCCCAGGCCGCTCCGCGTATTCCCATCTGCAGGAGATTCACGAACAGATAGTCCAGGGGGATATTGAGCCCGGAGGAGGTCACCATACACACCATTGACTTGAAAGCGTGTCCCTGTCCGCGGAGAAGATTGTTTATGGTGATGTTGGCGATAAAAAGGGGAGCGCTGAAGAGAATCAGCCTGAAGTATTCCTCCGCATAGGGAAACACGGAGGCTTCAGCGCCGAACAACCGAAGAAAAGGGGAACGCAGAAGGTAGAGGAGTAACACAAAAGGCACCCCTACTACCAAGACCATGAGGATTGCCGTATTGACGGCTTTTCCGGCTTCCTTGTTTTTTCCTTCACCTATCCGTCGGGAAACCACCGACGCGGTTCCGATACCGATGAGGTGGCCGACTCCCATGAGAATCATCTGCAGAGGAAACACCACGGTGAGTCCGGCGACTCCCAGGGCGGCGTCGGCCGACCGGGCGACAAAGGCCGCGTCTGCCGCGCTGTACAGGGAATTCATAACCATAGAAACAATAGAGGGAAGGCTGTACAAAAGTAAAAGTCTGCCCACCCGGCTCGAAGAAAGTTGGTTTGT
>JAFGDJ010000054.1 GCA_016932135.1 Spirochaetales bacterium | reverse complement strand
CTGTATCTGCATTTTTTAACCCTCCTTACAGTCTTTAAAAATCTTTATACCTGGTCAAAATATAGTTCTTTCTATATAGAATGTAAAAGGGATTGTCCGAAAAGGACAGGGAAACCGCTGCTAAAGCAATTCAAAGAGGTTCTTCCTGAAAGCCAGCACCCCCTCATCCCTCAGTCTGCCCAGCTCGGTGGACATGGCGCTGCGGTCCACGGAAAGATAGTCCGCCAGTTCCTGCCGGTTGAAGGGGATGGCGAACCGGCCGCTCCCGGCCCGGGCCGCCTCCGCCGACAGGTATGAAAGCAGCTTTTCCCTAGTGGTCCGGTGGGTGATATGTTCCATTTTCCGGGTTAAGAGGAGGTTTTTCTCCGCCAGAATATGCAGCATGTTTGCCACCAGGGCGGTGTGATACGAGCAGGCGGAGGAACAGGTGGTTATCAGCTTTTTGTAGTGGATGAACAGGATCGTTGTGTCTTCCGCCGCGATGACACTGAAGGGCAGAACCGTTACGCCGGCAAAGGAGAAGGCTTCGGCGAAGAGCTCCCCGGCGCCGAACCTGCTGATGATCGTCCTGTTTCCCCAGTAGTCGTCCTTTACCACGGTTACCATGCCTGACAGGATGATCCCGGCTCGCGTTACCGGGCTGCCCGCCGGAAAAACCACGGTGTCCTTGGGGTACCGCCGTTCTCCGGCGGACAGACAGCTTAAAAGGACTGTAATTTCATCGACGCCGATACCGGCGAAGAGCCGGCATTTTTTCACTAGATCCTGTCGTTTTATCATAAAAGCCTCAATATTCGTTGTAAATACAACCGACTATTCCAGTAAAGAATAGTATGCTCTTACCACGGTGTCAAGGAGTGTGGGCATGATACGAAAGATCCTTCGGATTGATGAAGTAAAGTACGACGGCTGCGGGGGCATCGAGAAGGCTGCCAGGAGGGCTTTGCAAGACAGCGGGAAGTTCATCCCCTGGCAGGTCGTTACCGTAACGACGGACGGAAGGATACTGGAATAGCCTTTCATTGCAGGGTGAGTTCCAGTGTCGTAGAATTGATGTAGTAATGGAGGAAAAATTATGAGCATGTTTTGTTATCAATGCCAGGAAACGGCGAAGAACACCGGCTGCACCGTGAAAGGGGTGTGCGGGAAGAACGATGAGGTGGCCCGTCTGCAGGACCTGCTGATCTATTCCCTGAAAGGAGTCGCCCGGATCGTCGAAACCGGGGCCGTGGACGCGAAGGATATACCGGAGGTAAATCACCAGACCCTGCGGGGCTTGTTCGTGACCATTACCAACGCCAATTTCGACGACGGGGCTATGGAAGAGCAGATTAGGGTTGTGCTTTCCTTAAGGGACAAGCTGCGGGAGAAAACCGCTCCGGGAGAACGACACGACGCAGCGGTGTTCCGGGTTACCGACCGGACATCCATGCTTCAAAAGGCCGCCGGAGTCGGGGTGCTGTCCACGGAAAACGAAGATGTCCGCTCTTTAAGGGAAACGGTGATCTACGGCCTTAAAGGGATGGCCGCCTACACCGAACACGCCCTGAATATCGGCAAAGAGAACCCCGAAATTTACGCCTTCATCTATAAAGCCCTGGCGGCCACCCTGGATGACGGCCTTTCCGCCGATGACCTGGTGGCCCTGGTCCTGAAAACCGGGGAATACGGCGTCAAGGCCATGGCCCTGCTGGACGAGGCCAACACCTCCCGGTTCGGACACCCGGAGATTACCCAGGTCGACATCGGGGTGCGGAGCAATCCGGCTATCCTGATCTCCGGCCACGACCTGGTCGACCTGGAGCAGCTGCTTAAACAGACCGAGGGTACCGGGGTGGATGTTTACACCCACGGGGAGATGCTCCCGGGGCATTACTACCCGGCCTTCAGAAAATACAAGCACTTCGCCGGTAACTACGGCGGCTCCTGGTGGAAGCAGATCACCGAATTCGAAACCTTCCACGGGCCGATCCTGTTTACCACCAACTGTATCGTGCCCCCGAAGAGCGAAGAGGTGAGGGCAAGGATATTCACCACCGGTTCTGCCGGGTACCCCGGGTGCGTCCATATCCTTCCCGACGCCCGGGGGAAAAAGGATTTTTCTAACATCATCGCCCTGGCGAAGACCCTGCCGGCGCCCGAAGAGATCGAGACCGGAAAGATCGTCGGCGGTTTCGCCCATAACCAGGTGATTGCCCTGGCCGATAAGGTGGTGGAGGCGGTGAAGTCAGGGGCCATCAGAAAGTTTTTCGTCATGGCCGGGTGCGACGGCCGGTTCAAGTCCCGGGAATACTACACCGAGTTTGCCGAGAAGCTCCCCAAGGACACGGTGATTCTCACCGCCGGATGCGCCAAGTACCGGTACAATAAGCTTAACCTGGGGGATATCGGCGGGATACCCCGGGTGCTGGACGCCGGGCAGTGCAACGATTCCTACTCCCTGGTGGTTATCGCCCTCAAGCTGAAGGAAGTCTTCGGCCTGGACGACGTGAACAAGCTTCCCATCGCCTACAACATCGCCTGGTACGAGCAAAAGGCGGTGATCGTCCTGTTGGCCCTGCTGTATCTCGGGGTGAAGAACATCCACCCGGGTCCGACCCTGCCGGGCTTCCTGTCGCCGGGCGTGGCAAAGGTGTTGGTGGAAAAATTCGGCATCGCCGGTATCGGCACGGTGGATGAGGATATGGCTCTCTTTTTAGGGGGTGAGACGGCATGATTGTCACAAAAAAGCTTGAAGATGCGCCGATCATGGAAAGCGCCCACAACGTGGACGCCCGGAACCTCTACAGCACGGAAGACGCTATGGTCAGCGTCATTACCTTAAAACCGGGGCAGGAGCTGAAAAAGCACATCACCCCGGTGGACGTGGCTTTCTATGTGCTGAAGGGGACCGGGGTGGTCCGGATCGGAGACGAAAAGGTCACGGTGACGGAAAACACCCTGGTGGAAAGTCCCAAGGATATCCTGCACTGCTGGTACAACGAAAGCGAAGGCGACCTGGCCTTCATGGTGATCAAGGCTCCCAGGCCGAAAAAACCGACGGTCTTTGTTGCGTAATTGAGCATTACTCTCTGAAACCCACGGGTCGGGGGCTGGTTCTCGCCTCTTTCTGTAAGGAAGCGGGAAAGGATTACACTTTTACAAAACCATTGATGAATTCAATTCTGACCGGGGTCATTTAAAAACCCACCGGGCGGTATGACAAGGTCGAGCTGCCGATTCAGTGGTAGAGCTCCTACCCGTCAAGGCCCCCCCCTTTTTCAGAGAAGCTTGTCTCAATGAAAGGGGTGGGATTTTTTCCCACCTGCGAACCGGACTGTCCCCGATTGCAGAGAATAGGAACGCCTTCGCCGGTTCATCGGCCTGACGGAATAAGACCCATGATGTGGAAGAATTGTGATAGACTGATACCGGTGGGGACAGTGTACATTTTCTT
>JAFGDJ010000257.1 GCA_016932135.1 Spirochaetales bacterium | reverse complement strand
GTATTTCCATGGCTGAAGAATGGCCCTGAAGCCTGTAGATTTCCAGGGGGTCCGGGGAATTCGGATCTTCAAACTCCCGGGAGGAATGTTCTCCCCGCAATAAAACCTTTTCTCCGTCCGAAGCCTTAAGAATATAGGCTATGGAGAAATCCCCGAACCTTCTTTGATTCGATGCATAAAGAGTATCTATATAAATATAGAAATCCATTCCCCTAACAGCTTCGGTTACCCTTTTTTCAATGTCCTTCACCTTTCTGCCGTTACAGACGATATGCCAATCCTGGAAAAAGGGGTCCATAATTCCGTCTTCAAAAGCCCCCAGAACCTCCGGAGGAATGGGAAGCTCCTCTTCTCCCGGAATACTCACCTCGATATACACCATGTCACACCGCGCGGATTGCGGCAGGAGAAAGAGCAACGGGAGGAGGATAAAAAAAACAGCCTTAGGGGGACACATTCTGGTAATCGCGTTGATCAACATGTTTCGATTATCGGCGTCCTGCAAGCTGCCTTTACCGGTCTCTTCAATCGATACCAGAATGGATGGAAGCCTCCAGGTTTCAAGAGAACTTCGATCAATCGGTCCTGGTTAAACCTAGTTGAAGGTATTCCAATTCCATGGTACCTTTTCCTTCGGAGCTCTCGATTCACAAACCATGAGTTATTATGTCATCCAGGTAAAAACAAGGGAAGAAGAAAAATATATCCACCTCGCGCGAAAAGGAATAGCTACCCTGGGCCTTGATATCGGGGAAGATCTTCTGCTGCCCCGCAGAAAACTTATCACCCGCCGGAGGGGAAAAATAAAGGAGACGCTCCTGCCCTTATATCCGGGTTATATCTTCTTTCAATCTGCGGGTATTCCCACGGATATCTACTGGTTGTTCAGGCGAACCCCCGGTTTCTTTCGCTTTCTTCGGGGGGAAAGAAGCCCGGAGCCCCTTTCCGGGGAGGATGAAAAACTGCTCCTGCATTTTCTGTCCTTCGGTGAGACCGTGGAAACCTCCCAGGTATTCTTTGACGAAAACAATAAAATACGGGTGGTTTCCGGTCCCATGACCGGTCTTGAAGGAAGAATCGTCAAGGTGGATAAACGAAAAAAACGGGCAAAGGTCAGGCTATCCCTTTATGAGAATTCCTTTCTGGTAGATTTTTCCTTTGAACTGATGGAAAAAATGGCGGAACAGCGATGAAAACAAAACAACACCCTTTCATGTACATCATAGGAGCTGGGTTTGCCGGAAAGGCTCTGGCTCAGGAAATTCGGCAGAAGGGAATCCTCGGACAGGTGGAAGCCTTCCTGGACGATGATCCCGAGAAAATCGGTACTTCCATAGGAGGAATACCCGTCCTGGGACCCATCGCGAAGGTGGAAACCTTTCTTCGAGAAATCCCCGCGGAAGAGGCAATCATCGCTATCCCCGGGGCCCGGCAGAAGGATCTTCTTCGGATATACTGGACCCTCAAAAGAGCCGACTTCAGGAAAATTCGTTTACTACCACAGATCTCTCAAATTGTCGAGGGTGACGCCCACCTTATCCAGACGCGGGACATCGATCCCCGGGATCTCCTTGCCCGGGACCCGGTACTGATACCCCTGAAAGAAAGCCTGGAATACTTGAAAGGAAGCCGGGTGCTGATTACCGGAGCGGGAGGAAGCATCGGCAGTGAACTGGCCCGGCAGCTTCTGTCCGGCGGCACCCAGAGGATCTATCTGCTGGATCACGACGAGAACAGCATCTATGAAATAGAAAAGGAGCTCAAACTCCTGCAAGAGGAAGGAATCGGCAAAAATGCCGTCATTGTGCCGGTTATCGGCGAACTGTTGGACCAGGAGTTTGTTACCTTCATTCTTCGTCGTCTGAAGGCGGACGTGATTTTCCACTGCGCCGCCTATAAACATGTCCCCATGCTGGAACAGAATCCCGTGGAAGCCATAAAGAATAATGTCTTCGGCACCCGCAATATTGTCAGATCCGCCGCGGAGACAAAATGCCGGCGATTTGTCTTTATCTCCACCGATAAAGCGGTGGACCCCTACAGCGTCTACGGCGCGGGGAAAAAGATTGCCGAACGAATTGTTTTGGAAGGAAACGGTCCCGATACCGAGTATATGGTGGTACGCTTCGGAAATGTCCTCGGGTCCCGCGGGTCCATCGTCCCCCTCTTTGAAAAGCAGATACAGAAGGGCGGACCGGTGACCATTACCCATCCGGACTGCCGGCGTTTTTTCATGACTATTCCCGAAGCCGCGTCCCTGGTATTAAAAGCCGGCGGAGTCGGCCAGGGGGGAACCCTCTATATTCTGGATATGGGAGAGCCGGTATCGATTCGCGAACTGGCCGAACAGATGATCCGTTTCTACGGTTTTGAACCGGAAATGGAGATTCCCATTACCACCATAGGCTTAAGGCCGGGAGAAAAAATCGATGAACGCCTCTGGTCGGTCGACGAAATACCGGAAGAAACCGGTTTTTCGGGTATTTTAAAAATAAAGAGCAACGGAGCAAAACCCTTGGACTCCGAAAAACTCCTTCAGGAATTACTGCCGATCTGTTTCTTTACTTCCCAAAACAAGGAAGTCTACCGTAATAGGAGAGAGCTGCGGCGGGTCCTGCGGCGGGCTGTCCCCAGCCTGGAAGAAAAAGATGATGAACCGAAATACTGAGGAAACAGCGCCTTCTTTTATTCCCTTTGCCCGCCCGTCCTTAGGCCCCGAAGAGCGGGACCTGGTAATACGGGTCCTGGAAAGCGGATGGCTTACTTCCGGCAGGTACGCCGAAGAATTTGAGAAAGCCTTCCAGGAATACCTGGGAGTTCCCTTTGCCCGGGCAGTCAATTCCGCTACCGCGGGACTGCATCTTTCCCTGGAAGCCCTGGGTATACAACCGGACACCTGGGTTATCACATCTCCCTACACCTTTACCGCCACCGCCGAAGTTCTTCGTTATCTGGGAGCCCACCCCCTTTTTGTCGATATTGAGCCTCAAACCCTGAACCTGGATCCCCGGGGCGTGGAAGAAGCCCTGGAGAGAAGCGGCAAACCCATATCAGCCATCCTTCCCGTCCACCTGGCCGGCAGAATGTGTTCCATGGAACCCTTGACGGACTTATCGCGACGCTTCGGTATCCCCCTGGTAGAGGACGCCGCTCACGCCTTTCCGGTGTATCAGCGGGGAAAAGCCGCGGGAACCTTTGGAAACGCCGGGGTATTCTCCTTCTACGCCACCAAGACTATCACCACCGGCGAGGGGGGCATGGTGGTGACTCCGTCGGAAAAAATCGCCGAGAGGGTTTCCATGATGCGGCTTCACGGTATCGACAGAAAGGCCTGGGACAGGTACACCTCGAACCGGCGGCAAGCCTGGGAATACGATGTGGTGGCCGCGGGATACAAGTACAACCTCTCGGACCTGTGCGCCGCCTTAGGGCTGGAACAATTGAAGAAAGCCGACTCTTTTCTGCGGCGGCGAAAGGAAATAGCCGCTTTTTATTTTGAACAGCTGGCGGATCAGGATTATCTCCTGCTTCCCGAGAAAACCCCGGAACACGCCTGGCATCTCTTTATCCTGCAGCTTCTGCCGGACGCCCTGACCCTGGACAGAAACGCCTTTGCCGATGCTCTGTTAGCCCGGGGGATCGGAACATCGGTCCATTACAAGCCCCTGCATATGATGACGTACTACCGGAACCTGTACGGTTACAAACCGGAAGACTTTCCCGTCAGTTTAAGGACCTATCAGCACTGTCTCAGCCTTCCCATCTACCCGGGATTAAGGGATGTGGAAGCGGAACGGGTTGTAGAGGCTGTCCGAGCCGTGGGTCGGCAGGCCAGGAGGTAGGCTCTTGACGAGACATAACTTCCTGGAAGACCTGGTGACTTCCGACACCCTGCATATGACCCTGGTGCGATCTACCGTACCCTCCGGCAGGATAACCGGCCTGCGTTTTCCCGAAGAAGCCAAGGATGTCCATCTCATCACCGCCGAAGATATCCCCGGGAAAAAGACCCTTACGGCTTTCAATACCGAAATACCCCTGCTGGCGGACGAAATGGTACGATACGAGGGGGAACCCGTTCTGCTGGCCGCTTCGGCGGATTCCGATCGGCTCCACAAAGCCTTGAAAAAAGTACGTTTGGACTATGAGACCGATTATACCCTCAGCAGCCTGGAGAGACCCGAGACCGCCGGTGTGGCGGCGGAAACGCATTACAAGAAAGGAAACAGCGAAGAAGCCTTGAAGAATGCCGCCCGGGTTCTTGAAGAAGAGTACACCCTTCCCGGAACCTCACCAAGGGTATGCGGCAATCTTGGCGCCTGGGCCTGGTATGAATCGGGCGACCTCACCGTTTATGTGACCTCCCGGTGGATTCACCACGCTGCCGAAGCCGCGGCAAAAGCCCTGGGAATGGAAAAGAAACGGGTTACCTTACGAGCTCTTTCCCCCGGCCCTTCGGAAGATTGTCTTTCCTGGTATCCCTCGCTTTTAGCTGTCTGGGCGGCCCTCTGTTCCCGGCATACGGGGAAGCCCTGTCTGCTATTGCTGAATCGGCAGGAACAACCGTTCCTCCTCCCTGAGAGTCCGGCGATGAAACTGCGCCTACGGACCGGTTTAGGGGAGGACGGGCGAATCTCGAGCCGGGATATCCGGCTGGACATTGACGCGGGAGCCTATCCCGTCGCCGCGGAAATGATACTTCAGCGGGCTGTCACGGCGGTGACGGGGATCTACAACTGTCCCCATATCACCCTTCACGGTCGGGTAATCGTGACCAATAACCCGCCGGCGGACATCAGTGCCGGAGGCGGTGTTTCTTCGGCGATAACCGCCCTGGAAACCCACATCACCCGGGCGTCTTCGGTGGGGGAAAGAGACCCCCTTTGGATCAGGAAGGAATATCTGCGATCTTCCGGCAGCAAAACCGCGGGACTTCGAAATGAGCGTCATCTCGAAACAGTCAAGAGACTACTGGATACCGCCGCCGCGGTCACCGATTTTTCCCGGAAATACAGCTCCTATGAGCTGAACCGAAAGAAGGACACCGCCATAAACGGTCCTCCGGGGAAACGACGGGGTATCGGTCTGGCGATAAACTTCTGTGACGGCTCCTTTCCCGGTGAAGAAGAAAACGATCTGGCGGGAACCCTCCGGCTTCACCTGGATACGAAAAGCAATCTGTCCATTCAGACCTCCGCTGTCCCGGGACACGAGGCCACCGCCCTGATCTGGAAGAAAACAGCGGCCTCGATTTTATCCCTGGATCCCCGGAACATTACCCTTCTCATGCCGGACACTACTTTGGTCCCGGACACCGGCCCCGGTGTGTTTTCCCGCAACGTAACCGTGGTAAATCAACTGATCAAAAAAACCGCTGCGTCCATCCAGCGGAAACGCTTTCGATCTCCCCTTCCCATCAACGGGAAAAGCAGCTTCCGTCTTCCCCGGTCAGTCACCTGGGATAACCGCACGATGAAAGGAACCTATTTTCACAACCTCACCTGGGCTGCCTGGGTGGTGGAAGTTCTTTTCGATCCGGTATTGCTGCGGACCTCGGTGGAGGACCTTACCCTGGTCTTAAACTGCGGTCCCGTTCTTGATTCTCAAGCCGCCCGGAGTTGTCTGGAGACGGATATCTATTCGGTTCTGCAGGAGCTGACGGGCACTCCTGGAATTATACCCCTCCACCGGATGATTCCCCTTTCCATCACCTTTCTGGAAGATGGAAAAAAAGAAAGCAGCGGCCTGTCAAACCTGGCCGCCGGAGGGCTTTCAGCCGCCTTTCTCACCGCCCTTTCGCAGGCCGCAGGTCATTCCATAAACCAGCTTCCCGCGGGGGATGAAACCCTTTTCGAAATCCGGGTAAAACCATGACGGTTCGTTTTTATCTCAACGGAAACCTTGTGGAACCGGACGTCTCTCCCCTGACGAGGCTTTCGGATCTTCTGCGGGACCTCTACCGCCTGATTGAAGGTCCGGAAGAACAGACCCTCATCCTGCTGGACGGCGAGCCGGTCTTTCCCCATTTGGTACCGGCGTTTCATCTGAAAGGCCGGCTGGTGACAACCTATGAAGGTTTTTCCGGAACCGCCGACTGTGAGGATATAGAAACCGGGTTTGAAGAAGCTCATTTTTGTCCCTGTCCCATCCATCGTCCGGTGTATACCTTCCTGGTACATGCTCTCCTGGAGAGAGTCTCCCATCCCGAAGAAGCCGACACGGCCGCCGCCTTTACCGGCTTTCATCCGATCTGCGGCGGCTACTTGAGTCTTCTGGACGGTGTGCGCCTGGCGGCGAGGAGGAGGTTTTTAAGGCACCATGAACAAACCCGCTAAGCAGGCACATATCTACACACCCCGGAACACCTCGGAACTCCAGGCCCTTCGGAAAGCCCACCCCAGGAGCTTCCCCTTCGGCGGGGGAACCTATGTAATGAGCCCCTGGACGAAAGAGGTCCCCACGGGTGATATCATATCCTTGGATCAATTGTCCGATACCTTGAAGCTCAATAAAACGGAATCCTATCTTGAGGTGGGCTCAGGGATTACACTGGAGAAACTTCTTTCATTGAAGCGGCACCTGGGCAGCCGGGCTTTATACGAAGCCTTGACCGCTTTAGGGAACGGTCCCTTACGAACCCGGGCTACCTTAGGGGGGAATATCGCCCTGAAAGCGAAAACGGTGAACCTGCCGGCGGTTTTATACCTCCTCGGTACCCGGCTGGAGGTTCGCGGCCTGAGCGGTTCCGCCTGGATTCCCATCCGGAAATACTATGAAGAAGCATCGGATAATCCGGATCCGTGGATTATCACCCGCATCCGGATTCCTATCTTTCAATCCGCCTTCGAACGCTATGAAATCTTTCAGGAACGTTCCGGCCTGGAGTCCGGTGCCCTGTCCTTCTGTTGCCTGGCGGATCTGCACAAAGACGGAATAATTTCATCCTTCGGGTGCTCCTTCTGCATAAACGGAACGGGAGTCCTTCGGAATCCCGACATGGAATCCCTGGTGGAAGGGAAAAAACGTCCTTTAAGCGGAAAAGATATTTCCCGGGCTGTGGAAAGCCTGGAAGAAATGCTGGAATCCCATTCCACTCCCCTGCTGCCCTGGCGAAAGCACCAGATCACCGCTCTTCTTTTCGATACCTTAAAAAAACTGGGAGATCTCTGACCCCGCTATTAACCGCCTTCTTTACTGGAACGGGCTTTTCAGATATACTTTCAGATAACCAAGGAGTTCCGGTGCCTGACTTCGTCCATCTTCACAACCATTCCGACTATTCCCTGTTAGACGGAGCGTCCCCGTTGTCGCGGATGGTAAAAAAGGCCAAAACCCTGGGGATGAAACACCTGGCCTTAACGGATCACGGAAATCTTTTCGGAGCGCTGAAGTTCTACAAAGCCTGCCAGACTTCGGAAATACACCCTATCATCGGCTGTGAGTTTTATCTGGCGCCGGATTCCAGGTTGAAAAAGACCGGCAGCGAACAGGGAAACCGCTATCATCACCTCATTGCCCTGGCAAAGAATAAAACCGGGTACAAAAATCTTATCGCCTTAAGCTCCCTGGCTTACACGGAGGGCTTTTACTATAAACCGAGGATAGACGATCAGGTGCTGGCAGAACACGCCGAGGGCCTGATTGGCTCGTCCAGCTGCCTGGCCGGAGAGATTCCCCGGCTTATCCTGCAGGGCGATGAGGAAGGGGCTTATAAAAAAGCCTGTTATTACGGGGATCTCTTCGGCAAAGACAATTTTTATCTGGAATTGCAGGACCACGGTCTGAAAGAACAGGCGGTGGTCAATAAAGCCCTGGTAGACATATCCCGGCGTTCCGGGCTTCCTCTGATCGCCACCAACGACAATCATTATCTGGACAGGGAAGACGCCAACGCCCAGGACATCCTCATCTGCATCGGGACTAATAAAAAGAAACTCGAGCGGGAAAGAATGCGGTTTCAGACGGACCAGTTTTACATGAAGAGTCCGGAAGAAATGAACGCCCTGTTCTCAGAAATCCCCGAAGCCCTGCGGAACACCCTGGCCATTGCCGAGAGGTGTGATCTTACCATCGACCTTCCGGGTCCTCTGCTTCCCGATTACGAGATTCCGGAAGGCTTTTCCTCTCCCGACGAGTACCTGAAGCATCTCACCCTTCGAGGACTGGACGACCGGTATCCCGGTTATTCCGAAGCCATCGCCAACCGCGCCGAATACGAGCTCTCCGTAATCACCTCCATGGGGTTTACCGGTTATTTCCTTATCGTGTGGGATTTTATCCACTGGGCTCACCAGCAGCATATCCCCGTGGGTCCTGGCCGGGGTTCCGGCGCCGGCTCCATTGTTGCCTACGCGCTGAAAATTACCGATATCGATCCGTTAAAATACAGCCTGCTTTTTGAGCGGTTCCTCAATCCCGAACGGGTATCCATGCCCGACTTCGACATCGATTTCTGCTACGAAGGCCGCGGCCAGGTGATAGACTATGTCACCTCCAAATACGGAACGGACAAGGTAGGGCAGATCATTACCTTCGGCACCTTGAAATCCCGAGCCGTGTTGCGGGATGTAGCCCGGGTGTTGGACCTGCCCTACGCGGAATCGGACAGTATCGCCAAGCTGGTTCCGGGAGGGATAAAGGTCACCTTGAAGGACGCCTTGGCCCAGGAACCCAAGCTGGAAGAGATCAGGAAACAGGGAGGGGTTCACGAAGAACTCATCGACACAGCCTTGAGGCTCGAAGGCCTCCATCGCCACGCATCGACCCACGCGGCGGGTATCGTCATCGCCCGTACCGCCCTGACCGACTACGTGCCCCTCTACCGGGACCCCAAAACCGGGTCCATTTCCACCCAGTACACTATGGACCTTTTGGAGGAATGCGGCCTGGTAAAGATGGATTTTCTGGGACTCAAGACTCTCACCCTGATAAAGCACACCGAAGACCTGATAAAAAAGGTGGATCCCCACTTTGATATCGATAAGATTCCGGAGGACGATAAGAAAACCTTCGCCATGCTGGGAGAGGGCTCAAGCACCTGTGTGTTTCAGTTCGAAAGCACCGGTATGCAGGCGGTACTGAAAAAAGCCAAACCCGAATCCATCGAAGATCTCATCGCCTTAAACGCCCTGTACCGCCCGGGACCCATGGACAACATCGATCAGTTCTGCCGGGCCAAGTCGGGCAGGGAGCCCATCAATTATCTCCTTCCCGCCCTGGAGCCGGTATTGAAGGAAACCTACGGCGTCATCGTCTACCAGGAACAGGTGATGGAAATCGCCCGGATTGTGGGAGGGTACACCTTGGGGCAGGCGGATATCCTCAGACGGGCCATGGGAAAGAAAAAAGAAGAAGTCATGACGGAGGAAAAGCTCCGTTTTATCGAAGGAGCCATAAAGGGGGGGTACAATATTAAGGACGCGGAAGCGATCTTCGACCTCCTTGTACCCTTCGCCGGTTACGGCTTCAACAAATCCCACGCCGCCGCCTATTCGGTGCTGGCCTATAAAACCGCCTTTCTCAAGGCCAATTACCCTGCGGAATTCATGGCCGCCAACCTGACCAATGAAATAAACGACACCGAGAAACTGAGAGAATATATCAACGAAGCCACCAGGATGAACCTGAAGGTCATGCCGCCGGATATCAACCTTTCCGAGAAAACCTTCACGGTCAACCGGGGCAACATCGTCTACGGGCTTATCGGCATTAAGAATGTCGGCGGGGCGGCGGTGGACGCGATAATTACCGAAAGAAATACCGCCGGTCCTTTTGAATCTCCGGTGGATTTTCTCATGCGGGTGGACGGAAAGACCGTCAACAGAAAGGTGTTGGAAACCCTTATTCAGACCGGGGTCTTCGATCAATTCGGCACCCCCAGAGCCATGTTGATGTACAATCTCGACAGGGTCCTGGAGTTCGTTTCCCGAAGCAAGGAGTTCAGGCAGTACGGCCAGGCATCCCTCTTCGACGGAGCGGAAGAACCGGTGGACGCTTCACCGGTTCTTGAGCCGGTAACCGAATGGCCCGAACGGGAACTGTTGAAATTCGAAAAGGAAATGCTGGGCTTTTATGTGTCCGGGCACCCCATGGATGCATACAGGTCTATCTGGGAAAAGGTCAGGAACATCGATTTTCAGAATCCCGAAAGGAGTACCCGGGGAAAGACCTATACTACGCTGGGGATCATTACCAGCCTCCGGGAGATTCAGACCAAGAAAGGTCCCCTGATGGCGTTCCTGCGGCTGGAGGACTATACGGGATCTATGGAGATTGTCTTTTTCCCGGAAATCTGGGAGCAATACCGGACGAAACTGCAGGCTGACGATATCATCGCTATCCGGGGTACCCTGGACGATCGTCGGGGGACAAATCAGCTCATTGTGGAAGAGGTAATGTCTCCGGAAGAGTTGGACTGTCGGGAAGCCCTGGAGGTTCACATAGAATTTGAAAACGGCAGGTATGAAGAAGACGAACTGGTAGCCCTGCGGTCCCTTTGCATGGATTATCCGGGAAACTGCCGGGTCTTTCTGCACCTCCCCGAAAACGGTAACAACGGTCGATGTATCATCAAAGCGTCGGACCAGATTACCACGACCTGGAACAAGTCCCTGGAGGCGGAATTACGACATCTGCCCTTTGTCCGGGAGGTGTGGAAGGAATGATTGCAGTATGGGGTGATCGGTGGAAGGGAGAGACCGTTTACCCTCACACTGAAACCCTACACTCACACATATTGCTGTTAATGATAGAAGAGATTAATAAGACAAGATTATTGGAGGCTTTACATGCAGACAGTACTTAGAATACTCGGAGCGATCATCTCCACGTATATGCTGATTATTTTTATCCGGATTATGCTGACCTGGTTCAGAGGACTGCCTCAAGGCCGGGCTATCGATGTGATAAACCGTATTACCGATCCTTATCTGAATTTTTTTCGAAAACTTACCTTCCTGCGCACCGAACGGGTTGATTTTTCCCCCATCGCGGCTCTGCTGGTCCTGGTGATTGTTCTCAACATCATCAACACCCTGCAGGTCTATGGAAAGATCACCCTGGGGATCATTCTTTCAATCATTCTTACAGCCCTCTGGTCGGCGGTATCCTTCCTGCTGACCTTTATGCTCATCATGACGGTAATTCGTCTCTTCGTCCATTTTACCGGCGGCAATACCGTATCTCCCCTGATTCATACCCTGGACATCATCCTCAACCCTCTGATGACCTGGTTAAAGCGAACCTTCTTTAAAAAAAGGATTCTTGGCTACGGAACCGCTTTAGGTTTTACCGGGGGAGCCCTGTTAGTATCAGTCATTGTGGGGAAACTACTGGTCAACTTTCTTGCCGCTCTGCTGTTAAAACTTCCTTTTTAACGCATGTTTCTCCGGGAGCTGAAACAACCGGTCACCACGGTTCGAGGCATCGGGGCAAAACATGCCGAGGCTTTCGGCAGGTTGGGAATTTCCTGTATCGCCGACCTGCTCCTTCACCTCCCCAGGGACTATGAAGACAGAAAGACTCTTGCGTCCCTGGAAAGCATCAGGGGACAGGGTATTGCCAATACCACGGTCCGGGTGCGGGAGCATATTTACTTCGGTTTCGGCAGGAAAAAAACCTTAAAAATTATCGTGGAAGACGGAACGAAACAGGCTTCCCTTCTCTGCTTCAACAGAAACTTTCTGGCGCAATACCTTCGACAGGACCGGTCATACTTTCTCTACGGAACCTTTCAGTACCGTTACGGTGAACTGCAGAGCAGCGCCTTCGAGCTGGAACCCTGGTCCGAGGAACCCGAGGAGTTCGGCAGAATTTTACCCCTCTACCCTTTAACAAGCGGGTTGGGGCAAAAGATGCTCCGCCGGGCGGTGGACCGGGCTCTGGAGCTCTACGCAGAACATATAGAAAACGAACTGCCGACGGATATCGTAAAAGACCATGATCTGATGGATAAACAGCGAGCCCTTTCCATCCTCCATCGTCCCGGTAGTGGGGAAGAAATCCTGAAAGCGAGAAAAACCCTGGCCTTCGAGGAATTGTTTTACCTTCAGTTCATCACAGCCCGGGCAGCCATGGAACGGCGGGTCACCCACCGGGAGCCTTGTCCTCCGGACAGAACCCTCATTGAAAAACTGCGGAATAGCCTCCCTTTTTCCCTCACCGAGGATCAGGAGCGCTCCCTGGAGGAAATCCTCCAGGATATGTCGGGTCCCTATCCCATGGCCCGGCTTATCCAGGGTGATGTGGGGGTGGGAAAAACTCTGCTGGCCTTTATGGCTGCTCTAGGATACGTCCGCCGGGGGGGACAGACCGCCTTTATGGCCCCCACGGAACTGCTGGCCCGGCAGCATGCGGAAAACGCCTCTCGCTTGCTCTCTCCTTTGGGGCTTAACCTGGCTTTTCTTTCCGGGAACCTGCCGTCCGGCCGTCGTGATCTTCTGAAAGCCGCCCTGAAACAGGGAGACATCGATATCCTCGTAGGCACCCACGCCCTTTTTTCAAACGACATCACCTTTAATAATTTGAAACTGGTGATTATCGACGAACAGCACCGTTTCGGCGTTCATCAACGGACCGCTCTGATGCGGAAAGGAACCGGTGCCGATCTGCTTCTCATGACCGCCACACCCATTCCCAGAACCCTGGCCATGACCGTTTTGGGCGACCTGGACGTCTCTACCCTGCGCAAAGCTCCGGCGGGCAGAAAACCGGTGATCACCCACCTGGCCCGGGAAGGAAATGAAAAGAAGGTATACGACGCCGTACGCGCCGAGCTGAAGAAAGGGCGGCAGGCTTATTTCGTGTATCCCCTGATCAGTGAATCTGCCAAGCTGGAGATAAAGGACGCCGAGACCATGTTTCGGAAGATCCGGGATTCTCTTTTTCCCGAGTATAAAACAGCCCTGATTCACTCACGGATAGACGAAGACAAGAAAAAAGAAACCATGGATTCCTTTAACCGGGGAGACATCGATATTCTCGTGGCTACCAGCGTGGTAGAGGTGGGGGTTGATGTCTCCAACGCCACCTGTATGGTCATCGAACACTCAGAACGCTTCGGCTTATCGGCCCTCCATCAGCTCCGAGGCCGCGTCGGCCGGGGGAGCCATCAGTCCTACGCTTTCCTGATCTACAGCGGCAATCTTACGGAGGATGCCAAGGAGCGGCTGAAGGTCATGAAAAACAGCACCGACGGCTTTTTCATAGCCGAAGAAGATCTGCGAATCCGGGGACCGGGAAACCTCACCGGGCTTGAACAATCGGGGTATTTCCGTTTCACCGTGGCGGATATCACCAAAGACACCTCTCTGCTTTCCCAGGCCCGGGAAGCCGCCTTTTCCCTGGCGGAAACCGACCCGGGGCTGCTGGAACCTCCCCATCGGGTTGTGGCAGCGGTTCTCGAACGGTGCCCTCCCTTCGATCAAAGGCTCGTAAGCACATTTTAATATCCTTTTATATATCCATTCTATCTAGAAAGATAGGTTACTTTTTACTAACAGTAATAAAAACTCCTGGTTTTTTACAAAAAAACTTGTGCTATCCTAGGATCAGGTATATACTTGATCAAAGAAAGATAAAGTGAAATATAAATAATGTGGGCTGTTTTTATTCTCTCTGCTTTCAGGCTCCTTCCCTGTCAGGGAAGGAGCCTGTTATTTTAACGGTAGATATTGTCATTACCTCCCTGATATACTGAAGGCCATGCGTATCACCGGAGGAACTTACAGCGGTAGAATCGTCACCTGTCCCAAGGGAATTATTCGACCGGCCATGGATCGTATGCGAGAGTCCATGTTTTCCATTCTGGGGGATCTGACGGAAACCTCTTTTCTCGATCTCTTTGCCGGATCCGGCATTGTAGGCCTGGAAGCCGCCTCCCGGGGGGCTTCTCCGGTAGTGTTTGTAGAAAAAGACCGGAAAAAAATCCCCGTTTTGAAGAAAAATCTCTCCTTTGTGGAGGAGGAAACCCTCGTTTATTCCCAGGATGTGTTTCTTTTTATCAAGAGGCTGAAAATGCAGTTTGATACCGTCTATCTGGACCCGCCCTTCGCCATGAAGGGAAAAGAACGTCTTCTTAAGTCAATAGAAGATCAGCATGTTCTTCCGTCCGGGGGGAGGCTCCTTCTGCATCACCCGAAGGGAGAGATCTACCCGGAAGTACTGGGCTCGCTATCGCTGGAACGGGAAAAACAATACGGGGGATCGATACTGCTTTTTTATCGAAAAGGATAAGAACCTTTCAGCGGTCTATCGCTCCGATCCAGGCTTCCCAGCGTTCCTTAAGGCTCTGCTTCTTATAGGCGAAGAGAGGTCCGGGAAACTCCTGACCGAATTCGGAATAATCCGTAACAGAATGACAATCTATCTTTTTTCCGTTCCTTAATTCGAAACAATCGTCCGGAATAGAAAGCTCCAGATCACCTTTCATACTCTTCTCCCCCCGCGGATCTTCAATACCTGTATCGAAATCCGGCCTGAAAATACAGGTCCACCAGAAACATATCCGCCACCCTGTCGGCCAGGGGGAGATAGGTTGCGCCATACCCCACTTCAAAGGGAAAGGAAAAATGCTTGAATCCCAGAACCTCGATCCCGATTCCGCCACCAAGAGTGAAGGTCGGAACGTAGGATCCGATAGTACTGGTATCCGTATCATAATTATATTCAACGGGAATATAACCCCGGTGATTGATACCCCAGAAAAGACTGAGCAGCCCGCTGAGCCAGCCGGTGAAATCTTCTGAATAGACAACATACTGGTTCTCGAACCCCACCACATAATCAAGTATATTCATGTTTCCTGCCTCGGGGGGCAGGTACAGGGCCCCGGCGGTAATCTGATAACCCCGATTATTATCCCAGCGGTGGTAGGTCAGGCCGGTTCCCGAAATCATGCCGTAATAGAACCCCAGGGCTTCGGGAAACTCGGAGAAAGCATTGGCCTTGGCTTTTTCCGTCCAGCCTGAAGAAATAAAAACAGTTAAAAGAATGACAATGCTCGCTATTTTTTTCATCTGCCTTGATGCTCCTCATTGTATGACTGATACTAGTATATACCATTTCAGTGATTTTTCATAACAAACGCTTTATTTTCACAAAAATCTCTGATAGGGTAATGATAACTATGGAAAGAAAACGGTTGTTACAGTTTCCCGGGGCTATCGAAGGCCTTCGTTTCGAAGACGCCCATAGACATCAAGAAATTTTACTGGCTTTAAACGATGTTTTTTTTCACTGGGGTTATCTTCCCGTGGAGACCCCGGTTTTCGATTTCTTTGATATTTACCGTCCCCTCCTCCACGGTCGGGACCTGGAAAAGATATACCGCCTGATCGACCGGGAAGGAGACCTGTTGATGCTTCGGTCGGACATCACCCTCTTCCTGGCAAAACAACTGGGCCTTTCCTTACGAAAGGATAATCTCCCGGTGAGGGCTTGCTATGCCGATGTCATTTTACGCCAC
Source organism: Spirochaetales bacterium (assembly GCA_016932135.1). Classification (GTDB taxonomy): domain Bacteria; phylum Spirochaetota; class Spirochaetia; order JAFGDJ01; family JAFGDJ01; genus JAFGDJ01. The sequence goes on along the minus strand of JAFGDJ010000257.1, from coordinate 18,866 downwards.
CAGAATCAGGAAGATATATCCAGCAACGAGTTCTTCCAGGTGGGAGCCGAATTGATCGGGAAACCGGGAAAAGATGGGGACCTGGAAATCCTTTTTCTCACCTTGAAAATCCTGGAAACCCTGGAGGTATCCGCCCGCATACATATCGGCTCCAGGGCTTTTTATAACGCGGCATGTCAGGGACTTTCTCCTGAAGAAGTAAAAACCTTAAGCGGCGCGGTCTGTTCAAGGGAACGCGGTGATATCCTCAATCTGCTGAAAAAGACCCAATCTCCGGCGGTATGCCGTCTTACCGCCGACCTTCTTCTCTTTTTAGGCACCACCGCGGAATACCGAGATCTTTTTAAGGCATGCAAAGCGCGAATACCGTCGGAAGATATGAAAAGGGAACTCCAGTATCTTCTAGACCTGGGGAATATTCTGGAAGAAGCGGGAATGGCTTCACACATCAGGATCGACCTGTCGGAAATCGGTTCCCAGCCCTATTATACCGGGCTGGTGTTCCAGGGCTATATGGAGCATCTGGATTCAGCTTTTCTCGGCGGAGGACGCTACGACGGGCTCCTGAGCACCTTCGGGCTTTCAGCTCCATCCGTAGGATTTTCCTTTTTTCCCCGGAAAATAGAGCCCTGGATCGGCCGGCCGGAACGTTTTTTCCCCTCCGACGGCGTGGAGAAAGCCCGGGGAACCACTTTTTTGGAAAAAATACGCCACGCCGAAGAGCTGAGACGAAACGGAAAGAGAGTCATCCTATGAGTACCCTGTCTTCAGCTCCTATCACCCTGGCGATTCCGAAGGGCCGCCTGCAGGAAAAAATAACCCGTTTGCTCAATCAGCAGGGTATCAGGATAGACCTGGAAGATCGAAAGCTCACCGCCTTAGACGCGGAAGAGAAGCTGAAGATCATCCTGGTAAAAAACTCCGACCTGCCTACCTATGTGAACTTCGGCATAGCCGGTCTGGGTATCTGCGGTGACGATGTGATATACGAATCCGCTTATCCTTTTTACCGCCTTCATACCTTTTCCTTCGGCGGAACCCGGATGTGCCTGGCGGGGAAAAAGAACACCTCGCCGGAAAGCGATACCCGTCATATGACCATCGCGACAAAGTACCCCCGGTTCGCCACGCAGTATTATCACTCCCTGGGGATCTCCGTACGGATTATAAAACTGGGCGGTTCGGTGGAACTTGCTCCGGTTCTGGGCCTCGCTCCGTTTATCGTGGATCTGGTGGAAACCGGAGAGACCCTGCGGGCCAATAATCTGGAAATCATTGAAATCCTGGAAAAAATAGATGTACATCTCATAGCGAATCCGGCATACTATAAACTACATTATGAAAGGATCAACGCTATAGTTGATCTGTTAAAACGAGGCTGACAGAATGAAGCAGCAGCATATATCGGTAACCCGAAAAACAAAAGAAACCGATATTACGGTTTCCCTGGACCTGGAGAAGGCCGGCACAGTGTCCGTGGCCACCACGGTTCCCTTCTTTGATCACCTTCTTACTTCCCTGGCTTTCCATGGCGGTTTTTCTTTATCCGTCACCGCCCGGGGAGACACCGAAGCGGATCCTCACCATCTGGTGGAAGATACCGGCATCGTCTTAGGCCAGGTTCTGCGAAAACGGGCAGAAAGCGAAAGTCCCCTTCAGCGGTTCGGCCACGCGGTGATTCCCATGGACGAAGCCCTGGCGGAAGTGGTGTTGGATGTTTCAGGCCGGTCTCATCTGGTCTATGTAGCGGAGTATCCTCAAGAGAGATGCGGTACCTTTGACACAGCCTTGATAAAGGAATTTCTCTTAGGCCTCATCCGGACGGCCGATATAACCTTGCATACCCTGGTGCGTTACGGTGAGAATAGTCACCACATGGCCGAAGCTCTCTTCAAAGCCCTGGGAAAAGTCTTGAAAATCGCCTACACCCGGTCATCAACAAAGGAGATTCCTTCAACAAAAGGAGTCCTGGAATAGTGAGGTTTTTACCTCCTCATTGTTGATTTTCTATATAATATTTATTATTGTGTATATTGGTAAAGGAATGAAGAAAGAAAACATTCTTGATTCGCTCCCCCGGACGGGTTTCCTGAAAATTAGCAGAGAGCAGGAAACCGAAATATCGAGTTCTCAGAAGAGTGTGCTTATACGTCGGGGCAACGAGCTTTTTAACGCAGGAGAATATGAAACGGCAAAAAGGATCTTTATTACAACAGGGTATACCGACGGGTTAGTGAGAATGGGTTGTTATTATGAAAAAAATAACAACCCCCTTGAAGCATTGAGGATGTATTATCTCGCCCCCGCTCCGGATAAAAAAGAAGAACTCCTTGCAAAAGTATCCGCCGTTATACGAAAATGGATAATAGAAGATAAAAAGGAATGAAACAATGAATGAATTATCATTTGATCCTGACAATCAAGTCATGGATAACACTTCCGGTTTACCGGAAGAAACATTGAATGAAATTTCTGAACTTTCCAAGCGGGGATACCAACTACTCAAAGAGGATTTTATCGAAGACGCGGAGGATTGTTTCAACAAGATCCTCGAGCTGGATGAAAAGAATAACTACGCCCTGGTAGGCCTCGGAGACGCGGCTCGAAAGCAGAATGCTTTCCGAAAAGCCATCGATTTTTACCGGGAATGTTTACAGTTTCACCCGGGGAACAACTACGCACTTTTCGGCCTGGCGGATTGCTATAAGGCTTTAAATCAGTACCAGCAGGCTATTGAAATCTGGGAACAATACCTTCAGCATGACGATACCAATGTCACCGTCCTGACCAGGGTGGCGGACGCTTATCGCAAGGTGAAAAACTTCAGGCGTTCCAAGGAAATCTACCTTAAGGTTCTGGAGATGGAACCGGATAACCCCTACGCTCTTATCGGTCTCGGTCATCTTCATTACGATTTCCGGGAATACCTGGAAGCCCTGAAGTACTGGGAACGGATGCTGGAAGTCAACCAGGAAAATATCGATATCCGGGTGCTAACCTCTTTGGGGAACTGCCACCGAAAACTCAAAACCTATGAAAAGGGGATTGCATATTTCAATAAAGCCCTGGAGATCGAACCGGATAATTTTTACGCTCTCTTCGGCCTGGCGGACTGTTACCGGGGTTTGAATTACCATAAAGAGTCTCTGAATTACTGGATGAGGATTCTGGAGCAGGAACCGAACAACAAGGTGATTCTCACTCGGGCAGGCGACGCTTACCGATGCATGGGTGAATGTGACGACGCGGAGGAATACTACCGCAAAGCCTTGAATATCGAATTTGACGCTTATGCCATTCTCGGTCTCGCCCTGATTAACAAAATGCGGGGTAATTATGCTGAAGCCATCGAGAGTTTAAAGGGCCTGTTGAAGAATGATCCCAAGAATCATCGCCTGTACACGGAAATCGCCGACTGCTATTTAAGCATGGGTGACAAACACAGCGCCTTCGAGATTCTGGTACAGTTTCAGCGCCTGGGAATTCGGAACAGCTATGTCTCTAAGTACCTGGACCGGTTACGAAAACAGGTGTAAGCCTCTGCCGTGAAGGAACCTTCCCTCGCCCCGTTAGCCCTTTCCGGCCTTGAACCGGAAGACCTGGCGGGTCTCATCCCGGATGAGCCCGCTTTCAGAGGCACCCAGATTTTTCAGTGGATTCACCGCGGTGTTTCCGGATTTCAAGACATGACCGATCTACCCAAAAGCCTCCGGGAGACCTTGAATATCCGTTACAGCCTTCATGGCTCCAGGGCTGTGGAGGCTCTCCGGGACCAGGACGGTACGGTCAAGTACCGCTTTCTCCTGTCCGACGGCTGCTCGGTGGAAGCGGTGATTCTGACGGATGAACAGGGAAGGAAAACCGCTTGCCTTTCCACCCAGGCGGGCTGCGCCATGGGCTGTGCCTTCTGCCGCACCGGTGCCATGGGGTTTAAACGCAACCTCACCTCCGGTGAAATTATCGACCAGTTCTCCCACGGTCTAACGACCGGGGGACCGATTTCAAACATTGTTTTCATGGGTATGGGAGAACCTTTCCTGAACGAAGAAGCCCTGTACAAGGCCATCCGGATCCTCACCCATCCCGCAGGTCCGGCTCTCTCGGCCCGAAGAATAACCGTTTCATCCTGCGGAATAGCCCCCGCGATCCGCCGATTTGCATGTCTGGCTCCCGGGGCTTTGCTGGCGGTCTCCGTCCCCACGGCAGTCGAGGAAAAGCGACAGCGGATTATGCCGGGGGCTTCCAGGTATCCCCTGGAAGAGGTCAAGGCCGCCATGAAGGCACATCAGGCGGCTACGGGGGATAGGATCACCGTGGAAACGGTACTTTTCGGCGGTTTCAATACGTCGGAGGAGGACGGGGAGGCCTTGCTTTCCTTTATCCGCGGTCTGCAGGTGGTGGTGAACCTGATTCCCTTCAACCCCTTTGAGGGAACAACCTTTCGTGAGCCCTCCCAGCAGGAGATAGAAACGCTGGCCGGTCTTTTGCACCGTGAAGGCATCCCGGTCACCCGGCGCTACCGCCGGGGACGGGGCATTTTAGGGGCCTGCGGACAACTGGCCACCTGAAATTCAGTCCGACAGCACGGCCCGGATTCTCCGAACCCCCTGGGACGAAGACTGCTCTTTGGCAATTTTAAAAGCGCCCAGTTCTCCTGTATGGTTCACATGGGGACCGCCGCAGACTTCCATGGAAAAATCCCCCACCCGGTACACCTTTACCTGCTCGTCGTAACGGTCTCCGAAAAAAGCCAGGGCGCCGGCTTGTTTGGCCTCTTCCAGGCTCATGATCGTCATGGTAACCGGTAGATCGGCCTGAATAACCTCATTCACGATTTCTTCAACCCGGGTAATCTCTTCTTCCGACATCTTCTCAGGGTGGGAAAAGTCAAAACGCAGCCGTTCGCTGGTGATGTTGCTCCCCATCTGCTGAACGTGCTCCCCTAAGACCATCCTTAAGGCTTTATGAAGCAGGTGGGTAGCCGTGTGAAGACGGGTGGTCATTTCCGAATTATCCGCCAGGCCTCCCTTGAAGCTTTTTTCCGCTCCCTGCTTGGAAAGTTCCTGGTGCTTCTCAAAGGCCGCGTCGAAGCCTTCCCGGTCCACTGTGAGACCGTGCTCCGCCGCCAGTTCTTCGGTTATTTCCACCGGAAACCCGTAGGTATCGTAGAGCCTGAAGGCTATCCTTCCGGGGATCACCTTCTGGGGATTCTTTAAGAGATTGGGGACCATTTTTTCAAATTCCTTCTCCCCCTTGGCCAGGGTGGCGAGGAACCGTTCCGACTCTTTTTCCAGTTCTGTAATAATATGGTCTTTTTTTACGGTTAATTCACCGTAGATGTCCCGGTACAGGTCTATCACCACTGAAGCGATCTCCGCGGGAAAATCCGCCGGCATATCCAGCTTCCTGCCGTGGCGAATAGCCCGCCGGATGAGACGCCTCAGGATATACCCCTGTCCCAGGTTGGAGGGGGTTACCCCCCGTCGGTCCCCGAGAATGAACACCGCGGTTTTCATATGGTCGGAAATAATACGGATGGACGTATCAACCTGGAAGTCCTCACCGTAGCCTTTGTTCGCCAGGGCTTCCACCTTTTCGACGATAGGTCTCATCAGTTCGATATCGTAGACCGAAGCCTTTTTCTGCAAGATAGCCGCCGTTCGTTCTATCCCCATGCCGGTGTCCACACACTTGCGTTCCATGGGTATATAAGAACCCTCTTCGGTTTTTCGGTACCCCATGAACACATCGTTCCAGATCTCGAAGTACTTGCCGCACCCGCAACCGGGCCTGCAGTCGGAGCCACAGGGTTCTTTTCCCGTGTCGATGAACATCTCCGTATCGGGACCGCAGGGACCCGTGCGGCCGGCAGGTCCCCACCAGTTGTCTTCCCGGCATAGAAAGTAAATCCGTTCTTCCGGGACTCCCAGGGATTTCCACACCTCCGCCGATTCGGTATCCCGAGGCACCTCATCGTCCCCGGCAAAACAGGTCACCGATAGAATGTCCGGATTGATGTGCAGCCATTCCTGGGAAGTAAGGAATTCCCAGCTCATGCTGATGGCTTCTTTCTTGAAGTAATCTCCCAAAGACCAGTTTCCCAGCATTTCAAAGAAGGTCAGGTGGCTCGTGTCTCCCACCGCCTCGATGTCTACGGTACGGATGCATTTCTGATAATCCACCAGCCGAGACCCCGCCGGGTGCTTTTCCCCCAGGATATACGGCACCAGCGGGTGCATACCGGCGGTGGTAAACAGCACCGTCGGGTCGTTTTCAGGGATCAGGGACTCCCCCTGGATCACCGCGTGGCCTTTGCTTTTAAAGAACTCTAAATATTTTTCTCGTAATTCTTTTGTCGTCATAGTTCCGTCTTTTATTGTCGCGATTGTCTGTTTCCCGCTTAAGAGGGGTTTATTCCATACCGGAAGATTCCATATACCGGATAACACTTAAGAGATCGATGTACCCCGTGTCCACGGCAATCTCTCCAAAGAGACGCTGGTCCCCTTTTTCCTGCAGTGTCAGGATCTCCTGAACCTGGTCCTCCGTCATCTCTCCCATCTTTACCAGGCCCTGGCCGATTTTAACAGAAATGATATCTTCAGCATCCATCTACATATCTCCCGGCCAACACTATAGCAGGATACCGGGAGGTTTTCAACACGGCCGAAAAGGATTTACCACCCCTTCGTTTTCTCTAAAGGACGGCGATAAGGTTCCTTTCGTTATTGCCTTTCCTAGCCTAAAAGTGTACCTTATTTTCATGGCAGGCAGAAACCACCACGGAGAACCCTTCGCGGGAGGCCTTTTTTTACTTTTCATTTTCGGGTTTATCTTCTTCAGGCACTCCTGGAGTTTTTTCTGGTTCTTTCCCCTGCTGTTCCTGGGTATTATTCCCCTCCTGCGCCGTCTTGGTTCTTCCCGTCGTTCCGGCGATCCCCTGGATGAAGAAAACGAGATAAGGGATCAACGGGATAAGGATTCCTCGGAAAAACAGGTCTTGAAAGCCGCCAAGGTCAACGGAGGTGTCGTCACCCCCGCCCTGGTGGCCCTGGATTCCACCCTTTCCATAGAAGAAGCTGAGAAGATGCTCCAGAGCCTGGTCCAGCGGGGTTACGCCACCATGGAAGTCACCGACTCAGGCCAGATCGAATACCGCTTTCAGGAATTCCTCCCCCCCACAGGCGGCAGCCAATAAAAAACCCCCGCCTTATATCGACGGGGGCAACTCACACTGATACCAGATCCCTCACACTTCTTTCAGCGTGTCCTTGAGCCGGTTCAGCACTTCGTCGATCTGCTCTTTCTTTACCACCAGCGGCGGTTCGAAGCGTACCGTGTTGGCGCTGATCAGGGTTCCCGCCACCAGAACCTTCCGGTGGTACAACCCCGCGGCTACCTTGTACCCAACTTCGGCGTCCTGGAAGTGCTGCCCGATCAGCAGCCCCTTGCCCGTGATCCCCTTGTAGATCTTCGGATACTCGGCGGCGAGCTTCTTCAGTTCACCCATGAAATAATCACCCAGTTCTGCGGCCCGTTCCCAGAGCTTCTCCCGCAAGGTCACGTTGATCGTCGCGATCGCCGCCGCGCAGGCCATGGGGTTCCCCCCGGTAGTGGTGGTGTGAATAAAGGGGTTCGGGTCTTCAAAGGCCTTCCAGATCCGGCCGTTCCCCATGAAGGCACCGATGGGCAGCACTCCGCCCCCCAAGGATTTGGCCACACACATGATGTCCGGCACCACGTTCCAGTGTTCCACGCCCCAGAGTTTCCCCGTCCGGCCGAGCCCGGTCTGCACCTCGTCGGCTATCAACAAGATCCCGTGCTTCGTACAGATCTCCCGCACCTTGGGCCAGTATTCATCCGGCGGCACCCGGGCTCCCGCTTCTCCCTGGATGGGTTCCGCGATAAAGCCTGCTACTTCGATGCCCACCGCTTCCAGGATTTCCAGCTGCTTCTCCAGGGCGTCGGCGTCTCCGAAGGGCACAAAGTAGTTCTGCGACCCGAAGGGAGCTAAGGGCGCCCGGTAGTCCTTCTTCCCCATGACGCTCAAGGACCCTTGCGTTTTTCCGTGGAAGGCCTTCACCGTCGAGATAAAGGTACTCTTCCCCGTGTACAGCTTGGCTATCTTCAGCGCCCCTTCAATGGTCTCCGTGCCGCTGCTGACAAAAAAGGCGTGATCGATATCCCCCGGGGTTATCTGCGCCAGAAGATTGGCCAGCACGCCCCGCAAGGGGTCCATCAGTTCCTGGGTGGGAATCCCCGATTTCCCCGCCTGGGCCCGCACCGCTTCCACCACCTCAGGGTGACTCCACCCCAGGTCCATGGCTCCGTAGCCCCCGAGAAAATCCAGGTACTCGTTCCCGAAAACGTCCTTGAACACCGCACCGCTGCCCGACCATTCGGTCCCGGCGTATTCGCCCCCTTCGGTCACCGACTTCCGGTATTCCACCCATCCCTTGTTGAAATGATTGACAAAATTGTTCACCGTTTCCTTCGAAACGACCTTCGCCGTCGCCTCGTCGATGGTTTCGGATTTGATGATCCCAAGCCACCTTTCCGCGTAGGCCGCGGCGTCACTGTATCCACTCATGGCTTTCAGCCTCCTCACTATTGAAATAAAACCCTTCACTCCTGACGAGTGAAGGGTTTGTATACGAAATAATTACATCCCCTAGACGGCTACGAAACCCGTGATCAGAAAGGCGATGGCCGCGAGGACCGCGCCGATGGCCCCGTAGGGAGCCTGGGTTAGGGCATGGTCGAAGTTGTTACAACCCGTGGCAGCCGAGGTAAGAATGGTCGCGTCGGAGTAAAAGCAGATGTGACTTCCGAAACAACCGGCGGCGGTAACGGCACCGATAGTAATAATCGGATTGACCCCCAGAGCCAGGGAAATGGGAATAACTATTGGTATGGCGATGACATACATCCCCCAGGAGAGTCCCATAACGAACTCGGTACAGCTCAGCACCCCGAAGACCACAAAGGGAAGCATCTGGGGAGACACATGAGCCGTGGCGATACCGATGATGTATTCCATGAAACCAATGGCTTCGTTCCCGGCGGCGAACATGTAGGCCAGCAGAACCATAACCAGGGGGAAGAGCATGTTCTTGATACCTTCGATACAGAGATCGAAGAATTCTTCCTCGCTCATCAGGCCCTGAAAGACAAAGTAAAAGAAACAGAAGATCAGGGTGATAATAACGCCGGCCATCATGTCCACATCCGTCGCGATGGTGGCTATCACCAGAACGATAATGGGAAGGAAGAAATTAATGAGCTTCGGGTTTTCCGGTATGGCAACCTCTTTCCCGCCGCGGATATCGATTTTTTCCGAACCCGGAGGGGCCAGCTGGCCGGTTTCAGCGACCCTCTTATATGCCTTTTTCATCGGCCCGAAAAGCGGTATAACACCCATAATGACCAGGGGAACGATGATAACCGCCGCGATGGCGTAGAAGTCGTAGGGAATGGACTTGATAAAAAGTTTTAAGCCCTCTCCCTCGGCCGCGATACCCTGCTGTTCCAGCAGGCTGCCGAGGAACACACACCAGGTGGAGATCGGCACCAGTAAAGCACAGGGAGCGGCGGTAGAATCGACCGCGTAGGCTACCATTTCCCTGGGCTGTTTGTATTTGTCGGTGGCCTTCACCATACAGGCTCCGGAAGTCAGTGAATCCAGGTAATCATCGATAAAAATGATAATTCCCAGAATCCACGTCCATATCAGCGTGCCTTTTCCTGTTTTAGCCCTTCTTGCAACCCAGTCCCCGAAAGCGAAAGCACCGCCGGCTTTTTCGATGAGGGCGATAAGGCTCCCCATCAATCCGCAGACGATAATGACCCAGGCGACGTCTCCGTCCACCATGGTGTCCAGCAGTCCCTCGGTCCAGGGCCAGAAAAAACCTGTGTTGTAAGCAAGGATAAAACCGAATACCGAACCGAGAACCAGCGATTCGAGTATTCTCTTCGTCCAGAAGATATAGAAAAGAAGAAACGCGCAGGGCAGCACCGTAAGGATACCCATTTCTTCCACCTCGGGAACCAGGGCTCCTATGAGAAAGAAAGCTCCCACCAGGATGACCCAGGTAATCACCCGGCGTCGGATTTCCTTCTTCGAAGCGCGCACCGAATGAGGCCCCGTAAAGCTTTTATCGGCGGTCTTTTTCAAATCATCTGACATCTTCGCCTCCTAATAAAAAAAATATTGTTCATTTTCCTCCCGTTTTTTGTATTTGTCAAGTTTTCTTTTTTCGTTTTTTTACCTGATTATGCCTTTTTCGGCATTTAAATGTTGTTTTCGGCTATTGACAGAATCGCCTAACACCGAATATAGTACCTAGAATGTATACTCCCTTTGATAAATTGGATTATTACATACTGCAAGAACTCAGAAAAAACAGCAGAACTCCGGCGGTTGAAATTGCCAGGAAACTCGGTGAAAGTGAAAGAAAAATCCGAAAACGGATCGAAAGAATGATAGATCTCGGTATCGGTCGATTTACCGTCATCATCGATCCCCCTTCCTTTGGATTCGGTATAACCGTCGACATTTTTATGGAAGTCCAGTCGGGAAGCGTGGATAGCATTACGGAAAAGCTTCTCAAGTTCCCCGAGCTTTGTTTTGTCGCCAATTGTCAGGAAAAAAACTGTCTCTCCATCGAAGCCCGCTTTAAAACCATGGAAGATCTCTATAATTTTCTCAATTATACCATTCCTTCCATTGAGGGTGTACAAATCACTCACCACACCATTATTTCCCGGGTATTGAAAGATATAGACGGCTGGGTCCCGCCGGAAAAAAGCTTCGGCTCCTTCAATTCATAAAAAACCCGCCTAGGCTGCGGCGTCACTGTATCCGCTCATGGCTTTCAGTTTCCTCACTATTGAAATAAAGCCCTTCACCCCGCGACGAGGGTGAAGGGCCGTCAGGTTTACAAACCCCAGTTAATTACTTCACCCAGGGAGGTAGTTTGTAGGCATACCCGCCGGCAAACTCTTTGGGAAAGGACTTGTTATGCCTGCCCCCCCAGACCTGCTGCCATACCGTGGGAATATAATCCATGCCGGCATAGGCGGTGTGATCTTCCGGATCGAAGACAATCCGGCCGGTCAAACCCCGATGGTCGGTCTTCTTCAGCTCTTCAATGACCGCTTCGAAGTCGTCCACGGTTCCCGCCCGTTCCACGGCGGCTACCCACAGGTCGAAACCGTCCCGGGTACCGTAGCTGTAGCTGGAAGCAGGTTCACTACCGAATTTGGCGATCCATCGCTTGTCGTAATCCGCTACACCGTCACTGACGGGGTTCACCGTGGTGGACCACAGGAGCCCTTCCGCGGCTTCACCGGCCAGGTCGAGGAATTCGGGAATCACCGGGGTGAACTGCATATACACCAGGGCCTGGATACCTTCGTCGATGAAGGCGTCGTAGAACTGCTTCATGAAGTTGGCGGCATCCTTGGGGTCCAGGTCCCAGAAGGTCACGAAAGAAGCCCCGGCGTCCTTGATCTTGGAGAGGATAGGACCGAATTCCACATGGCCGAACTGGATAGTCTCATCGACGACAATTTTATAACCCTTGGCGGCGGACAGTTCGGCGAACTTGTCGGCAGCCAGGATGTTGTAACTGTAGTCGACCTTAACTACGGCGATATTCTTGTTCGGCGGAGTCCACCCCATGGCGGCGGGGACCTTGAAAAGATATTCGGAGGCGTCCTCACCGTAGGCGACTTCCGCCGGGCAGTACTGGAACAGATTGCTCGTTCCGGTATCTGCGATCTGTTTCCGGGCCACCAGGGCATCTTCGGTCATGGCGTCGGCGTGGATATAGGGCATGGCATACTGAGCAAATACCCGGGCGTCCACACCGGAATCGGCGTACCCGGTCAAGGCCACATGCACATTCTGACCGGCCAGACGTTCACCCACGGCCTTGATTTTTTCCGGTTCCAGGGCGCCCACATCACCGGTGATAAGCTTCAGTTGCTTGCCCAGGAGCCCTCCGGCCGCGTTCTTCTCTTCGACCGCCAGCTCCAGGGCCATCCGCATCTGCTCTCCGTCACTGGCGTAGGGGCCGGTGAGGGGCATCGGCGCACCGATCAGGATCACATCATCCTTCTGACCGCCGGCGAATACCGCGAAAGGTATGAAGAGGCTCAGGACACAGACAATCATCAAGCCTTTACCAATTTTTCCTTGCATTGCTTTCTCCTTTCATCTTTTCTAACATCCCACCGCCCGGGCGGACGATGGGTTCTCTATGTGAGTCAGTCCGCGGACTGAACTTTAGCCTGTACACTTTCACCCCTTTTTCTCTTTCCCCGCCGATCCATCAGATTCCCCAGCTTTCTAAAAGCCTGCATGAGGCCGCCGGGAAAGAAAAGGATGGTTACGCAGATAAGGCCGCCCAGGATCGTCATTCGCAGTACATCGGCAAGCCTCAGAAATTCGCTGCCGAAGACAATGATAGCCGCGCCCAACACCGGTCCGAAGAGGGTTCCGATGCCGCCGAGCTCCATCATGGCGATGCCCATCAGGAAGGGCTCTATCGCCAGGGTCGTGGGAGATATGTCCCCCAGGGAATGAACGTAAAAACCGCCGGCCAGCCCGGACAGAAGGGCGCTGATGGCGAAAACCTTCAGCCGTTCGCGGAACCGGCTTACCCCCAGGGAGGTGGCCAGGTTCTCCGAATCCCGCAGAGCCACAAAAGCCAGGCCGGTATTCGACTTGATAAGCCTGTGAATGACATAGAGCATCACCAGGAAAGCGGCAAGACAGATGTAGTAGTTATGTATCTTACCGGCCCCGGCGAAAAAAGGCGGTATTTCATGCAAACCCACCGCGCCGCCGGTAACCGCCCGGGTCTGGGTCAACAATGTCGGCAGCGTATCTGCAAAGATGAGGGTAAGGAGGGCGATGTAGACCCCCTTCAGTCGCAGGGTGGGCAGCCCGAGGAATAGGGTGACCAGCACCATGGCGATGATACCCCCCAGGGGGATCGTGATAAGGGTAGACAATCCAAAGGTCTTTGCCAGGATAGCCGATCCGTACCCGCCGATGGCCATAAACCCGATGTTACCCAGGGAGTTGATCCCCGATATGCCGTTCAGGAGGTTCCAACTGGAAGCCACCATGGCCCAGATAAAGAACAGGATAAACAGGTGCAGATGATAGGGTTTTGCCCCCAGAAGGGGATACAGCACGATCAACAGCAGGACTACCGCCAGGATTACGGTGTTTCTGGTGAGGTTGAGCTTTTTCATCAGTTTCTTCCCCCTACCAGTCCCTGGGGCCTGAGCAGAAGCAGCACGAGGAACATGATGAACCAGACCGGCCAGACCCATACCGCTCCCAGGGCGAGGGTGGTAAAGGACTCCGCCATGCCGAGGACTAATGCTCCCACCACGGCCCCGGGGATGCTTCCCATGCCGCCGAAGGCGACGATAACGAAGCCCTTGACCATCCAGTCCCAGCCGATATGGGGAATCATGAAATACTTTGAAGCCAGCAGAGCGCCGCTGAACCCCGTTACCATGAAGGCCAGGCCGAAGGTATAACCGAAGATACGCTCGATATTTATTCCCACCACCCCGGCGCCGGGAATGGACTGGGCAACGGCTCTCATGGCCTGGCCCATCCTGGTACGCTTGAAAAACTGTGTCAGAACGATGATACCTAAAAGGACGATAACCATTAAGGCCAATTCGTGGTTTTTTATCTTGATCGCGCCGAGCATAATACTTCCTGTAACCAGTTCCGGTACCGCCTTTACCCGGGGACCGAAGATCTGCAGAATAATATTCTCAAGCATGATGCCCAGTCCCAGCATGAAGAGGACGGTGGAAAAGTCCGCATTCGGTTTTTTCATCAGCCCGCGGATGGCATAGCGGTACACCAGCCATCCCAGGAGGTACATCACCGGCAGCATGAACAGCAGGCTTACCACGAAGGGCAGGGAGGCCCTGGTAAAAAACGTCCAGGCCAGGTATCCCCCGAGGACGGCGACTATTCCGTGGCCGAAATTGAAGACCCGGCTGATGCCGTATATGATCGTAAGCCCCAGCGCCATGATGGCGTAGAGTGAACCGGACACAAAGCCGCTCACCAGGGCATTCAGAATGCTTTCCATCTAACTCTCCCTCCCGTCCGTTTCTAGAAGTAGGCCTTTTCGATTTCCTTTACGTCGATCTCATCAGCCTTCCGCTCGAAGAGGATCCTTCCCTTCCTGATCTGATACATCCGGTTCGCCATTCTTAAGGCGTGCTCGATCTCCTGTTCCACAATGAGGATCGTGAGGTTTTTCTCCCGGTTGACCTTTTCAATAGCTTCGAAAACCGCGAACTTCATACTCGGCGACAGTCCGATGGACGGTTCGTCCACCATCAGCATGGAGGCATTGCACATCAGCCCCCGGGCGATAGCCACCATCCTTGCCTCGCCGCCGCTCAAGGTGGAGCAAAGCTGCCCCCGCCGTTCCTTGAGCCGGGGAAAAACATCGAAGACGAACTCGAGATTTTCAGCCATGCTCTTTCGGGCGTTCAGGTTATAGGCCCCCATGTTGAGATTTTCCATCACCGTCATATCCGGAAACAAAAACCGCTCCTCCGGTATGTAGGCGATCCCCAGTTCCACAATTTTATGGGCCGGTGTTTTTGCGATTTCCTGGCCTTTAAAAAGAATGGAACCGCTCCTGGCGGGGTGAACGGCAGAAATCGCTTTCAGGAGTGTACTCTTACCATGACCATTGGGGCCGAAGAGAGCGACCACCTCACCTTCGTCGATATGAAGATCAATGTTATAGAGAACCTGAATGTCCCCATAGGCACTGCACAGGTCTTTGATCTCAAACATTGTGCCCCCCCTTGTAATCCTTGCCGCCCAGGTAGACTTCCACTACCCGGCGGTCCTCGGTTACCTTCTCCGGGTCTCCGAGATAGAGGAGCTCCCCGTTGTTGATAATCATCATCCGGTCGGACACATCGATCAGGATATCCAGGAGATGCTCGATAATGATAACCGTGATATTCATTTCTTTCCGGATTTTCCGGACCAGGGAGAGATAGCTTTCGATCTCCGCCATAGTGAAGCCGGCCATCGGTTCATCCAGCATCAGGAGCCGGCAGTCCGTCGCCAGGGCGGCCGCGAGGAGGACAACCTTGGTTGAATACAGATCGAGGTTTACCGACGAATGATGTTTTTTATCATCGAGGCCGAGGAAATCGATTATTTCATCTATCCAGTCATCGATCTTCCGATGATCGCCCGCCATTCTGCCGAAGGTGGCCCCGATCCGGATATTGTCATAGACATCCAGGGTGTGAAAGGTGGAAGGGATCTGGAATGTCCGGGCAATACCCTTTCGGCAGGTCTTGTCCGCCGAAAGGTGAGTGATGTCCTCCTGCCGGAAAAATACCTTTCCCGACGTCGGAGGGTAAAACCCGGCGACCATGTTGAAGAGGGTGGATTTTCCGGCACCGTTCGGTCCGGCAATTCCGAAAATTTCGCCTTCATCAACACCGAAGCTGATATTATTCACAGCAGCAAGTTTTCCGAAGGTCTTCGTAAGACCCTGAGTCTCCAGTATCATGGGTCCTCCTTGGTAGCAGAATACCGTTTCGGCACTATTTATTTCACTAATTGTTTTATTGTAAACCATGACGGCAATTTGTCAATATTTATCTGAAGGTTTTTCTTTTTCTGGTGCCGTTTTTACCACTTATTTAGGTTTTTCGGCACAATAAAAGACTATAATTATTGACAGTGAATTAATAAGGATTTACAATTTTAATCGCCAGGGGACATCTCCCCGACATCCACCAAGCGAGGTATTGCCATGAAAACGAGTGTAAAGGGTAGAAACTTCATGCATATCAATGATTTTACCCGTGAAGAGCTTATGCTTATCCTTGAAACCACCCGGGAATTAAAACTGGAATCCCAGCGAGGTTTGTTTCCCCGGTACCTGGAACATAAAGCCCTGGGACTTATCTTCGATCAGCCATCTACCCGGACAAGGATATCCTTTGAACTGGGGATTCAGCAGCTCGGCGGCTACGCCCTCTACCTGAAACCGGGGGAAATACACCTGGGCAAAAAAGAAAGCATCTATGATACGGCCAAGGTATTGAGCCGCTACCTTGACGGGATCATGATCCGCTGGAACAACCGGAAGGAAATGCAAGCCCTGGCCGACGCGGCGGAGGTTCCCGTCATCAACGGCATGACCGAAGACAACCACCCCTGCCAGGCCCTGGCCGATGTTTACACCATGATGGAACGATTCGGAAGTCTCGAGGGGAAAAAGGTCTTATTTTTCGGAGACAGGACCCAGCCGGCCCATTCCCTAGCCATGCTCTGTTCCATCCTCGGGATCGATTACGTGCAGTGCGCCCCGAAACCTTACCATATTCTCTCCGAATGGAGTGAACCTATTCTGGAGAACTGTCGAAGATCCGGAGCTTCTTTTACCCAAACGGACGATATCGAAAAAGCCACCAGGGGAGCCCACATGGTATATACCGATGTGTGGTGGTGGATCGGCCAGGAACACGAGGTGGAGGAGCGCAGGAAGGCCTTCTGGCCCTACCGGGTTACCGAGGACCTGCTGGCTGCATGTGACAAGGATGTCATCTTCGAACACTGTCTACCCGCCACCCGGGGGTTGGAAGTTACCGACGAAGTCATGGACGGTCCCCATTCCGCCATCTTCGACCAGGCAGAAAACCGTATACACACCGAAAAGGCGGTTATGGTCCTGACCATGAGTCCATAACAGTACCATCGCAGTGAAACCGGGGAAATCGGACAAAGCCGATATCCTTCTATACGGCGGGACCCTTTACGACCCGCCTTCCGTCGGACGTTCAAAAGCCGGTGTGGCTATCCGGGGGAATATCATCCTGGCCGTCGGTTCACCGCAAGACCTGGAGCCTCTCCGGGATGCCAAAACCACCACCTTCAATCTCCCCGACAGCCTCATCCTTCCGGGATTCCACGACTTTCACATCCACCTTTTTGTGGGAAGCCTTACCGGGGAGAGCGTGGACCTCCACGAAGCTCGATCGGAGGAAGACTGTGCCGCCCGGGCCGCGGCTTTCGCCGGGAAACACCCGGATGAGCAGTGGATCTTCGGTTTTAATTGGTACCACGTTTTCTGGGATACCCCTCGCCTTCCCACCCGAAAAAGCCTGGACCGGCTTATCCCCCATCGCCCGGTGTTCCTCTTCAACGCCGAGTACCATGGCGCCTGGGTCAATTCCGAAGCCCTGAAAGTCTGCGGCATTACCCGGGATACCCCGGACCCGCCCTTTGGGCGAATAGAGCGGGACACTGCCGGGGAACCTACAGGGTTTCTCTATGAAACAGCCATGGGACTGGTAGGGTCCCGGGCTCTGAATATTCCCGCCGGGAGAAAAGAAAAGCTTTTAAAGTCCTTTCTTCAAAAAGCGGCATCCCTGGGAGTTACTTCGGTCCACGATATGCTGCCCCTGCCCGGATTCAGTTGCGGGGATCCCGAGGTATACGCAGCATTCGAAAGGGAACACCTTCTGACTCTTCGCGTTTTTCTGGAAGCCGACCTGGCCTCTCCCCTTAAGGAAGCCGAGGCCCTGCGGTCCCGATACAGGTCTCCGATGCTGCGGTTTTCGGGGCTGAAGCAATTCGTTGACGGAGTGGCCACTACCTATACGGCCTTTCTGGTGGATCCCTATTCCGATCGGCCGGGCACCCGGGGAGGAACCCTGATTCCCCCGGACCGGTTGGCCGATTGGGTTCGGGCAGCCGATGCCGGGGGTTTCCGCCTGCGTTTGCACACCTGCGGAGACGCGGCCCTCCGGACAGCCCTGGACTGCTACGAGGAAGCTAGAAGAAAAAACGGCCGACGAGATTCCCGGCACACGGTGGAACATATCGAAACCATCCATCCCGAAGAGTACCGCCGGTTGAAAGATCTCGGAGTGATCGCCTCTATTCAGCCGGAACACCTGGCCATGACCGAACGGTTCGACCAAAGCCCCTACTTAAAAAGGCTGGGTCCGGAGCGTGAGCGATTTCTCTGGCCGAACCGCAGCCTCCTGAACCTGGGAATTCCCGTATGTTACGGCAGTGATTTTCCCGTGGTGGACCTGGACCCGAGAAAGGGACTCTTCAGGGCCGTTACCCGGGTCCATGACGATAACAACCCTCCGGGGGGCTGGACACCGGACGAAAAGGTCTCCATACAGCAAGCCCTGGACTGTTATACCCGGGCCGGGGCCTGGGGCAGCTTTATGGAAGGCTCGCTGGGCAGACTTCAGCCCGGATTTCTGGCGGATCTTACCGTTCTCGACAAGAATCTCCTTCCCGGCAACCCCGAAGACATCCTGAAATACCGGGTCCTGCTCACCATCAGCGACGGGCGTATTGTGTATCAAAATATCTGATAAAGGTTATCCTTCGAGATCCCCAGGACGAATTACAGATCCTCGAAATCCAGCTTCCCCGGATCGGTGACAAATTCGGGAAAAAGATACGCCATGGTACCGGACCGGGTGATCTTGACCTCCGCGTATCCCCGGGAAGCCATCTCATCCAGGTGTTTCTTGGCGTCGTCGATGGAGAGGTCCCCTTCCAGGGCTACGGAAGCGGGGGTGGCCACGCCGTTGTTATTTCTGGCGGCTTTCAGGATGGTTTTTTCCGGTGAATCACGATTGAATTCCTGGCGGAAACGGTCCCCCCATCCGGAACTTCGATAATCGGTTACCCAGTCTCTGCCGCGGCGGTTTTCCAGGGCTTTGCGGTAATCCAGCCGAAGGTTTGCCTCTTCCACCTGCCTGGGAAGGGTGAAGAAATCATAGAAGCCCCCGAACATACAAAGCCCGCCGGT
>JAFGDJ010000256.1 GCA_016932135.1 Spirochaetales bacterium | reverse complement strand
TGCGGGAGGCACCGTGTTCTACGACAAGGGCTCCTACTCCGACGGCTGGCGCTACCTGGAGGTTGATACCCCGCTTCGGGGATACGGTCTGGCCTGGTATAACGGATCAAACATCGATATCGCCGGGGCGTACAATGCCGGTGTCGGCACCGGCAAGGAAAACACCGACGCCGTCATCGCGGACCAGGGGGAAGGCAGCTACATGGCCATGGACTGCCGCAGCTTCACGAAGAACGGTTATGCCGACTGGTACATGCCGAGCAGAGATGAAGTAACCCAAATCATCACCGATTTCCCCGGCATATTGGCCGGAATGTACGATTTCGCTTCCTCAACCCAGTACGACTCGGGCAGAAACTGGGCCTATTTCTATAGTACCTCAGCCTGGAATACTACATTTAAATACTGGACCTCATCGATTACCTGTCCGGTCCGGCGGTTTTAAGAACAGTTTCCGGCAGTCTGAGTGATTTAACGGCCTCATGCGCTCTGATGAAATCCTGCATTGGTAAACCCATCTTACTGTCCCTCTAGGATTTCCCCTTTTTTTGATGTATGGGAAGGTCAAATTGATCTATAATGGGGAACATGATGAAGGCGGAGAACCAACCGAAACCCAAAAAACGGGAAGACCTCGGTGCCTACGGGAATAAAACGTCCGAAAGCCGCTTGTTTCGCGGGGCGCAGGATCTGCAGTTCATGATCGACCTGGTGCTCAGGGTCCGCCCGGCCCGGCGGATAACGGATTATCCGAGCCCTGAGGATCTGCGGGAAGTCCTGTCACTGGCGGAGGTGCGGCGGTACACCCGCCTGTGGTTTGATGCGGAAGAACAACCCACGGGATTCGCCTTTGTCGATCAATCGAATAACCTGTGTTTCGATTTCGACCGGCAAAGAGCCGGACCGGGCATCGAGGGGGAGATGGTTACCTGGGGAGAGCAGTGCCTTCGGGACAGGATGGCCGAAGGGGGAAACCGGATAACCCTGGATGCCTCGTGCAGAGAAGACGATAGAGAGAAAGTCGCTTTTCTCGAGGATTGTGGATTCCGGCGGCAGAACCTTCGGACGCTGCATCTCCTTCGCTCCTTAGATCAACCTATTCCCGAGCCGCGATTACCGGAAGGCTTTTCGGTGCGGGTAGTGGAGGGAGAGCACGAGGCGGCCGCTCTGGTGGAGCTTCACCGTGCCGCCTTCGGCACGGAAGAGATGACCGTTGAAGAGCGCCTTGCCATGATGAGGGTGCCTGGGTATAACAGGGAGATGGACCTCCTGGTTGTCGCGCCGGACGGAAGGCTCGCGGCGTATTGCCTGTGCTCGATCAGTGAGGAAGAAAATGAGCGAACCGGCCGGAAGGCGGGATACACCGACCCGGTGGCAACCCGTCCGGAGTACCGAAGGCTGGGTCTGGCTAAGGCTCTTCTGTTGACCGGGCTGCGGGCGTTGAAGGCCCGGGGCATGGATACCGCGGCCCTGGGTACCAGCAGTGAGAATGAAAGCATGCTTAAGGCGGCGGAATCCGTCGGCTTCCGGATAGAATCTTCCTGGCTTTGGTACGCAAAGGTCGTTGAATAAGCTGAAAATCGGAAAGGACAAACCATGGACGATAGACAGAAGATTATAGAAAAAATCTTCGACGCACGGGGAGAGAACGGTCTCTGGAAGATGCTCCCCGAGACGGACCGTCATTACCCCTACTGCCTGCACTACATGCCGACCTTCCGGGCCACCCTGTGGACATTGATCCTCCTGGCGGACCTGAAGTTAGATGCGGGGGATGAGAGAGTCGAGCTGCCCTTAAGGACCGTTCTGGATCATTTCTACGACATTGAAACCGGAGTGTATTCCCTGAAAAAAGACCACTTTCCCATTCCCTGTCTCAACGGGAACATCATCTACCTGGAAAGCTATTTTACCGGTTCCTTGAGCGAAAGGACCCGGGGGGCGCTGGAGTTTTTCCGAGCCAACCAGCGCTTCGACGACGGGGAATACATCGGCGAAAAAAACAAGTACTGTTCCAACAAGAGCTGTTACGGGCCCCACACCTGTTACTGGGGCATCGTGAAGCTCTTTAAGGGGCTTTCCTTCATTCCTGCCCCTGCGAGGACTCCGGCGGCCGAAGATATCTTGAAGCGCTGCGTCGATTTTATCCTGCTCCACCGGGTCTGCTTCAGCTCCCGCCGGCCGGAGAAGCTGGTAATCAGGAACATCGACCGGCTGACCTTCCCCAACATGTACACCGGCGACTTTCTGGAGATCCTCTGGCTCCTGAAACGGGAGGGCGTCAGGTCGGAACGGCTGGATGCAGCCCTGGAGCTCCTGGAGTCGAAACGCCTGGCCGACGGCACGTGGAACCTGGAACGTAAAGTGAACAATCTGGTGACAAGTATCGGCGTGGTGGATAGGCCGAACGAGTTTGTCACCGAAAGGGCCAGGGAGGTGATGGAGTACTACGCCGCGCCTCAAGGAGCGCATGTATGGAAACCATTTTAGAAACCCGTTCCCTTCGGAAAAACTTCGGTTCGCTGACGGCGGTGGATTCCCTGTCTTTTTCGGTTCACCGGGGTGAGGTCTTCGGATTCCTGGGCCCCAACGGAGCGGGAAAGACGACCTCGATCAAGATGATGTGCGGTCTGCTGGCTCCGGATGACGGAAAAGTGATCCTTCATTGCGCCGGCGGCAGTCGGGCCCTGGGGGTCTGCCCGCAGAATAACGTGGTCTGGGAAAACCTGACCTGTCTGGAGCAACTTCTCTACATGGGCAGAATGTACGGGATATCCCCGCCGGAGGCCGGAAGAAAAGCCGAAGAACTCCTTCATTCCTTCGGGTTACAGGATAAGAGAAACAAGCTGGCCAAGACCCTTTCCGGCGGCATGCAGCGGCGGCTGAATATCGCCCTGGCCCTGATACATTCCCCGGTCATCGTATTTCTGGACGAACCCCAGGCCGGCCTCGACCCCCAGAGCCGGGTACTCGTGCGGGATTATATCCGGGGTCTCAGGGAAAGGACCACGGTCATTCTTACCACCCATGACATGGAGGAGGCGGAGAAACTGTCCGACCGGATCTGCATCATCGATCACGGGAGGATTCTTGCCCTGGGGACGACGGAAGAGATCAAGCGCTCCGGAGGCCGGGATGAGGTTATCGAAATCGAGATCGAAGGTGATATCGAGGCAGAGCTCCTTTCCTTCCTCTCCATTGATCGGGAATCTTACCGCCTGAGCTCACCTCAAGCCGCTTCCCTCAAGACCGGCGATCACGTTCCGTCGCTTTTGCGGGATATCCTGGAGGTAATTGCCCGGAGGAACCTCCGGGTCTCGGATCTGCATCTGCGGAAGAGAAGCCTGGAGGACGTTTTTATCGGCATGACCGGAAGGAGCCTGCGGGAATGAACATTCTACCGAATTTCCTGAAGACCTTTAAAGAGAACCTCAGGGACTGGAAGATCCTCCTTCTGGTGCTGCTGTTCGCCCCGATTTTTGTGTTCATCATGTATTTCTATTTCGGCGACTCCGACGCGGACTCCTACGATATAGCCGTCATCAACCGCGATGCCAAAGGTGCCTTCTCCCGTGAGCTCATCGACGCCCTGGAGGCGGCCGTGTCGGAAGACGAAGATGTAATCTTTACCCTCCATCCTGTTCCCGACTTCGAGACCGCAGAGAGAATGATACGGGAACAGGAAGCGGACCTGGCCGTCATCATCCCCGAAGATTTTTCCGATTCTTTCCAAGGGTATCTGGAAACGAAAAGCGGCCTGGTTTCTCCGATTACAAATTACGGAGATCCCGGGAATATGAACTTCCTGGCGGCAGCCTCATTCCTCGACTACACCGTCTTTACCTATGGGGGCCTTAAGGCGGGTATAGATGTACCTGTGCAGATAGAATACGAGTATACCGGAGAGAAAAGCGAGCTTCGGGAGTTTGATCTGTATGTGCCCGCCCTGCTGGTTCTTTCGATTATCATGATGCTCTTTTCCAGCGGGGCGTCGATTGTCCGGGAGGTGGAAAAGGAAACCATCGTCCGCCTTTCCCTCTCCAGGCTCTCTTCCTTCGATTTTATAACCGCCCTGAGTATGAACCAGGTGCTGATCGGCGTCAGTTGTTTCGTCCTGACCCTTCTCTCGGCGTTTATCACCGGATACAGGACCGCCGGTTCCTACGGCCTCATGCTTATTGTCGGCATGCTTACCTGCTTTTCCGTCATAAGCATCGGCATCATAACCGCCTGTTTTTTAAAGAACATGTTCGGGCTGCTGACGGTGGGGTGCTTTCCGTTCTTTATCCTCATGTTCTTCTCCGACTGTTTTATGCCCCTGCCCAAGATCGACCTGCTGAAGATCGCCGGCCACCAGGTGTACCTGAACGATATTCTGCCCACGGCTACCGCGACCCGGGCCCTGAACAAGGTGATGAATTACTCCTCGAACTTTTCGGAGATAGGATTCGAACTTGCCTGGATTCTGGGTTTATCCCTGGTATACTTTCTGGCAGCCATGATTGTTTTCAGGAAGAGATTTATAAAAAACACTATCTTAAAAGGCGGTGGAGAAAATGCCTTCCATGTTTGAAATCTACCTGAAGCACGCGGACCGGTATGACGAGCTGGTGACCCGGGAGGATTATAAGGGGAACCTTCCGGCAACTCTGCACCGGCTGTACGACTTTACCGGGAAACGGGTGGTGGAGCTGGGGACCGGTACCGGCAGGGTGACCGCCCTTTACATCGACCTCGTCAGCGAAGCCCTGTGCTGTGACCGGTCGGTCCATATGCTTCAGCGAGCGAAGGAGAACCTGGCCGCCTTTACTGATAAAATCGTCTTCAAACAAGTCGAGAACCTGGGCGCCGGGGATCTTCTGGCCGGGTACGGCGCCGACACGGTTATCGAAGGCTGGGCTTTCGGGCATACCGTGTCGGAGCATGACGCCGACATCGACGGGACCGTGGATGCTCTGGTAACCGGTTGCCGGCGGATAGCCGGGAAGACCATTATCATAGAATCCCTGGGAACCAATGTCGAAATACCCTCTCCGCCGAACAACGATTTACTGCAATTCTACACACTTCTGGAAGAGAAGCACGGTTTCTCCCGGGAGGTTGTTTCGACCAATTATTGGTTTGAGACCCTGGAAGACGCCATGAGAATCATGGGATTCTTCTTCGGTGAGGAGATGGGGAAGGCCGTGGCAGAGCGGGGAAGCCTTGTTATCCCCGAGTATACCGGGATATGGTACCGGTGAAACGCGCTTCTCTATTCCTTGTCCTGGCAAGCTTCTTTATCATCCTTTCCTGCGACCCGGGCTACAACGGCGGCTTCCGACGGGCAGAGGTGACGGAAGAGCAGGCCTTATCCGCTCTAACGTACGCGGCCGGCGCCCTGGGCAGACCGTACGAATGGGGCGGCAACGGTCCCGACTCCTTCGACTGTTCCGGCCTCATCGTGTGGGCCTACCGGCTAGCCCTGGGAGAGGAGGACATCTTCTTTGACGGCGCCTCGAAGGTTTCCGATATCACCGCTCAAGACTTGTACGATTACAACGTGAACCCCGTCGACCCTGCCGGTACCTTACCCGGCGATCTCATCTTTATCACCGACCGGGAAGACGCCGTTACCCATGTGGGCATGGTGGAAAGTATCGCCGGAACTGAAGTCACCTTCATCAACGCTTCTTCATACCACGGAGCCGTGGTCCGGGACACCTGGGAGATAGAGGATGAGATCAGAGGGCAGCGGATCGAAGG
>JAFGDJ010000005.1 GCA_016932135.1 Spirochaetales bacterium | reverse complement strand
CTGTACGCCTTCGATGTTCCGGTCTTTGTGGTGGATGCATACACATTCCGGTTATGGGAACGTTTCTTCGGCTTATCCTGCAATAAAGACTATCACGCTCTGCAGGAATCCATTACCCGGGAGCTTCCACGGGATGCCAGAGTATATCAGGAATTCCACGCCCTCATTGTCCGGCATTGTAAGGAGATCTGTCGTAAAGCTCCCTTCTGTTCTTCATGCAGAATACGGGCCGGGGCCGGCGGAAAATGTTTTCTTTGAAAAAGATGATTTGATAATCCTCATCATGGCTAGTACAATAGTCAGGGGAGGTGTAATTATGAGGACAATTCTTGATAAGGAAGCCCATTTCAATGAGCTCGAGGAGATAATTACCTTTCGATTCATGAGTAAAACGGAACTTTATGAAATGATTGCGGCAGGGGAACTGCTTTTATATTCGGACAGGGAAAGAATCATCACCCAAGGAGACACTACTCAGTCTTTCTACGCGGTAGTGCGAGGAAGTGTGGAAGTGAACGTGAGTGAATCCAGCGGTAAGGATGTGTATATCTGTACCATCGGTAATGGAGAGGTGTTCGGTGAAGCCGGCATCTTCATGGAAGTAAAAAGGACGGCAAATGTGGTGAGCCTGGGAGATTCTATCATCTTCAGCCTGCCTCGGAATAAAATGATCGCCTTTATACGAAAGCATCCCGTGGCGGGGAATAAGATCCTGATGATCATTATATACAGTCTGTTGAAAAAGCTGAAAGAAGCGAACCAGGAGTTGGCCTTTGAACGTCAATCCGATGTCGACCAAGGGGATATCGACGCCATTATCAAGGATTTTGCCAAGTAGAAAACTCCCTCGGGTTCTCCTTATCCTCATCGGAAGCCTGTTGTTCCCGCTTCCCTCGGCCACAGCCGAAGAGCTCGGGGGTGTTCTGTGGCAATACCCCACCGGCGGAAGAATCGTCGGGCCTCCGGTAATAACCGATGAATCGACCGTTATCGCGGTATCCGAGGATCGCTACCTCTATTCCCTCAGCGCGGAAGGTACGCTGCTGTGGCGCTCCGACCTGGGTTTCCGCCCGGCTTTCGGCGCGGCTTTGGGACCCGATGGCAGTTTCTACGTCGTAAGCCGTATCGGCACGCTGAAAGCCTTGAACCCCCGGGGTGAGGAACTATGGCGGGCCGATATCCTGGGGCCTCCGGCGGGTCCTCCTCATCCGACAACCGATGGTACCGTTGTTATCAGGAATCTTGACGGTGTCGTCTCAGCCTGGTCGCATAACGGCTTTCTCCGCTGGAGGAAGAATTCGGAAAGACCCTCCGCCTCCGGGGACCTCATGGTCTCCGAAGACGGGATAATCCTGTTGCCCGGGGCTTCCGGGCATCTTTCAGCCTGGGATCTCTTCGGCCGGGAACAGTGGCGTTTTCTCACTGCCGGCGATCCCGGCACTCCCTTTCCCGCCCTGGAGGAGACCCTGGGAGGAACGTCTTACGGTACTGCCTTTCTGCTGGATCGTAATGGAAAAATGCTCTGGAACCTATCCTGGCAGGAGCCGGTGGAGGTGTTGTATTCCGCTGAGGGGGCGAAGTACCTGTGTACAGGAGCATCCACCCTGCGGTGTGTTTCTCCGGAGGGGACCGAACTCTGGCAGAGCTCTTCAGGGGCAGGAGTTTCCGCTGCCGCGGGGTATGGTAACGGGCTTTTAGTCCTGGGTGAAAGAGGGGTGGAGCTCTACTCTGCGCAGGGGGAGAAGACAACGATTATATCCCATGATTTCGGCCCCGGTTTCTGGGCCGCCCGTCCCTCCGCCCTGGTGGTTCACGGAGGGGAAAACTGGCATATCACCTGCTTAAATCCGGCCCTGTTTCTTTTTCCGGGGGATAGTTGGAACTGGAAGGTGGGGAAGGCGGGAATTCCATCGTCGGCGGATTACAGCAATTCCACCGATTACCGCTATCTTTTGAGTGTCGCACAGGGACAGGATGAAAACGCCCAGAAAAAGATTCTTGAAGAATTCCGTGATCTCTACCAGCTGGGACCTCCGAAGACAATACCCCCCTACGCAGAAGAGATCCTACGGCTAATTGCTTCAGGCGCCGTCACCAGGCCTGTCTACGCGGGGAAACACCTGTTAAACGATTTTCCCCTGCGGAGAATCGAAGCCTTGGAGCTCCTGGCTTGTTATGGGAACCTCAATACCCCGACTCACCTTCTTTCGCTGTTGGCCCTGGAATGGGACAGCCACGTAACCGCTAAGATTATTGAAACCCTAGGTCGGCTGGGCTGCGACGGCGACGGACGGGTCGCAAAGGGAATCCTTAAGGCTCTTCGACGGACACCCCGGTTTGATGTGGTTGTCCCTCAGGCCTCTATGGACGCTTTGGAGGCGATCTTAAGGTATAACGGCCGCCTGACCTCGGAAGACGCGGCGGAAGCCTGCCTGTACGTCTACAGGGGCGACTATCCCCGCGAGTTGAGACTGCAAGCCTCCGGAATTCTGATGAAAATGGAAGAATTACCCGGACCCTTTTGAAGGAAGCTAGAAGGAGAAAAATGTTTTTCTGAAAAAAGCCGATAGACTGTTTCTCACTGTCGGGTTACTATATTCTGGGAGGCACTATGAAACGTCTGATAACCCTGCTTCTTATTTTTTCAGTGATTCTTTCATCCCTGATCTATGCCCAGGAGGTCGATCGGGAGGAACTGCAATCGGTTGACCTTGGTTCGGTGGAATTCCTCAATTATGAAGGACCCCATGAAGTTATCAATACCCGGAACCAAATAATCGGTATTGGAACAACCTTGGGGCTGCAAAAGGATGAAGGGTTTCGTGTCTCCGCATATCTTGATAAATACAGGGTTATTCATGCTCTGGGTCCGGAGGATGAACCGGGGATACCGGCGGATATCTTTATCCTTGAAGCCGGCGCCGGAGTGGATCATATCCGGAACCTTCGCAGAATTATCGCGGGGTATCTTTCCGAGGTCTACGGCTATGATTTCGATACGGCTTTCTTGATTGCCGAATTCGTCACGGTGTACAACGCTGTATTTCGCGGTGATATGGAAATGATTCGGTCAAAATACTCCGCTACGGTGCAAAAGAACCTCCAGCCGGAAAAGGTGGGTATTTCCACAAAATATTTCGAATGGCCGGGAAACACCATGATGCTGATCCCCCTGGGAAGAGCCGGAAAGGCCCCGGGAAGGGAAATTGTCTCCACCGAGGAGATCTCCGATAAGGCGGTGATAGAACGCTTCCGGGAAGAAGAAGACCGCGGTGTGGAAGAGCGAAAGGGCATGGTGGAACTACGGGAACAGGAAGTGGAAAGCGAGCAGCAACGGATCGCGGAGGAACGCCGGGAGTTGGAAGAAGAGGAACAGACCTTAAGAGAGAAGGAAGAACGTCTTAAGGAAGACCTGGCGACGGCGGAGGAGTCGGAAAAAGAGGAAACGGTAAGAGAACTGGAGGAAACCCACGAGCGTTTAGAGGAAACGGAAGCCAGGAAACAAGAACTGGAGATAGAAGAGGCGGAACAGGAAGAGCGGGTGGAAAGTATTCGGGAAGAACGAGAAAGGATAGCCGAGGATGAGAAGGAACAGCTGACGGAGGATACCCCGGCGGCTTTCCAGCGCCCGGAAGACCGGACGATCTTCCTCATAACCAGTGAAAAGGGGGGGGCTTTCGAGGGTTTTTTTGTTCAGGTGGACCCGATAACCGGTGAAGTGAAAAAGCAAGCGGAAGGCATCACCGTCATCGGACGAACCTATACTGAACAGGGCAGCCGACTTTATGTTCTGGGGAAAGAGAATGGCGGCATCATAACCCTGCTGCAGCTCAATCCGGAAAGTCTTGAGGTTGTGCAGGAAGGAAGCGAGGCTGTTCATCCCGCTTCAGCTATGGTTCTTGACGGGAGCAATATCTACGCTGTTGTTTCTTCCTCCGGATCGACGTATCTGGCGAGATTTAACAAGGATCTGGAACTGGTGGATAGATCCGACGCGGTGGTAATGCCTTTTTCGTATATCAAGAAGGAAGGGAAAACGATTTTGGTACAGGGGATGGGGGGGGATATCCTCGTGCTGGATGCCGAAACCCTGGAACAGAAGAATTAAGAGCGCCCGAAGAGCCGTTTAAAGAACGCGACAATGGCTCGCCAGATTTTTCGGAAGAAGCGGGGATTTTTCAACCGGTCGATTAAGGCAAAAGCGTCGGCCAGTTCATCCGCCGAAAGGTTGCGGCGGTGGATATTTTCATCTAATTCCATCTCGATCTTCTGGAGTTCCTGAACGTCACTAATCACATGAGCCGGAATGGTTTGCCAGCCTAAGCGTTTTACCGACTCCAGCCGCCGCTCACCGGCGATAAGTTCGTTTTTCGTATTCACTACAATAGGGTTCATCAGCCCGTGTTTGCGGATACTCTCGGTCAGCTGTGTGAGGTCGCCCAAGTCTTTACGGATACGTTTTTTTACAATCACATCATCAATCTTTAATTGAATTGTCATACTAAACCAGCCTTTTTCAACCCCCTGCTGAACCTCAGCGAAATTAATCCAGGAGCGGATTATATCCTTCGTCCAAAGGATCACTATCCGTATCGGTATCAGAACCAGAGAAATCCAGGTTCAAATCCATGTCCAACTGAAATTCCCGCACAGGTATATCTTCAATCAGGAGGTTTTCCTGCAGTTTTTTCAGGAGTTCCTCGTTCCTGGCGTTTTCGAACTTATGAATATTGCACGGCCGTCGAGGTTCGGTGCCGGTAAGAAAAATTTCTTCCAGGGTCCCGTCGTTACATTCGTTCGTCGGTAACAGGCCTGATTTAGCGCATACCCGAACCTTGACCAGGCCGGTGTCGGGCACCGGGAAGTCTATCCGGGGAAGGTTTTCGTGAACCTCCTTCATGTATTTCGCCCAGACAGGACCGGCGGCGGTGGCACCGGTTAGATAGCGCCCCAAGGACATTCCCGGAGTGTCGAAACCGAACCAGATGGCGGTGGTCATGTACGGGGAGAAGCCGACGGTCCATGCGTCGCCCCAGTTTTGGGTGGTGCCGGTCTTTCCTGCCATGGGCATGTCGTCAAATCCACCGACTTCTCTTCGGCGGTTTGCCAGGGTCCCGTAGGCCACGGTACTCTGCAATAAATCGGTCATAATATAAGCCACCTGGGGGGACATAATCTGAGCGTCCGCCGTCCGCTGCGCCTGCCTGGCCCGCTCTTTGTCCGGTTCCAGAACGATATTCCCGGAACGGTCTTCCACCGTGACGATGGCCAGGGGTTCAACCATTCTTCCCTGGTTGGGAAACACGGCGAAAGCCCGGGCCATGTTGATGGGAGCCAGGGCGGTAACCCCCAACCCCAGGGGATACCCATGGGGAAAGAGTACTTCATCGTTTCTCTGATCGGTCATGCCGAGCATTCGGGAAGCCCTGTCAATGGCCGCGTCGAAACCGACCCCTTCCAGCACCTGAAGTGAAGGGACGTTCATGGACGTGGCCAGGGCATAGCGGAGAAGGACGGAACCCTGCCAGTCACCGAGAAAGTTCATGGGTTCATAGACGTTTCCTTCACCGTCATAGAAGGCGATGGGACCGTCATAGAGCCGTGATGCGGGGGTGAATTTCTTGGAGGAAATGGCCACCGAATAATACAGGGGCTTGAAAGAGGACCCCGGCTGCACCAGGGCGCTCACCGCCCGGTTGTATTGCTTCGTTTCAAAGTCGCTTCCCCCGACCATGGCCAGAATATGGCCGGTGTTATTATCCAGAGTAATTAAAGCCCCTTCCACGGTAGTCCGGGTGGTCTGTTGTTTCTGCTGCTCATAGGCAAAACCGTTGAGCATGGAAACGTCCTGAAGCCCGAAAAGGTTGGACAGGACATCCAGGGTTGGGTTCAAGGTGGTATAAAAATAATTCATGGCTTCGGAGCGCTGCTTTGCCCCGGCAACCCGGATATCTTCCAGATCGAACATCAGCGAAAGCAGGTCGATGATCGGAACGTAATCCTGGTCCACAATATCTAGACGTTCATTGGCGATATTCCGGTATCTTAAGTTGATATCCCGGTACCCCTGGTCCATCACCTTCTGTGCGATTTCCTGATAGCGCAGGTCCAGGGTGGTGTGAACCACATAACCGTCACGGTTTATGTCTACCGCGCCGTACAGCATGTCGTTCAGCTGCAGTCGCACATATTCGCTGAAATAGGGGGCTTTACTCTGGTTGTCGAAATAGGCGCTGGCGATGTTGGAGCGGGAATAGTCGTAATTCGTCCAATACTGCTCAAAGGAGAGATCCGCCTCTTCCTGGGTGGCGTAATTCAGCTCCACCATCTGTTTCAGAACGTCTAACTGCCGTTCCCTGGCGCGCTCCGGATGGTTGATGGGAGAATACATAGCTGGGCTGGCCAGCTGAATGACAAGAATAGCCGATTCGGCCAGGGTAATATCCCGGGCGGAATGACCGAAATAGAATTGGCTGGCCGCTTCAACACCATTGGTGTTATGGCCGAAGTACATCTCGTTGAGATAGATCTCCAGAATTTCATTTTTTGTGAGACTTTTCTCGACGAGAAAGGCGTACCAGAGTTCTTTCAGTTTTCGTTTTATCGATATTTCGGAACGATCGGCGAAGTACCACCCGGCGACCTGCTGGGTAAGAGAGCTTCCACCGGAGGAATAGGTGCCCCGGAGGTTGTTCCAAAAGGCTCGGAGGATCCCTCTCACGCTGAATCCATGATGCTCAAAAAAGGTTTCGTCTTCCCGGCTGATTAAAGCGTAAATAAGATGCCGGGGTAATTCAGTGATCGGAACGATATCCCTTTTCTCATCAGAAAACAGTTCCGTGATAAGCAATCCGTTTCTATCAAGGATCTGCGTCGGCAGGGCCATGTCGTAATCGCGTAAATAACCGCGCACATCGGTGTTTTTCATGGAGGCCAAAGCGAAGCCAGCACCTGTTCCAATGGCGAGAGCGAAAAAGATACATAACCCTAAAAGAACTTCCAGGATAATTTTTCGTTTACGGGACAACGGCATAGGCTTACAGTATGGAGACAATCGTCTTTTGTCAAGGTTTTATGGGTATCAAGGAAGGTCGTTTTGTTATCATCTCCCGGGTTTCCTCGCCGGAACGAAGGCGAGGTAAAGGACCTGGCTCAGTAAAAAAGGCCGGCTCCTTTAGGAGCCGACCTTATGTGTGCCGGAAAGTAATATAGTATACTGGGAGGGGAACTATATTAGGCCCGACATCACTATT
>JAFGDJ010000053.1 GCA_016932135.1 Spirochaetales bacterium | reverse complement strand
GCAGGAGGTATCCCTGCTGCACAACGAATCCGGGGTCTTCGAAGACAGCTGGGTCTCCGTGGAGTTCGAGAAGGAAAGCCCCTGCGTCTGGACCCGGGGACTGGAGTCCATGGATCTTCCCATCCGGCACGGCGAGGGACGATTTTACGTTCCCTCCCCGGAGATCCTCACCGCCCTGGAAGACCGGCACCTGGTGGCCCTGCGTTACCGGGGAAGAAACCCCAACGGCTCGGTGAATAATATCGCCGGCATTACCGACACCACCGGCCGAATCCTCGGCCTGATGCCTCACCCCGAAGCCTTTATCTACCCGGAACAGCACCCCCGGTGGCAGCGGCGGCGGCCGCCGCAAGGCGCAGGGTTAGCCCTGCTGGCCAACGGCCTGGCCTGGGCGGAGAAGAACACCCGTTAAATCGGCGGCCTTCGGTGTTATTCGGAGGCTTTGAAGTCCAGGCTTATCGCATTGATACAGTACCGGTCCCCTGTGGGCTCAGGGCCGTCGGGAAACACATGCCCCAAGTGGGAACCGCAGCGTCCGCAGACCACCTCGACCCGCTGCATGCCGTAACTGAAGTCTTCAAAAGTCCGGACACTGTCCTCGGAAACCGGTTCCCAGAAACTCGGCCAGCCCGTGCCCGATTCGTATTTCGCCTCCGAGGCAAACAGGGGGTTTCCGCAGGCGGCGCAGTGATACACCCCGTCGTCCTTCAGGTAGTAGTACTCTCCCGAAAAAGCCTGTTCCGTTCCCTTTTGCCGAAGCACATGATACTCCTCGGGGGTCAGTTTCTCTTTCCACTGTTCTTCCGTCAGGTTGACTTCCCAGGATTCACCCATGGTTTCTTCCTCCCTGTTTCCTTCTCCGAAAAGCGGTGTCAAGCCGATAAGAAGAAAGAAGCTAAGAATAATTCTCATTAGATTAGTCATAAATGTAATATAAGCATCCTCCGAAGGGAAATCAAGGATTGCAGAAAGACCGGGGGTGATTGTATATTTATACCATGAAGGATAAACAGGATTCGCTCTTTCTTCTGGACCTGGATCAGCCGGTCATGGCCTTGAGGCAGTTTATCAGCAGCTGGGTGCTTCTGTCGGACGGTAAAGCCGTTATCATCGACCCGGGCCCGGCCTCCACGATCCCCCGCCTGGTGAAGGGGCTGAAAGACCTGGGGATGACGGAACCCGCGGCGATTCTGCTGACTCATATCCATATCGACCACGCCGGGGGAACCGGCGACCTGGTGGAACAGTACCCCGGCACGCCGGTATTATGTCACCCCAAGGGCATCCCCCACATGGCCGACCCGGCGCGGCTGTGGGAGGGGTCTTTAAAGGTCCTGGGCGACCTGGCCCGGGCCTACGGCCCCATCAAACCGGTGCCGGAAGAGCTGCTCTTTTTCAGCCCCGAGGCTCATTTTCAGGGTTTCGACATACAGGTCCTTGAAACCCCCGGCCACGCGGCCCACCACCTTTCCTTTCTTCTGGGGGATACCCTGTTCGCCGGAGAAGTGCTGGGGGTTCATCTTCCCGCGGAAACCCTGTACCTCCGGCCGGCCACACCCCCGGTCTTCCGCTACCGGGATTTCGTCCGGAGCATCAACAGCCTGAAGGAACATGCCTTCAACAGGATCTGTTTCGGCCATTACGGCACATCCCACAAACCGGAAGAGATTCTTCCGGCGGCGGGGGGGCAGCTGGAAAAGTGGGTGGAGATCGTCGCCTCCGCCAAAGGGAACAGAGACCGGGCGGTGGAAGAAATCCTTGCAAAAGACCCCCTGGTTCAGGCCTACGGGTCTTTCCCTCAGGACATTCAGGATCGGGAACGTTACTTCATCGGCAATTCGGTCAAGGGCATCGCCCTTTCGTTAGAACAGGAAGAATAAAAATAAAAAAGGAGCACGTCATGAAAGCCGTAACGATCTTTGAAAACCTTCATTGTATTCACGCCAATATCGAAAACGCCGATTTATTCGAAGGAATCTGGCCCATACCGGACGGGGTTTCCTTAAACTCCTATATTGTCCAGGGTGAGAAGACCGCCCTGATCGACCTCTTCAAGGACTGGGACAATTCCCGGGAAAAGATGCTCTCTCAAATATCTTCCCTGGGCCTGGGACTGGAAGATTTCGATTATCTGATCCTGAACCACATGGAGCCGGACCACACCGGGTGGCTGGAGGAGTTGAAAAAAGCCAACCCTCACCTGGAGATTCTCTGCACCAAAAAAGCCGAGAAGCTGGTATCCGCCTTTTACGGCATCGACCAGGGGGTCCGGGCGGTGGCTTCCGGTGACCGGCTGGATCTGGGAAAAGGAAAAAGCCTGGTTTTTTACGAGATTCCCAACGTTCACTGGCCGGAAACCATGGTTACCTTTGAAGAACAAACCGGCACCCTCTTCAGCTGCGACGCCTTCGGTTCCTTCGGCAGCCTGCCGGACCGGGTCTTCGACGACCAGCTGACGGAGGCGGAACACGAATTTTTCGAAAAAGAATCCCTCCGATACTACGCCAACATCGTCTCGACCTTTTCATCCTTCGTTCTCAAGGCCATCGACACGTTAACCGGACTCGATATAAAAGTCGTGGCCCCGTCCCACGGAATCATCTGGAGGTCCCGGCCGGAAGAGATCATCCGGCGGTACGGCCGGTACGCTTCGTATATGGAAGGCCCGGCGGAAAAGGAAATAACCCTCATCTGGAGCAGCATGTACGGAAACACGGAAAAACTCCTGGACTCGGTAATCCGGGGAGTGGCGTCCAAGGGCGTACCCCTGACCATTCACCGGGTTCCCCAGGAACACGCTTCCTATGTTCTCGCCTCGGCGTGGAAATCCTCGGCCCTAATCTTCGGCATGCCCACCTACGAATACCGCATGTTTCCCCCCATGGGGTTCATCCTGGATATCTTCGACCGAAGCCATGTGTACCACAAAAAGGTGTTTCGCTTCGGTTCCTTCGGATGGTCCGGCGGAGCGCAGAAACAGTTCGCCGAGCTGACGGCCCCGCTGCACTGGGAATGCCTCGAGCCGGTGGAATGGCAGGGCTCCCCCGGG
>JAFGDJ010000052.1 GCA_016932135.1 Spirochaetales bacterium | reverse complement strand
TTCTGAAAAACACTCGCCGCCTTTATGTTGAGCTTATCTTTATACTCATTGGCAGCCTTGATTTCCAGGTTGGAATCAATCACGCCTCTTTTTGCCAGTTTTCTCAA
This sequence comes from Spirochaetales bacterium, assembly GCA_016932135.1. Classification (GTDB taxonomy): domain Bacteria; phylum Spirochaetota; class Spirochaetia; order JAFGDJ01; family JAFGDJ01; genus JAFGDJ01. The sequence goes on along the minus strand of JAFGDJ010000052.1, from coordinate 3,448 downwards.
ATTTGATAAGGTTATATTTCCCTTGATATCGTGTATGAGGATCAATCCGGCCTCTTTTCGGTCTTCGGAAAGATAGGCGACACCGTTCCCGATGGCTTCCCCGACGGAGTTCAGTGTGACCTCTTCTCCGTCTTTGAGGATCTTTCCCTGGATATTTCTGCCGTACATCTTTCCAAAGATACTCATGGCCAGCTCGGTTCTCCCGGCTCCCATTAAACCGGAAAAGCCTACGATCTCTCCTTTCCGCAGATTGAAACTCACATCTTCGATGACAACCCTGGTTTCATCCAGAGGATCGTACACTCGCCAGTTTTTGACCTCGAAGGCAATGTCGCCGATTTTCGGGGTTCTCTCGGGAAAGCGATGCGTTAACTGGCGTCCCACCATATGACGGATGATATTGTCCTCGGTGATCGCTTCGTCACCCCGGTTCATGGTTTGAATGGTCTTTCCGTCCCGGATCACCGTCAGGCGGTCGGAAATTTCGGTCAATTCATGGAGCTTATGTGAAATAATGATACAGGTCAGGCCTTGTGTCTTATTCAGCTCCACGAGCAAATTCAAAAGGTTTTTGGAATCTTCATCATTCAGGGCGGCCGTCGGTTCATCCAGAATAAGCAGCTTGCAGTTTTTACCCAGGGCCTTGGCAATCTCCACCAGCTGCTGCTGGCCCACCATGATATCCTTGACCAGATAATCGTGGTGTACCTTGGTCAGGCCTACCCGCTTCATTAATACCCGCGCCTGCTCGGCGGTGACATCCCAGTCGATGATACCGTTTTTTTGCCGTTCATTCCCCAGAAAAATGTTCTCCGCAATGGTCATGTAGGGGCTTAATGCCAGTTCCTGGTGAATAAAGGCTATTCCCAGGGCTTCGCTGTCTTTGATGTTTTTAAATTTACATTCCTGCCCTTCATAAAAAATCTCCCCCTCATAACTGCCGTGGGGATAGATCCCGCTCAACACGTTCATCAGGGTGGATTTGCCGGCGCCGTTCTCGCCCACCAGGGCATGAATGTGGCCCTTGCCCACTTCGAAGCTTACATTATCCAAAGCCTTCACCCCCGGAAAGACCTTGGTTATGTTTCTCATCTCAAGAATGTTCTCAGACATGTGGTTGCAACCTCATTACATTCCGGTACAACGGCCCAAAGGCCGCTGTACCGGTTTTTTAGAACAAAAACATTATACTATTGAATTTCATCCATGGTATAGTAGCCGGTGTCGATAAGAAGCGCTTTATAGTTGTTCGCGTCGGCGAAAACCGGATCACAAAGGAATGAAGGAACAACCTTTACATTATTATCGTAGGATTCGGTATCATTCACGGTGACCGGCTTGCCTTCTCCAAGTTCGGTAACCATGGTAACGACTCTCTCGGCGAGGGTTCTGGTGTCTTTAAATACCGACATTGACTGTTCGCCGTTGATCATCATCTTGACGTTGATCCTGTCACAGTCCTGCCCCGTCAATACCGGGAAGGGCTTGGCGGCGGTGCCGTAACCGGCGGATTTCAGCGAAGCGACGATTCCCTGGGCCAGGCTGTCATTGGGGGAAAGAACCACATCGACCTTCTTGTCGGCATAAAAAGCGGTCAGAAGGTTGTCCATCCGGGCTTGTGATCCTTCGGGTTTCCATGCCTGAATGGCGATAACGCTCATTTCGGTCTGGCCGGAATTGATAACAAGTTGTCCCTTGTCGATATAGGGCTGCAGTTGATCCATGGCGCCCTGGTTGAAAAGGTAGGCGTTGTTATCGTCCGGTGAACCGCCGAAAACTTCCAGGTTGTAGGGTCCCTTTCCGTCCTTGAGGCCCAATTTTTCTACAATGAAGGTACCCTGAAGGGTGCCCACTTTGTAGTTGTCGAAGGTGGCGTAATAATCGCAGTTCGGCGTATCCATCAGCAGGCGGTCATAGGCGATGATGACACACCCGGCTTTGGCGGCTTCGGCCAACGCGCCTTTCAGGGCGGTACTGTCGATGGAAGCGACCACAAGGATTTTACTCCCGGCGGTGACCATGTTCTCCAGCTGGGAAACCTGGGTGGCTACCTGGTTGTTGGCATACTGAAGATCCACCTCGTAGCCTTGGGCTTCCAGTTTGGTTTTCAGGTAATCCCCGTCCTGGTTCCATCTCTGCAGCGACCTGGTCGGCATAAGGACTCCGACCTTTTTCTCGATACCCTTGTCCTGTGCTCCTCCGGCAAAGATCGGAAGCACAAGAGATCCAAAAAGGACACAGAGTAGTGCAATACGAAGAATTTTTTTCATACGGCTCTCCTTAAAAAGATATTTTTAACATTATAAAGCCGTATCGGAGAGCACGACACAGGATTTCTATGACAATACCAGCCTCCTTTTAATATGGGGTAATGAAAGCCCCCCGGAGTAGCACTAAAAGTACATCAATTTTGTGCTATGGCTTTCCCGCCTCCATTTTTCACCACAAGATCTGTCAATCTATGGTATAATCTTGCCGTGGCATCTATGGGAAAAATTCTGGTTATTGTTTTCGGCATTCTATTTCTCATCTTTTTCAGCCTTTCGATTCATACTATTTTTTCCCTCTCTTCTATTTCCACCGAAAGTGTAAATTCCGAACCTGTGGATTTCCATTTTGCTTTTTTTCTCCCCCACGAATCTTACAGTTTCTTTCATCTTGTGGCTCTGGGGGCAGAAGAAGCCGCTGAAAAACTGGGCTGTGCCCTGTCATTTCATTCGGTGGATAAGGATACCCTGGATTTGGAAATGGCGCGGTTTTCCGGGATCGACGGGGCGGTACTCTATCCCAGTCTCGAAGAAAACAAAGCGAGAAGGATAGTCGAGGAGCTCAGTGATGCGGGAATCTCCGTGGTGCTGGTTGAACACGCCCTTTCCGACGATTCCCCGTGGCCTCTGGTGGGGACCAACAGTTTCGCCATTGGTAAATCCATCGGTGAACTCATCGCGAAACGCTCACAGAACCCTCTTCAGATAGCGGTCGTTTATTCCCAAAAATCGCCGGGAATCTTTGCTGAAAAGGACTTGGTGGGTCTTGGAATAACCTCTTCCCTCGGGGAATTCCTCGAAGCTCCCCTCTGGACCAAGGTGACTGGGCTCAATCCCCTGGACGCGGAACAGCTCACCTACAATATGCTTCGCAATGAACCGTGGATTTCCACCGTGGTGTTTACCGATACCAGCGACACCCTGGCGGCGACCCAGGTACTCATCGACATGAACCTGGTAGGCACCGTACAGCTCATCGGTTTCGGAGCGGAGGATACGATTCTCGATTACGTGGAGAAAGGAATTCTTGAAGCCACCGTGGTCACCAATCCGAGGAAGATCGGGTATAACGCCGTCGAGGTTCTGATGGATATGCAGGATTATGGGTATTCCTCCGGCTATGTGGATACCGGAAGCTCCATTGTTACCCGGGAGAATATCAAAGAGTTTCGAGCCGCGGG
>JAFGDJ010000051.1 GCA_016932135.1 Spirochaetales bacterium | reverse complement strand
GAAAGGAGATATGCCAGTTTTTCCAGCTGTTCTTCCAGCTCGCCGATGTCCGTGAATTTGATCGTTCCCGAAGCCAGGATCTCCCCCGATTCGGTCTTTATCACCCTGCCGCTGATGGTGATTTCTTCACCTATCTTCATTATAGAGCCGGTGACGATCGCCTCGAGGCCGAAGAGTTTTCCGACTTCCCCAGCCGTATCCTCATCGATCATGCCGCTCATCTGCAGGGACTGCTCTTCCAGAACCTTTTTCAGCAGAACCCGCTCCGAGAGGGTGTATGCCCCGATGTTCTTGAGATGTGAAACCAGTACTTCCGGGACAATAACTCCCGCATTGTCCAGGCCGATATCGTTCTTTTCTTCGAATTGTACTACGCCGGTTTGAAGTGATTGGGCTGATAATGCTCCGATAGCAAGAAATATGAAGAAAATAACTGAGAGGATCTGTTTCATCGTTTTGTACCTCCAATTATTACCTTGTAATAATCATACTACAGCCTGACTCAAAGTCAACACTTGATATCCCGGTTGTCAGGTGTTTCTGTGACTAGGGGCGGAAGAATGATCCCAGGCGTTCCCACAGACCCGAGACCAGGGCTTCATCGATGCCCGGGGGTGCCTCTCCTGTCGGATTACCTTTATACCAGGTCAACAGTCGCCGGTTTTCAAGCAACTGGCGCCTCATGTCCTCTTCCCGCGGTTCCCGGGGGCTTCTCTTGAGGAAGTTGATCATCCTCGAAAGCCGGAAAGCCGTCACCATCTCCCGGGTAGAAAGGGAGCTTCCCCAGGGCCAGGCGGAGGAGCCGGCGGTCAGGCGGGGGGAGTGGCGAAGGAAGATGGTCTTATCGGTAAAGCCGGGGAGCCCCGGGACCGGGTAAAAGAGGGAGATGCCGATGTTCGTGGGCAGACCGGAGAGATAGAGCAGGTTATTGATAAGATTCTCCCCATTGTCTCCGGGCAGACCGGCGATGAAATAGGTGATCGTCCCGATCTTCCTCGAAGCCGCCAGACGGAGAAGGTTTTCATACTGTTCCCGGTGAAAGGTTCTTTTTTCCTGTTGCAGGAGTCGCGGGTTTATCTGGGCCAGGGAAAGGTTGAACTGCTGAAAGCCCAGGTCTATCAGGGTCTCCGCCAGTTCCGGTGAAAGGAGCCGGTGGTCCAGGCCGTTTTCCGCCGTAAAAACAGCCCCGGGGATCCTTTCCCTCAGAAGTGAAAGAACTTCCAGAAAATAGTCCGGCTGTTGCAAGAGGTTATCGTCTTCCAGGTTAACCAGGATCTTCCCTTTCAAGAGAACGCCGAAAACCCGCTCGATTTCTTCCAGGGTTTGACCCAGGGCGGATAGATCCGCTTTGCGGAACACCCGGCCCTGGGTGAGATGGTTGGAACAGAAGCGGCAGCCCATGGCGCAGCCCCGGGAAAGGTGAAGGTTGATCTGCGGCACCCCGCCGGCCCGGGAGACACCCCAGAGGACCGGTAGAGAGGCGGCACAGGCAGACGGATCGAAGGGGAGAAGAACCCCTTTATTCGTCTTGACGGGGGGAGGTTTCCGGCCGGCGGCGGAGAGTAGGTCGGCCAGCTGGGTTTCCGCTTCTCCGCCAAGGAGATAGTCCGGCCCCGGCTTTTCGCTGGCCGGAGGAAAGAAATACTCCGGCAGTACCGCCGCGCCGGAGCCCCCCAGAATGACGGGGATCTCCGGGGCCGTGATTTTCAGGCAACCGATAAGCTCCCGGGCCTCTTCAGCGTAAGCCCAGGCGAAACAGGAGACCAGGATCAGGTCGGGGGCGTGGGCTAGCACGGTCCTGCAGGCTTCGCTTGTTTCGGGTCCGAAGCGGTAATAGTGCCGAAAGAAGGAGGTGGGACCCCGTTCTCCGGAAAGGATAAAGGGTGAAAGGTGGTTCAGCGCCTCAGGCAGGGGAATGACCTTTCCCCCCCCCTGGGAAACGGGGAAATGCAAAAGGGTGGTTTCCCATCCCCGGGATTCCAGAACCCGTTGAACGGCTCGCCCTCCCAGGGCGGAAGCCCGATGGGGAGTGAAGTAAAAGTCCTGTACCGGGGGCACGGCAATAACGGCGCGCATAGAAGAAGTGTAATGCCCCCGCGGCGTGCTTGCCAAGGGTGAGTCAGAGCCCCAGGGCGTCCTTGAGTTTGAAAGCGTAGTCCAGGTCGCCCTTGAGTTTCAGCTTTCCCTGCAGGAAGGCAGTCTGCATTTTTCGTTTTTTCAGGAGGAGGGCGGCCCATATTTCCGGGCGGACGGTAATCAGCAGATCGCAGTTTTCCGGTAACGTCCCCCGGTCAATCCTGAGAGTTCCTTTGTCGAAGGAAAAGGTGTACCGCCCGGAACCGACTCCCTCCCCGGTGAGGTCCAGGCCCAGGACGGCCTTCCATTCATTCAAGCCGCTCATATCGATCTTTTCCTTCAAAGCCAGGGTAAGCTTCTCAGCCTGGCCGGCCAGGGTATCCTGCCCTTTTTCCGTCCGGCTTTCATTAAGCATGCCCTTTCTGAAGTCCCCCAAAGCCTTGATCTTATGCCGACGCTTCTTTCTGGCCAGGATCTCCGGACGAGTTTCGGTCATCTCGTCCAGGTAAACACTCCTCTGCAGGCGGGCGGACTTCTGAACCGCCAGATCCATGGCCATGATCTCACCGGCTTCGGCAGCGGACAGGGCGGGCGATGCCTCTCCCCGGATTGCCAGAAGGAAGTTCTGCATGGCCCCGGTAAAGCCGAGCTGCCAGTCACAGGGAACATCGTCGATATACTGCCAGCCCTGACGGTTGTAGAGGCTTATCACCGCTCCGGTGACCAGGCGGCCGGTACAGCGGTGAATTCGCAAGACGCCGGAGGAACCGCTTACTTCGATCCACTCGTCATTGGCGTAGTAATCCGAGGGTAATATCATGTCCCCACTGTAGGAAAAGGAACAGGTACCGTAACGCCCTGGTTTCCTGTGTTTCCACATCATCACCGCCGGGGAATCCACCAAGCCGTTGATATTGTCTATCCAGGCGGTTACTTCCTCAAAGGATCCCAGGAGAAACCAGGCGGTGGACCAGAGGTGGTGCCCGTGATCGAAGGTCTGCATGCCCCGGCCTTCGACAAATTCCTTCATCCGCCAGGCCCAGGCTTCGTTGGGAATCTTCCAGCCTCCCGAACCGGCGGCCAGCAGATGAATCCGGATATTCTGCGGCTCACCGATGGCGCCGGAATCGATCAGTTCCCTGGCCTTTACGATGGGGGGATAAAAGACATAATTCTCCGTTACTTTGAATACCCGGTTGCTCTTTTCAGCCGCGGCAATCATCCTTTTGGTGCTGGCCATATCCACCGTCATGGGCTTCTGCACCGCCGTATGTTTTCCCGCCGCCAGGGAAGATAAGGCCATTTCTTCGTGCAGAAGGTGGGGGGTGAGAATATCCACCGCGTCTACCCCGTCGTCGGCCAGCAGTTCCCGGTAATCGGTGTAGCAGGCCGAGGCTCCCCATTCATCCTTTCGCCGCCGGGCTGTTTCTTTGTCGGCGTCGCAGACCGCCCGGATCTCGGCTTCGGGGAATGAGGCGTAACCCCGGACATGGAGATCCGAGATTCTGCCGCAACCGATAATGCCGATGCCGATCTTTTCTGCTTTCTTTTCCATGGTTATAATCCTATCCGGTGCTTTTCCGCCTGTACGTCGGCGCACCAGCTTCCGACATTCCATTTTCCATAGGCCCCCAGGCCTCCCAGGTCGTCCTCTCCGTAATACACCGGAATATGTACCAACGACAAACCTGGGTGTTTGTAAGCCTTTTCCAGAATATCCTTCAGGGATTCCGGAGTACTGCCGGCGGTAAAACCCGCTATTCCCTCCACCGCTTCGGCCAGCCGGGCATAATCCACCGTCACGGAGTCGTCGGTTCTGAATTCTTCATTATACTGGGCTTCCTGCAGGGAGGATATGGCGGCCATCCGGCGGTTGTCGAAGAGGAGGATCATCCCCTTCAGACCGTGCTGAGCCGCGTCGATGAGGACCTGGGGGTTCATCATGAAGCTTCCGTCACCGGTAAAGGCGATGGGGTAGCGGGGGTTTTCGACCATGGCGGAGGCTAAAACCGCGCTGACGGCGAAACCCATGTAGGAAGCCCCGGTTTCGTTGAAGGTCCTTCCCGGCATCTCGTCGGTGACGATCTGAAAACCGTTGGCCTGCACGTCCCCGGCGTCGAAGATCTTTATGGCCCCCACGGCGTCGGCGAAGTCTATGCCTATTTTAATGGCCGCCGGTTGAGGTAAAAGGGCTTGGCTGAATTTTGAATCCTTCAAAGGGGCTGCGGAGAAGCGTTTTGCCTTGTAGGCTTCCCACTGGTCCCGTTTCTGGGCGCATAACCGCTGCCAGGCTGTTTCCTTATCAGGCCCTTTGCCGAGTACCGCGGTGAGCTTTCGCAGGACCAGTTCGGCGTCCCCCAACAGGGCCGTGGTGCGGTTGTACTGCTCCAGGTCGCCGATGTGAGTGTTGATGTTGATAATGTGCTTCACCCTGGGGAAAGCGGTCCCCGAGCTGTCCCATTGGCAGACTCCCCGGGCTCCCACTACCACCAGGAGCTCGCTTTCGGCCATGGCGAAGTTCCCCGAGATAGAACCCTTGGACCCCCCCACGGTCATGTTTCGCCTGTCCGAGGCGGGAAAGAGCCCCGGAATGTTGGGGCCGTGAACGTAAACAGCCCCGGCGGCGTCGATAAAGGCCTTCAAGGTGTCGGGCTTCAGATTCCGGGCCCCACCGCCGACCTTGACGGTAATCTTTTCCGTTTTCCGGATAAGCTCCGCCGCCCGGCGGTAGGTTTCCTCGTCGGCACATGCCTGGGGAGGAACCTGCAGGCGCTCCGGGAATTCCAGGAGATTCATCCCCCGGGTGACCACCGGCTGGATATTCATGGGAAGCAGAAGGTAAAAGGGAGCTTCTCCCGCCGGGTTGTGTACCCGGGAGGTTCCCCATTTCAGGGCGGTGAAAACCGCCTCGGGGGTGTGGAGGGTGTAGGATGTGCCCATGACGCTGGTAAGTTTCAGGTAGAGTTCCTGTTCCCGCCGGGGGATCTGCTGCATGTTCGGTCCTTCATTGTGAGTGGTCTCATCGCCGAAGAGGTAGTAGACTCCCAGGCCGTTGGACAGGCTTACCAAGGAGCCTGCCATAGCGTGAAGAGCTCCGGGACCGATGGAGGTGAAAACCGCCGGGGTTTGGCCGTATTGCCACTTCAGGGCCGCGGCGGCGTGGGAGGCTTCCACTTCATGGCGGACCTGAAACACCCGGATAACTCCTTCTTCTTCGTAGATTCTCAGTATTTCCCCCAGGTCGGTGGACCCGTGGCCGAAGATACCGATGAAGGTCCGCACCCCCTGGTTGGCCAGTCCCAGAACCACCGCCTCGCTGGTGCTGAGATCCTGAAACTGATCCAGAGCCCCGGCTTCCACGGCTGTCCGCAGGGTGGTGTATTGTTTTAAAGCCTTTGCTCGGGCTGTTCGCTCCTTGTTCATGTTCAATCTCCTCAATTCATTCGCTTTTGTAAAGCCGCTTTCAGAGCCGGATCCTTCAGGGTATCCACCTGCACCAGTTCCCCGATGCCCGGGTAGGACAGGCAGGGAGTAAGAATTTCCTCCGGCAGGGTGTCGATGATCTCCGGAAAGGACCGATGGGCCAGACGGGATATCTCGGTGAGGGTGCGGCGTGACTGGGCCTGGCTTTCCTTGCGGTGAGCCGGATAACCGATACCCCTTTCAACGCTGAAGAGCCGGTCGAAGATGAAGGTGAGGTTCACGTCGGCGGCCCAGCCGTAACCCTGGTTGAGGGCCAGGGCAAGGCAGTTTCCCCCGTTGATCTGGGTAAAGAGCCAGGCGTCCAGGCTGGTCAGGATATGGCCGCAGAACACACCGGGGTACTGCATGCATGAATTGAGGTATCCCTGGCCGGTACCGCAGCCCCCCACCACCATATCCGCTCGCCCGGTGTTCAGCAGAAGGGCGGTGAGAAAGCCCGTGTGGATATAGGTCAGCTCCGGGCTCATCCCGCTTTTGGTCATCCCCGCGTTGATGATTTCGTGGCCCCGGCCTTCCAAGGCTTCCAGGATAGCACCGTTCTTGTCGGCGGCGCTGGTTTCGTTGATCACGGCTATTTTCATGGTAAGCTCCTTTTCACTAAAGACCGCACTTTCGCGGCGATTTCGGGAGGATTCATCCCCAGGGAGGTGAAGATCTCCTCGTCGTCCCCCGATTCCATGAAGATATCGGGAAACCCGATCCGGGTGAGACGGCAGGGATGCAGGTCGCACAGGGTCTCCGCCACCGCCCCTCCGAGACCGCCGATGACGCTGTGGTTTTCCACGGTGACGATGTGCCCGCAGTCCCGGGCGGCCTTTACGATGATCTCCTGATCCAGGGGTTTGATGGAACCCATGTGAATCAGCCGGGCGTGAAGCCCTTCTTTTTCCAGCATCTCTACCGCTTCCAGGGCCTTGGGAGTCATCATCCCCGACGAGATGACGGCGATATCCTGCCCCTTGTGCAGTTCGACTCCCTTTCCCAGCTCCATGACATGGCTTTCCGGAAAGATCACCGGTACGGGGCAGCGGACCGACCGTACATACACCGGTCCCGGGGTT
>JAFGDJ010000255.1 GCA_016932135.1 Spirochaetales bacterium | reverse complement strand
CATCCCTGCCGCAGGTCAACCTCTCTTTTATAAAAGGGCGCCAGTTGTTTCGATTTATTCCGGGTCAGATCGAACATACCGTCAAAGGCCGGTTCTTCTCCCATATAAGGGGGGCTGATGAGCAGGCAGAAAGGATTCGTCTCTTTCGGTCCCGCTTTGCTATAAGAAACCAGATCCAGCAGCAACCCCGCTCCCTTGGCTATGTCCACCGCGGGAAGGGAAAATTGAAGCTTCAGGTCGTTGGTCCCCAGCATGATAATGACGAGATCCAGCGGTTTATGGGTTTCCAGGCACACCGGAAGAACAGCCTTCCCGCTTCGATTGACCGCCACAATCGGATCATCCCACACGGTAGTCCTGCCGTTTAACCCTTCTTCGACCACGAGAAAGCCCTGGCCGAGTTTTTTCCGTACCACCCCGGGCCAACGGATCTCGGGATCGTATCGTCCGCAGTCCCGGGGATTATACCCCCAGGTGTTGGAGTCACCGAAACAAAGAATCGTTTTCATACCGGCCACTATACACGACCGGAGGGGGGAACTCAAGCGCCGGCAGCAGATTTCCAGCCCCTTGATCTTCCTACCCTTTGACTAGGGAATCCGATACATGGTATACGGATACAAACTCGAGGAGGAAATCATGTCACCACGGATAAAGGACATACTCGCCATGAAGGCCGACAGTCAGGAGATAACCGTCCAGGGATGGGTACGGACAAAGAGGGATTCCAAGAATGTGTCCTTTCTTGAAATCTCCGACGGTTCCTGCCTGGCGAACCTGCAGGCCGTGGTAGACCAAGCCTCGGTAAAGACTGAAGAGACCACCTGGGAACGACTGGGAACCGGGGCATCGGTTACCCTCACGGGCCTGCTCATCCCATCACCGGGGAAAAACCAGGCGGTGGAACTGCAGGTGTCCATCCTGCAGGTCCTGGGGGCGGCTCCGCAGGATTCCTATCCCCTGCAGAAAAAGCGGCATTCCTTCGAATTCTTAAGGGAAATCGCCCACCTCCGTCCCCGGACCAACACCTTCGCCGCGGTAGCCCGGGTTAGAAACGCCATGAGCTACGCCATTCACCGGTTCTTCCAGGAACGTCATTTCTTCTACGTTCACACTCCCATTATAACCCCCGGAGACGCCGAAGGGGCCGGCCAGATGTTTCAGGTAACCACCCTTCCCCTGGAACAGGTTCCCTTAAAAAACGGTGAGGTGGATTACCGGGAGGATTTCTTCGGAAAGAAAGCCTTTCTCGCCGTCAGCGGACAATTGGAAGCGGAAATCTACGCCCTGGCCATGGGCAGGGTATACACCTTCGGCCCCACCTTTCGGGCGGAGAATTCCAACACCAGCCGCCACCTGGCGGAATTCTGGATGATCGAGCCGGAGGTGGCTTTCTGTGATATCGGCGGCAATATGGACCTGGCGGAGGACTTCCTGAAATATGTCTTTTCTTATGTCCTGGAGAACTGCGGAGAAGACATGGAGTTTTTCGACCGGTGGATAGAGCCCGGCATTATCGACACCTTGAAAACGGTTATCGACACCCCTTTTCAGCGTATCACCTATACCGAAGCGATCGAAAAACTAACCGGTTCCGGCCAAAGCTTCGACTTTCCCGTGTCCTGGGGCTGTGATCTCCAGTCGGAGCATGAAAAGTATCTCACCGAGGCGGTCTATAATGGTCCGGTGATCGTTACCGACTATCCCAAGGAAATCAAGGCCTTTTATATGAAACTCAACAAAGACCGGCGTACCGTCCGGGCTATGGACGTGCTGGTTCCCCGGCTGGGAGAGATTATCGGGGGAAGCGAAAGAGAGTCGGACTACGAGATACTAAAAACCAGGATCACGGAATTAGGTCTGAAAGAAGAAGACTACTGGTGGTACCTGGAACTCAGGAAATTCGGTACGGCACCCCATGCAGGCTTCGGTGTGGGTTTCGAGCGGCTCATTCAGTACGTCACGGGAATGCAGAATATCAGGGACGTTATACCTTTTCCCAGAACGGTGAAAAACGCAGAGTTTTAATTCAGAGCTTCCAGCACCACCTCCTGAAGGTCCTGTTCCGCTTTTCGAAAGCTCAGGTAATCCGAGCGGGTTATGATTCCCACCAGGGCGCCCCGGCTTAAGATAGGCAGGTGTCCGATGTTATGGGTAAGAAGCAAATGCTCCACTTCTCTGAGAGGAGTACCAATATCGGCGGTAATGAGCTTTCGGGTCATATAGGACCGTACCGGTGCGTTCATCTGCTCGGCCTTACGTCCCTTCATAATGTCCCTTAAGGTAATGAATCCCACAGGGGCTCCTTCACTGTTCAGAACCGGGCAGCCGGTATGATTAACCCGTTCCAAAAACCTCGAAGCCTCCAGGAGGCTCATGGATTCCTCCAGGGAATACACTCCCTCGGTCATGATGCTCGCGGCGGTCCTGGCGGGCTTCAGGGATGCCTGAAGATAGGATAACAGGGTTTCCAATACCAGGTTTCCGTCGCTTTGCTTTACCGTGGCGGAGGCGGCCTTGGTGTGCCCGCCCCCCCCGAAGGCGTTGAGAATTCTGTCCAGATCGATGGAATCCTTTTGATTCCGGGCAATGATAAGCACGTTGCCGTTATGCTTCAGATGAAAAACCGCGAAGTAGACATCCGGGTCTTCTACCTCGAAAATCTTTTCCACCACCGCGCTCAACCCCTGAGCCTGTTTTTCCAGTTCCATATAGCTTATCAGGACGTCGTGTCCCTGAATATTCCGATGAATCAATCGGTTTAACACTTCATGAAACAGGGTGATCTGATACTTTTCCCGTAACGTATACAGAAAGGTCTTTACCAGTTTCATCGAAGCCTTCTGCCGGTGAAGAAACGAGGCTACGGCAAAATCTTCCGCCGTTACATTCTCATGAGTAAAATTCCCCGTGTCGGCACAGAGGCCGGTTAAGGCAATGGTGGCGTCGTCGGGATGTAAGGCAACCCCCCGGTCCATCAGCATTTTTCCCAGCAGCGTGGTATTGGCTCCGTAGGAAGATTCGTGAAAAACAGCCTCGGGGATATCCCGGGAATCCGCCGGATGATGATCGAAAACTTCGATGGTCTGCGGAGGGTGGGAAAGAAGATCCAGGTATTCGGCAACCCTGCCGCGGGACCGGGTATCCACCACCACCATGTGACCGACCTGCTGATTCCTCAGCTCTCCCGAATCCACCATGTCCAGATGATGATGAAACATGGTGTAGAGGTTTCGCGCTACCGGATGAATTAGTCTGCTTTTAATAACGGTATAACCGGGATAAAGATACCGGGCTAAAGCGATGGAACCAAAACAGTCCAGATCCATGTTGGTGTGTCCCACGATAATATTCATTCCACCTCCCTACGATGTTCCCGACAAAGACGCCAATTCTCGGTCCAAAGCCGCGGCAAAGCGATGGACCTCCTTCAGACCGAAGGAACGCTTCCCCTCTTCCAGAAGCCCTGCTTCACGAAGGTCCTTCATTCTGTCGCGGAGCGAGAGCCTTTCCCTGATACTCTCGCTTTGGAAAACATCTCCCCGGTCGTTTAAGACCCGGCAGCCCTTTTCAAGCAATCTGGCCGCCAAAGGGATATCCCGGGTAATAACGATATCCCCGGAGAAACAACGGGACAGGATAAACTCATCCGCGCTTCCCTCGCCGGCGTCGGTGATATGAATCAGCCGGTCGTCCGGGGAATCCAGGGGAATTAGTCTGTTGGACACGAAGACTACGGAAAGACCGGTGCGCCGGGAGGCTCGCAGGATGATATCCCGGATTTTTCTGGGGCAGGAATCCGCGTCGACCCAGATGCTCGGTCTTTCCGCCATATCAGTTCTCCGGCGGGACAAAAGCTCTGAAAAGAAGTCCCGAGCCTGTCAGATGAAGAGATTCTGCGGATGCCGCCGCAAAAACGGTTTGACCGGAGGAAACCTCCAGGGTTTCCCCGGCGGTTTGAAGATGAAAGATCCCCCGGATACAGAGAAAGATAGAGGATCCTGGGCTTTGAGGCAGCATGAGGGAAACCGGTACATCGGTTTCACAGACCCAAAGGGCGAACTCCCGGGCATCGGTGGGATAGGTATAGCCTTTCCCGGTCTTCGAAGGAGCCAGCCTGCGGGGTTCATCGGAAGGAAAAACAAGAACCTTCATCAATTCATCCCTATCCATGTGCTTTGAAGTAAGCCCTCCCCGGAGGACATTGTCCGAGTTGGCCATAATCTCGATACCCGTCCCCTGGAGATAGGAGTGGAGAACCCCCGCTTTTAATTCCAGGGCTTCTCCGGGCTCAAGCTCCACCAGATTCAATAAAAGAGGGGAAAGAATGCCGATATCGTCGGAGTATTCTTCCACCAGGCGACAAACCCAATAATGTGCCGGGTCGGTTTTTCCCTGCGAGCTTTCCACCGCTTCCCTGACAAGGTCGGTTTTTTGGTTTTCCTCCAGGTAAAGCATCTCCCGGAACATTCGGCGGCAGGAAGGGTCGTCAGAAAGGGATTGCAGCAGCCTTTTCGCGTTTTTCAGGGGTTGGAGGTTCGCGTAAATCTCCTCCGGGTTTCTGAAACCGCAGAGGGCGGAAAAGGGAGTCAGGGCTCGGAGCATTTCCGGTTTATGATTCGGATCACGGTAGTTTCTATTGGGAGCGTTCCGGGGAATCCCCCTACGTTCCTCTTGGGCGAATCCCCGGGTCGCCTGTTCCGAATTCGGGTGGGCCTGCAGAGACAGGGGTTTTTCCGCCGAAAGTATCTTCAGCAAAAAGGGCAAGGTGCCGTCGAAACGCTCCGCCACCGCCTTTCCGAGGAAGAAGGATGGATCGGCGGCAATGAGACGGTCCAAGGGAACCGGTCCGTCGTCGGTAAAAGCTTTGCTGGGAGCCTTAGCATGAGATCCCATCCACAGTTCGGCAAAAGGCTTGTTTTCCTTGTTTTCGATGCCCAGAATGGCGGGAATAGCGTCGGTGGAGCCCCAGGGGTAATGTTGAACAGGATTTTCCAGGCGATACAGTATTCTCAACATCCTGTTCATAGCATAGAAAGAGATTCGTTCAAAGTCAAACCAATTAGTCCCGGGAAAACACCAGGTCCCGGTATTTCTCAATCAGCTCGTATCTGTCCCTTACCTCCAGTTTCCGGAAGATGGAGGTAAGGTTCTTTCGAATGGTGACCTCTACCACTCCCATCCTTTTTGAGATTTCTCTGGTTCTATACCCCTGCAGGGCGAACATCAGGGTTTCTTTTTCCCTCTTGGTCAGGCCGAAGGTATCGATATTCATGTTCTTCGGCTTCTCGGTATCACCGGTAATGACGGCTTTCAATTTATCCAGCTCCAAGGTAAGTCGGGTAAGCTGGATCTTCATCATTCGTTCCCGGTGTTCATATTCCTTCTGCCTGCCCAGATCGTTAAACAAGCAGACAATGCCGCCGGCTTTTTCCGTGTCGTTCTGCAGGGGAAAGGAGGTAATTCGAACCTCCGCTTCTCTGCCGCTTTTATGCAGTATTCGGGAACCCATATCTTTCAGGTCCGCCCGGAACACGCCGTTCTCGTCAAAACACCTGGTTTTGCAGGTGCCGAGAATATCGGTAATCCGAAGACTTAACAGTTCCTTCTTTCCGTAGCCGGTCATAAAGCGAAAGTAATGGTTGGAGAAATCAAAGGTTCCGTCCGCGCCGATAATCACAGCCCCCACGGGAACGCGGTTATACATTTCTCTCAGGATCTTATGTCGGTTCCGCAAAGCGTACTGGGCTTTCTTTCTCCGCAGGGCTTCATTTTTCAAAGCGGTGTTGGCAGTGCGGAGCTCCGCCGTTCGTTCTTCCACCAGGAGTTCCAGGTTATTCCGGTCTTCTTCCAGGTTCTCTTTGAGTTCCAGGAACTCCATGATATGAGCCAGGGTGGTTCCCATGCCCCGGAGGGTGTCGTATTCCACCTCGTCCCACTGCCTGGGTTCGGAGGACTCAAGAATCCCCAGGCAGCCGAAGAAAGAACGTTTTCCCAGGACCGGAACAAGCAAAAGAGGAAGAATATCTTTTTCATGTTTTAAAGTATAACCGGAACGCAGGTACCCAAGACTCAGATCTTCCAGGGGGAAATCCTTCGGCAGCCTTTCCCACCAGGAAGCCAGGTCATCAGGGCAGCCATGAGAATAAGATAGCACCGATCCGCTCTTTTCTCCCGGGTCCAGGGATAAAAGGAAGGCTCCCGACACGGCAAAGGCTCTTTCCAGGCGGTTCAGAATATCCGGAAGACCGTGATCTGCCGAATCCTGCTGCAGGAAAGCGGAGATGGAATAAGGAAGGGTCTTAAAGATAATATCCCGTTCACAAAGCCTTTCTATAATCCTGTTACATTCTTCAATCTTTTCTTCCGGGGGCCTGATATCCGTCTTCTTTTCTTTGTTTCCTTCCCGGTTCTTTTTCGTCTCCTCGGTCATTTTTACCGCTGTGCCCCTTTACTTGATTTGCCGATTAAGTATACCGTATAAATCTAGAGTTGAACAGAGATTTTCTTCAGGGAGATTTAGAATATGGATTGCTCAACCTTGCAAAAAAATCGATATGACTATGTGCCGAAAACACCCGCCCTGCTGAAAGGCCACCTCGGTGACCTGGCCCCGGTAAAGGGAGAGGAAACGGAGGCTTTTTCCAACCGCACGGTCATAAAGCAAACCTTCCCCAGGACCTACGGAAAACCTCTGGTCACTTTTGCCCCCGGCTCGTCCGACCTGGGAAAAGATCCGGGAAATATCGGCGTTGTTCTTTCCGGCGGTCAGGCTCCGGGGGGGCATAATGTCATCGCGGGACTCTATGATTCCTTAAAAAAGGCCGAGGGAGAATCCAAGCTGTATGGCTTTCTCGGCGGTCCTGCGGGTATCCTGGGTGAAAAGGTTATCGAACTGACCGAAAAATACGTGGATCAGTACAGGAATACCGGCGGTTTCGATATTATCGGTTCCGGCCGGACAAAAATCGAAACGGAGGAACAGTTCCAGCGCTGTCTGGAAGTCTGCAAAAAACTGAATATCTCATCCCTGGTCATCATCGGGGGAGATGATTCCAACACCAACGCCGCTCTGCTGGCGGAATTCCTGGAAACCCGGAACGCCGGTATCACCGTGGTAGGAGTGCCGAAAACCATTGACGGAGATATGCGGAATGAGGATATCGAAATGTCCTTCGGTTTCGATACCGCCACCAAGGTATATGCCGAGCTGATAGGAAATATCTGCCGGGACGCCGCTTCCGCCCGGAAGTACTGGCATTTCATTAAGCTCATGGGTCGGTCGGCCAGCCATATCTGCCTGGAATGCGCTTTACAAACCCGGCCTAATATCGCCCTGATATCGGAAGAAGTGGAAGCCGAGAACTGGAGCCTCAATGACATCGTTCGCTCTATTGTAAACACGGTGATTCAACGCTCAGAAAACGGGGAAAATTTCGGTATTGTCCTGGTCCCCGAGGGACTCATAGAGTACATCCCCGAAATGAAGGCTCTAATCAGCGAGTTAAACAACCTTTTGGCCGAGCACGCCGTTTATTACAATACTCTGCGATCCTTCGAGGATCAAACCGAGTGGGTCAATAAAAATCTTTCCCGGGACACTTCCTATACCTTCAGTTCCCTGCCCACGGATATCCAGCGGCAGCTCCTGATGGATCGGGACCCCCATGGAAACGTTCAGGTTTCCCGGATCGAAACGGAGAATCTTCTTATCGACATGGTTACTTCGAAACTTCTGGAATTGAAGACCGAAGGTAAATTTTCAGGCGCCTTCGCTACCCAGCATCATTTCTTCGGGTACGAAGGCAGAAGCGCTTTCCCTTCCAACTTCGACGCCGATTACGGTTACTGCCTGGGCTGCACGGCCTACCTGCTTTCCGCCGGTACATTCAACGGGTACACCTGCATGATTAAGAACCTGGCCGGCAGCCGGGAAGAATGGGTACCCGGAGGGGTTCCTATTGTATCCATGATGAACCTGGAACGGAGAAAGGGAAAGGTAAAGCCGGTGATCCGGAAGGCCATGGTAGACTTGAACAAAAAGCCTTTTAAATTTTACGCAAAGCAACGAAGCCAATGGGCCGTTACCACCTCCTATCTGTCACCCGGGGCGATCCAATACTTCGGTCCTCCCGAGGTCTGCGACCTTCCCGGCGAGACCATGCAGTTGGAATATGAAGAAAGGAAAGCCGCACCATGAGTGAAGAAAAGTATAAAAGGCCTTCCTGGGACGAGTATTTCATGGAAGTAGCCGACGCTATCTCAAAGCGGGCCACCTGTAACAGGGGAAGAAGCGGTTGTGTCATTGCCCGGGACCGGCAGCTTCTGGCCACCGGGTATGTCGGCTCTCCCCAGGGGCTGCCCCACTGCGACGATGTGGGACACCAGATGAAGAAAACCATCCACGAAGACGGAAAGGTAACCCAGCACTGCGTTCGTACGGTTCACGCGGAGCAGAACGCCATCTGCCAGGCCGCGAAACGGGGCATTGCCATCGACGGAGCCACGTTGTACTGCCGAATGACTCCCTGCCGCACCTGCGCCATGCTGATTATCAACTGCGGTATTATCCGGGTGGTCTGTGAATACCGCTATCACGCGGGCAGTGAATCGGAAGAGATGTTTCAGGCCGCCGGCGTGGCCCTGGAATATGTCCATGATGACGTGCTGAACTACGAGAATCAGCAGGCTTAGATTTCGGTATACTTTCGTTTCTCCGGGTCTTCCTGCCGTCTGAAAAGCAGGGCGGTATTACCCATTACCCGGACCAGGGTGCTGTTCGTTCGTTGCGCCAGGTCCCGGGAGAAGGGTTCCCGAGACTTCTTCCATTCCACGAAGCGGATCTTTATGAGTTCATGGTCGTCCAAGGCCTTGGCCGCCGCGGCCACCACTTCATCCGTCAGGCCGTATTTGCCGATATAAACCACCGGTGAAATCCCGTGGCCGTGCCGGGTGAGAATCTTTCGCTGCGCGCTGGTTAAGGACATCATTTTCCGCTCCCCTTATTCATACAGAAAGGCGTCGGACCCCAGGTCCAGACCGATCCACCCTTCCGGGTCCGCCATATCCGCGGCGATCATACCCAGGTCCACCTGATCCGAGGTTTCGGCCACCAGATAGGCCTTATTCCCGTAGGGGAACCGGGCCCCAGGCCCTTCCACATCCACAGCCACCATGGAATGGGCGTAGCGGGTGGAAACCATCAGCACCGCGTCGATTCCCCTTTTCTCCAGAAGGATAGTATACAACAGTCCCCGGGAATCGCAATCCCCGGACCGCAAGACCGCCGTTTCCAGGGGAGAGTAGAGATCCGACAGATGTCCCGGCCGCTGGAACTCAAAGGACTGCACCCAGCGCAGCAGCGTCTCAGCGGCGTCTCTTTTCCCCGTTCCCGCAAGGCCGGGGAGTCCCTCCAGGGCTACATGGAGACCCTGAAGCCTGGCATGGTTATCCCGGTAGAGAATCCGGTAATACCGCTCCCAGGCTTCTTCGCTTCGGCTCTGGGTATAGGCGCTTAACACCTGGGCTTCCCGCTCGATAACCACCCGGGAGGCTTCCAGGGCGTAGCGGTCATAGGAAAAGGGGATAATTCTTCCTTCAAAGTCGATATAACCGGACTCCAGGCTTTCTTCACCGTAGCTGCCGGCATAGAACTGGGAAACCGGACCGGGCAACAGGCGGTCTTCACCGCCCAGGGCAAAGGAATCCAGGGAGGAAACCATAAAAGGATGCAATTGATTATAGAGATCTTCCGTGGTAAAGGATGAAATAAAATAATCCCAGTCATCCCCGTCGATGCATACACCGTATCCCTGGAAAGAAAAACCGCCGGATGAAAAGATCAGGTCCCGGAATACCGCGGGATAACCGGAATACACAAAGGGTAATTCGTCTCCCGCGGCTTTCAGCTTTTCGGAAGCCCAGGAGGAGATCCGGGCGGGATCGGAAAAGGCGTCCCCTGGAAAAGCCTTTACCTGCAGGTAGGCGCAGTCTTCGGGACCGGCAAAGGTTGCCCGGTCCTCCAGAATTTCCACCGGAACCCATCCCATGGGCATATCCAGGGAGTACTGCTGCGGTTCCACAAGAAAGGCTTCCGCTCCCGAGAAAAAAGAAACCGAGAAGAATAGGGCGGCGGAGAGTAACACCCCCGGCTTTCGGGGAATCGGGACCATAAATTAATCCACCTTAAAACGTTTGATCTTCCTCGTGGTCGTCATCTCCAGAGGTTCGTCCAGAACTTTAAGCCGGGCGATTCGCTGATAGGGCAGCATGTCGCGGTTCACCTGATTGATGATCTCCTGAAGTCTTTTTTCCACCTCCGCGGGGTCTTTCTCTTTACTGAACTCCTCGGCGGGATAGATATAGGCTTCAATTCCTTCGGTCTTCATGGCCTTGTCCAGCACAAAACCCTTGACCAGAATCTGCTCGATCTCATCAAAAAGCTGAAACTTATCTTCAATCTCTTCGGGATAAACGTTCTTTCCGCCTTCGGTAACGATGAGAGATTTCTGCCGGCCGGTGAGATAGAGATAGTTCTCATGATCCAGGTACCCCACGTCACCGGTCTTCAGATAGCCGTCGTCCATCATTATCTCGGCAGTGGCTTCTTCGTCCTCGAAATAACCGAGCATCACATTGGGGCCCTTCACGGCGATCTCACCCCGGCCGTCTTCATCCGGTTCGAGAATCTTGGCCGACACCCGGGGAATGAGCTTGCCCACGGAGGCCTCTTTATAGTGGAACACCGGGTTCAGGGCAACGATGGGGGCTGTTTCGGTGAGGCCGTACCCCTG
>JAFGDJ010000050.1 GCA_016932135.1 Spirochaetales bacterium | reverse complement strand
TGTCCGGCTGATTACCCTCCCGCTGCCGTCGTGGATCAGGGAGACCTCGGCCGTCCCGCTGATCTTCTCTTTCTCCTTTTCCAAGCGAAAATCCCTTCTGTCCGCCCCCTTGTCCAGATCCAGCTTTTCCAGTCCCGGAATATCATGGATCGAAAGTCCGAGGCTTCCCCGCCGGTTTTGAGGGAAGAGTTTCGCTGCTGCGGTGTTCATCTCCACAAGGTTGCTGTTTCCATCAAGAACGATGATTCCGGTTCCAGCTGCCTGCACAATGCTTTCCCAGCTTACAGGCTTGTTGTTGAAAAGATCATATCTGAACAGCCCGAGAGCGAGAAAAACGGCGGTTATGGTAAACCCTAAGGGAATGAGATCCATTCCGTGAAGCAGGTTGCCAGGGATATAGAGTAAAAGGGAAAGGAAAGGGATGGCCGATGCCGCCAACATGCACGAACCCTGGCGCCGAAATCCCGGTGTGGCTTGAAAGAATACTTTGATAATCAGGATGTCGCCAACCAGGACGGACAGGATCGTGTGAGTGACATGGACCCAGTACCAGGGACCCCTGGTAAAATAAATCACCCAGATCAAGTCATTCTCGTTGATACCGACTTCCGGGTAGATCAGCCGGCTTGTTTCCGGGTGGTATTTCAGGATGAGGGTTGCCAGGGGTATCAGGGAAAGGGCGACGACGATGCCTGGTTTAGTGCCGGTATCAAAACCGCTGTATTCCAGGGCCAGGAGCAGCCAGAGAGGCCCGATCCATACCATTCCCAGGTAGATGAAGTTGTTCCAGAAGAGCATCCATGCCAGGTTGTGTAAAAGAGGCTGCATAGCGGCGCCCAGGGAGTAGACTGCCAGGGAAAGGCTGAGAAAGGTAAAGAGATTGCTGCCGATGAGAAGTTTTCTCCTGAAAATAAACAGGGCCAGGCCTGTGAAAAACACGGTCTGTAACAGACAGGCAGTACTGACAAGAAGAGTCACAGTCATGTTCTTATCTCCAGCAGATAAGTTTCTTGTACGCCGGAGGGTCGGATTCTGTCAAGGGGAGAGGAGATTGTAGATGAGCGGGATTATAGGAGCCTCTCTGAATCGAAAGCAAGTATCCTTCGTGCTATCATATTATCCATAAAATGATTTGTATTATCGGTCAGGAATTATTTATAATCCTAATAGTATGAAGAGAGTTCCAGCGGCGGGATTGGTTTTTCTTACTGTTCTCTGCATCTTTTCCTTTAGTCGGTGTAAGAGAGATACTCCCGAAGAGGTTGTCCACCGGTGGAAGGAATCCACCGTGGAGTATTACCTCAACCCCGCGGCCAACGACCTGACGGAAATTACCGTCCGGGAAACCTTCCAGCGCTGGGACGACGCTACCCATTTCACCTTTGTGTACAAAGGAAGAAACCGGGCCGGCATCAGGAAGGACGGCAGGAGCACCGTCTCCTTTATGCTCAAGTGGCCGGAAGAGGTGCCCATGAAGATCGCCTACTGCTGGAACTGGTACGATCGGCGGGGAAACATCGTGGAGTCCGATATCATCTTCAACATGGCCATGGCGGGCTTTACCACCACCCGGACCAACAAGCCGGGATTCTACTACATTGAAGGCGTCCTGGCCCACGAGATCGGCCATATGATCGGCCTGGACCATATCGAAGCTGAGGATTCCCTGATGAAACCCTTCTCGCCGGTGGAGGAGTCCTATAATAAGGGGTTTATCGACCCGGCTACCCTGACCGCCTACCGGGTGCTGTATCCCTGATTTCAGGTATGTAGATTTTATGAATAACGCCGATCTTCTTTCATGATTGGCAATAGGTTCTAAAATCCCCTCTCCTTCCTGACAGCCTCGTAGGCCGCCTGGATTTCCCTGAATTTGTCGGAGGCGTACTTCATGAACTCCTCCGGCACACCCTTGGAAGCGATCTTGTCGGGGTGGTACTCAGAGACCAGGCGGCGGTAGGCTTTTTTTATTTCTTCGTTGGAAGCGGTGGGGGAGACCTCCAGCACTGCGTAGTTTCGGTTTGAAACCACACCGTAGCGGCTCTTGATGGTTTCGTATTTCGTTTCGCTGAAACGGAAGATCCGTACCGCTTCGAGGATCAGGTTTTCCTCCGCCCGGCTTACGCCGCCGTCGGCGGCCGCCACCCGGACCAGGATGTCGATCATCAGGTCCAGTACCTGGGGGTTACCCCGGAACTGATCATAAAACTGGGCGGCGAAGCTGCCGAAACTTTCGGGAGACCCCTGGGCGGAGTTGAAGATCTGCACGGCGCTGTTGCGGCTCAGGGGGTCCAGCCGGAGGTCCTCCGTCATGAAATCCTCGACGGAGCGAACCTCTGCCTGGGAGACCCCGCCGTCGGCCTGGGTCAGCTTGGCCAGCATGGAAAAGCATCCCACAAAAAAGGTCATGTTGGCCCGCTGGGTGTAATTGAGCCGCTGGTCGTAGGAACGGCTGTAAAAACTCTGCTGCCCCGTTCCGGAAGCTTCGCGCATCTTATCCGACAGGTGACCGAAGGCCATCCCCGCTACGGCCCCCAGGGGCCCGCCGAGAATCAATCCTAGAGTACCGCCTACAATTTTACCGAACCAGGGCATGGAATCTCCTTTCGGCTGTTAGACTAATACGCCGCGAGATTCTGTGCAAGCCTTGGGACTGCCTGAAACAGGTCTTCCACGGCAGAAAAGTTTTCCGAGCATACGGACAGCGTAATGCCGGTCTGGACATCCACAATCTTTGCGTCGAAGATATACATCGAACCGATACTGTCAAGATTCGAAAATACAATAACTTCAGCGGCGATCAACCGCCCCACCTCCAATTGCTGCTTCTCTTCAGAGGTGGCTTCCATGGACATGCTGATTTCTTCCAGGAGGCGATCCTTCTGTTCCCGGCTGATCACCCGGTATCGCCCGGTTTCATGGAAGGCTGTGGAAAGGGCTCTCTGCAGGGTTGCTTCACAGGACGTGTCCATATCCGCGTTGATCTCCGGAAGGTTCACCGCGAGGGATGTCAGGGTTTTTTCCTTCGGCCGCGATACGGAAGTCCACGCCGAAGAAGCCGCTTCCGATACAGCGGAAGGTATTACACCCTGTTCTAAAGAAGCTTCGACGGAAGCGATAAGGCCAAAATGGTCTTCAATGAGAGGAGTATTGTACGGGTTAATCGCCAGGGCTACACAGTCTTCTTTCAGACCCACCACCTGCACCCCCGGGGGGACCTTGCCTGTATCGAGGTATTCCCTGCAGACCAGGTAGAGCCCGGTACCCCATTTCTTCATGGTGGAAGTAAGAATGAATGTACCTTCCGGTTTTCCCGCCCGTTCCAGGCCCTGATCGGTGTCAACGCCGATTATCCACTTTTCTGCGTCGGCAGCGGCCCGGATGCCGCCGTCACCCGTCTTTCCGGCGGCCTGGTAGATACATTGTACACCCTTTCCGTACATCTCCATGGCCAGGCGGTACCCCGTATCCGGGTCAGTGAAACTTTCAGCGAAGGCTATATGTACGGAGGTTCGGACTCCCAGAAGGGAATCCGCGTATTCCACCCCCCGGATAAAACCGTCGAGGAACTCTTCCCTGATGAAGCCTGTATCCATCCCTCCCAGGAATCCTAAGGGAGCGCCCTTTACTGTATGAACAGCCAGTATTCCGGCCAGAAAGGCGGTATCGGCTGTATGAAATTCCAGGCTTGTGATATTAGCCCACTCTTCGGGAAAATCGCCATAGGTGTCGACGATAACGAAATGGGTATCCGGCAGTTCACCGCGGATTTCTACCAGCGGTTCCCGGAACATGTACCCGCATCCGAATACCAGGTCGTATTGATCCAGATGGAGTTCCGGAAGTTCCTCTGAAAGGGCTCCTTCCTCGAAGGCAGTGGGAATCACGGTTAACTCTATCGTTTCTCCGAAGAAAACGGTGGTTTCCGTGCCGATAATGGTACCGCCGAATTCCTGGGCGGTTCGGGACACGCCTATCATGATCTCTTTTCCGAAGGAGGAGCCTGCAAGATCCTCAGCGGTTACCAATACGGCGATCCTCGGAGGAGCGCCGGCTTTCAACGGAACATTTTTTTCCATCCCCTGGTCCGTTTCAACGGGGCTTGATGCACAGGATAGCAGGAAGAAAAGAATAAAAGAAGGAATAAGTGCTGTTTTCTTTTTCATGGCGAGCCTCCGGGACTCTTTCAATAGATGTCTGTATTATATGACCCGGAGATACTTCTATCAAG
>JAFGDJ010000049.1 GCA_016932135.1 Spirochaetales bacterium | reverse complement strand
TCTTCTACAGCTCTGTCAATGGCCTCCTTCTCTGTCTTTCCTTCAAATTCATGTACCATATCTATCTCCTGAAGACCTAAAGGTTCTAAACTCCTTTAAGCCTTTTTGAATCGGTGTCGGTTGGTATAGAGCTGCTGCAATACCATAAGCCCGTTGGAAACGGTCCAGTACAACAAAAGACCCGAAGGGGCGTTGTACAGGATAAAGAAAAACATAATGGGCATCATATAGGTCATCATCTTCATCTGCATGCCCGATTGGCCGGTTTGAGGCTGTCCGGACTGCATCACCTTGCTGGAAATCAGCTGGGTTGCCACGAAGAGTATGGGCAGCAGACGAAGGTCGCTCCACCCGAGAAGGGGAATCTGAAAGGGGGCGAAATTCCAGATGGATTCCGGAGACGAAAGATCGGTAATCCAGCCCGGAATAAAACCGGCTCCCCGAAGGTCAAAGTGCTTATTCAACAGACCGTAAAGAGCGATGAAGATGGGAAACTGCAGCAACAGGGGCAGACAACCGCCCATGGGGTTCACCCCTTCCTTTTTATACAGGTCCGTCATGGCCTTGTTCATCTTTTCAGGGGTGTCTTTATATTTCGCCTTCAGCTCGTTTATTTTCGGCTGCAGTTCCTGCATTTTAGCGGTGGACCGGTGGCTTTTCTTGGTAATGGGGTAGGTAAGAACCTTGATGAGAATGGTCAACAGGATGATCGCCACCCCGTAATTGGGAATCAGTTTGTAGAACAAAAGGAGCAGGTACTTTAAAATCCATTCCAGCCATCCCCACATGCGGCTGGTTTCGATAACCTCGTCCAGGCTAAGATTCTGAAGACCGAACCCGTTGTCTTCTGTTTTGTTGTACATCCCCAGGGCCTTGCCGGTTTTCGGGCCGATGAAGAACCTGAAGGTATCGGTGTTCATGGAGCTCTTTATAAGAGGCCGTGAAAAATATATCCGGTGAGCGTCGCTCAAACCCTCGACCGGCAGGGTAGAGAAGGTAATTCCGTAGGGGGTGGCGTCGGGTATGCCGATAACGGTGAAGTATTTTCCCGCCAGGGCGACCCAGCTGACCCGGTCGGTGACCGAAATAACCTGATCTTTTGATTTATTACGGTTCAGCTTTCCGTCGTTGAAGGTGTAAAAATTTCTGAAATCGTACCGGCCGTCCAATTTTTTAAACCCGGGACCAATCTGCGGTCCGAAAGAGACGGTATAGGCGATACCGTTGAAGTCCAGGGCCGGATATTCCTTCACGCTGTTTTCAATGATAATCTGCAGTTCCACCAGGTAATCGTCGGGTTTAAAGGTGTAGCGCTTGGTCAGGGTAAAGGGAACTTCTTCTCCGTTATCCGTTACAAGAAAATCCCGGTAGAATTCATGAACATAATCATCGACCCGGCGGTAGTGAAAATTCGCATCGATTTTTCCCGATTCGGGGCCGCCGAAAAACAATTCGAAGGCTCCCTGGTCTTCCGAACCCTTGAGGATCATTTCCAGAGGTTGCCCTTCTTCCTGGTGCTCTTTCAATTTGAGGGAGGTGAGAATTCCCCGTTGGGTGGACAGGGTGGCGATAAAATGGTTGTTCTCCACCTGGATGTCCATAACCGGGATAGACTCATCCGTTGCCCGGATCCCCGAAGGAAGCCCATCACTGCCGCTTCCCACGCTCACCGCCGCCGGAGAGATCTCCTCTCGCACAGGGGCGGTTTCCTGCTGTACCACAGTCTGCTGGGGCTGGTCCTCCGGAGGGAAAAACTTGGCCTGTATAAAAAAGCCGACTGTTATTACCACCACCGACAAAAGGATGGCGAATACTGTGTTCTTTTCCATGTTGCTCTCCTGGTTTCGACTTCAGGGAACCGGATCATAACCGCCGGGGTGATAGGGATGACACTTTAAGATTCTCTTTACCGCCAGCACGCTGCCTTTCCAGGGACCGTATTTTTCTATGGCCCCCTGGGCATAGGTTGAGCAGGTCGGGTAAAATCGGCAGCTTCGAGGTAAGACAGGGGAAATAACCTTTTTGTACACCCAGATAAGGGAAAGAAACAATCGTTTTACGATTCTATTCAGTATCATGTACAAGACCTGCTTCCGACAGTAAAAATCTTATGTGACGGTCCCGGTCCGTGTATGTCCGGACGTCCGGATAAAGGATAAAAACCAGGTCGTGTCCCGGTTTCAGATTACTTTTGCCCTTTCTGTAGATCTCTCGCGCCACACGCTTAGCCCGGTTTCGCTCCACGGCGTTACCGAACCTTTTTACACATGTAAAAGCAACCCTGTTGTATCCCAGGTCGTTATCCGCCGTCCGTAAGTGTGTACCGGAACACCGAACCGCCTTTCCCTCCCGGAAAACCCGTGTTATGTCGGCTTTACGCTTAAGCCGTTCTTTTTTAGTAAGGCTTTCTCTCATCCGAGATTGAGAGTTTCGCTCTTCCTTTTCTACGCCGGCGGAACAGAACTTTTCTGCCGCCCTTTGTTTCCATGCGGGCACGAAAACCGAATTTCCTGTTTCTTTTCACCTTGCTTGGCTGATATGTCCGCTTCATGACAGTATATATAACTCCTTATAGGTTAACCTTCTATTCGGGCATAGCAGTATACGGTTCCCGACGGTCCTTGTCAATGCCGTGATGAGCAAGCTCACCTTTCGGGTTTATTTTTTTCTTTCACTGCTTTTTCCAGGCGCTGAAGAAGATTTTCGAAATTTTGAGGAACCTCAGCACCGGTTGCCTCTTCCTGCCGGGGCCTGCTTTTCCGTACCAGCGCCTCTCCGGAAGGCTTTACCGGGCCTGAAGGCCTTCTTTCCCCTTCCTTTTCCGGCACAATCCGAAGATCCCGGATGTTCAAGGCGGGGTACTGCTTCTTTAACACCGCCAGGAGGCTGCTTTTCTTCAGGTGTATCATCTGGCCCCACCCGGGGTGATCCACCGCCACGATGAGAATGCCTTTCGTCAGCTCCCGGATCTTCGAATGGGAAGCGATATCAAGGCCCGCCGCTCGTTCCCAGCCGGAAAAAAGGGAGTAGTAGTCTTCCTTATGATCTATGGAAATACCGTCGAAGAGAGTTTTTACCAGATCCGAAGCCTTTTTAATTGAGTTCATCCTTCCTCAGCCCGTCCGTTGACAAGGGTATAAACCTTTTTATCATCCAGTCGATAGCGGTGGTACTGTTCATCCGGTAAAAAGGTGAAAAATGCCTGTTCATATTCCGGCAGCCTTTCCAAAAAGCGTATTCTCCGGGAAGCGTCCAGCTCTAAAAGAACGTCATCCAGCAGAAGAATGGGGGGTTTTCCCGTCTTTTCCAGATACCGCGCCGCCTGGACAACCCGGTAGACCAGGGATAAAAGGCGGGTCTGGCCGGTAGAGGCGGCGGCATTGAAATCCACCTTTCCTAACGTTACGGAAAACCTGTCCCGATGAGGACCCGTGACGGTGACACCCCGTTCCTTATCCACCTCTCTCTTGCTTTTCAGGTATTCCTTCAGCACCTTCTCATCGCTCCCCACGGGCCAGGAGGGGCGGTACAGCACGGAAACTTCTTCCGGAAGAGCGGAGATCTCTTTATACAGGGGGGTGAGGAGTTTGTTAAATTCCTCTAGGGTTTCACTTCTTCGAGACATGATGGAAAGGCCGGCTTGAATCAATTGTACGTCGTAGATGTCCAGAAGATCCTCCCGGCTTTCCAGCAGGGCGGCGTTTCTCGCTTTGAGTATTTTTTTATAGGTTCTCAGGGCATCGATGAAAATAGGCTCACAGATGCTGACGGTCTGGTTGAAGAAGGTTCTCCGGGTGTCCGGTGAACCGTTGACAAAGGAAATATCCTCATGGGAAAAAACGATACAGGGTGAAAGGGAAAGGAGTTCCGCCCGGTCGATGATTCTCTTATCGTTCAGAAAAATATCTTTTTTCCCCTGCCGAACCTGCACTTTTACATGCCACTGACCTCCGTCCCGGGTTTCCAGGGTTCCCTGTAAGGACATTTCTTTCATGCCGTGGCGAATAAAATGGGGATCTCTCCGGGTCCTGAAGGAGGACCCGAAGCAGAGGATGTACAATAATTCCAGGTAATTGGTTTTTCCCTGGCCGTTCTCCCCGACGAAGAGAACCGTTTTCGTGTCGGGACAGATCCTGAGATTTTCAAGATTTCGAAAATTGAAAGACCTTACTTCCGTGAAGCCCATCAATCAAGCTGCATAGGCATGATAATGTGAAAGTAGCCCGAGTCTTTCACCGGTTTCAAGGTTATAGCCTTGTTGGGTTCGGTAAAGAGAATATGCACCTGGTCACCTTCGATTTCCTTTAAGGGATCGATGAGATAGAGGTAATTCAAGGCTATTTTGGTACCGCTTCCGGAGTATTCGCAGGCAATTTCCTCCTGGGCCGCTCCGATGTCGCTTTCCTCGGAAAGAAGACTCAATACCCCATCCTCCAGGGAAAGATAGATTCTTCGGGATTTCTGTTCCACCATCAGGGATACCCTCTTGAGGGCTTCAAGGAAATCTTCCCGGTTCGTGGTAACAGTGTATTCCTGAGATTCGGGAATGACCCGGTGATAGTTGGGAAATTGCCCCTCGATAAGGTGAGAGGAAAGTTTCCGGTTGTCGAACCGGATCCAGATGTTCTTATCCGTCACCGCCACGTCCAGCCGTCCCTCTCCGCTGGACAGTTTTCTGATCAGATGAAGAATCTTCGGAGGAATGATAACCCCGTTAAAATCGGGGATTTCCGTCTCCAGGGTTTTTCTGGCATAGGAAAGCCTTCTTCCGTCGGTGGCCACCATGACGATACCGCCGTTTTCCTTTTCGAAGAACACGCCGTTCATGAAATATCTGGATTCGTCGTCGGAAACGGAAAAAATGGTCTGCGCGATCATCTCGTTCAAGTCTTTCTGGGAAAGGGTGAAATAGTTTTCACTGGAGACCATCTGTAATTCCGGATACTGCTCGGCGGGAATGCTTTTCAGTTTAAAGGATGCCTTTTTCTTCTGGGGCAGAATATGGATATGTCCGTCTTGCAGGGTAAACTGCACAACCCCGGGGGGCAGGGTCTTTAATATACCGAGAAGCTTGTCACAAAAAACCGTGGTGCTTCCCTCTTGTTCCACATGCACGGGAACCAGGGTTTCAAATCCTACCTTTAAATCGGTGGCTTTAATGGTCAGAGTATCGTTTTTCGCTTCCAGAAGTACGTTCGAAAGAATAGACAAGGCGTTCCGAGACGATATGATATCCTGGGCAATCGATATCTCCTGAATGATGATGTCCTTATCGCAGGAAAATTTCATGCTGGTTTC
>JAFGDJ010000001.1 GCA_016932135.1 Spirochaetales bacterium | reverse complement strand
CGGATGGTGAAATTGGTAGACACGCCAGGTTCAGGGTCTGGTGGCTTCGCGGCCGTGGAGGTTCAAGTCCTCTTCCGGGCATCCCGATTACATAATCAACGGGTTATGTAGTCGGGATATTTTTTTATGTGTAAGGTGGATGTGATGAAACGTACTGTCCTTTCCATGTTGAAAAATGCCGCGTCGGAGTTCGGGGATGACCCTTATCTTCACGATAAGGGAGATGAAGGATGGAGGCCGAAGTCCTTCAGGCAGGTGTCGGATGAAGCGGAACAGTTCGCTGTTTTTCTCATCTACCGGGGTCTTGCTTTCGGCGACCGCATGGCTATTCTGGCCGAAGGTTCTTCTTCCTGGGCCATCGGAGAATTCGGAGCCCTGCATGCCGGCTGCATTTCCGTTCCTCTATCCATTCAGCTTCTTCCCGCGGAAATTCCCTTCCGATTTAATCACTCGGGGGTGAAAATTGTTCTGGCCGGTACTCAGACGGTGGATAAAATTCTTTCGGTACGGGATACTATCGACGCGTTACCCCTTATCGTCCTGCTGGATGGCACGGAAGACACTCTGAAGGATATCGCTGCGGCAAACAACCTGTCGCCGGGGAAGAATATCCTGCTGTTCCCCCAGGCTCTTCGGGAAGGGAAGGATAACGAGGAAAAGCTGCGTCCTGAACTGGAGAAAAGAATCAGCGCGGTGAAAGAAGACGATGTGGTGACCATTTCTTATACTTCCGGAACCACCGGGGATCCGAAAGGCATCATGCTGACTCATCTCAACTACTGGGCCAACTGTAAGGATTCCTTCGATATGTTCAAGGTTCCCAGGGATTTCAGTACTATCCTTATTCTGCCTTGTGACCATTCCTTTGCCCATACGGTGGGCCTTTATGTTCCGCTGCTCTGCGGAATCCGGCTGTTTTTTGTCGATTCCCGGGGAGGCCGCATGGCTCTGCTCCGCAATATCGGCAGCAATATTCAGGAGACAAAGCCGAGTTTCCTCTTATCGGTCCCGGCGGTATCGGGGAATTTCATGAAAAAAATCCGTTCGGGGATCGAAGCCAAGGGGAAATTCGCTTCTTTTATCTTCAACTCGGGAATGCGCTGCGGTATCCGCTATCACGGCAACGGATACAATAAACCGTCCTTTTTCACCAGATTACTGAATTTTATTCCCTATCGCGTCGCCGACGGTCTTGTTTTTAAGAAGGTTAAGGAGATCTTCGGTGGAAACCTTCAGTTTCTGGTGGGAGGAGGAGCTTTGCTGGATGTCCGTCAGCAGGAATTCTTCTACACCCTGGGCATCCCCATTTATCAGGGTTACGGCCTTACCGAAGCGGCACCGGTTATTTCATCCAACATGCCTTCGGTGCATAAGCTTGGCACCTCGGGGAAGGTGGCTCCCACGGTAACCTGCCGTATCCTGACACCGGAAGGCAAGGAAGCTCCGGTGGGGGAAAAGGGAGAGATCGTCATCCAGGGAAACAATGTGATGAAGGGTTATTATAAGAATGAAGAAGCCACCGCGATGGCCCTGAAGAACGGATGGCTCTATACCGGAGACCTGGGGTATTATGACAAAGACGGTTTCCTGGTCGTGGTGGGCCGGGAAAAATCCTTGCTTATAGCCGCGGACGGTGAAAAATATTCCCCCGAAGAGATCGAAGAGGCCATTGTCAATACATCACCCTATATCCACCAGGCCATGGTGTATAATAACCAGTGCAAATACACCACCGCCCTGGTAACCCTGGATACCGCCGCATTGAAGGACCTTCCCGCCGCTGCCTCAGGCAAGGTGGAAGAGGTGCTGGACGCCGTGAAAGAGTCTTTATACGCTTTTAAAGATGAAGATGCCTACAGGAACCGCTTTCCCGATCGATGGATTCCCTCGACCTTTCAAATTCTTCCGGAACCCTTTACCATGGATAACGGTATGGTCAATTCGACGATGAAAATTGTCCGGTTTAAGGTTTTCGAACATTATAAGAACGATGTTGATTATATGTACACGTCCGAAGGGGGGAATTACCGAAACTCCAGAAATTGTAAGGTTCTGGAGGCTTTGCTGAAGCATTAACCTTCCCTCCCTTCCCACAGGGGTTGGGAAAAAATGGATGTCCGGAAAGGTTCCGCACAGAGGCTCTTTACGGCTTTTATTTTTCTATTCCTCTCTTCTCTGCTGCCGGCGGAAAACGCCATAACCCTGGATGCCCGGCTTGGTTTTAACGGCGCCTTCGTTATCTCCGCAGCCACACCCCTCCGTGTCAGGATAACCAATTCCGGGTCTCCGGTGAAGGGAGATCTTTTTATTGAAACCCTGGATCAACACGGTAGGCTTCTGACCCGGGTTTCCCAACCCCTGGAGCTGCCCCGGGACGCCAAAAAAGAGGTGCCCTTTACTGTTTTTTTTGGTTCTGCCGGGGAGCGGCTTAGAATCGGATTCACTTCCCGGGAGAAGACCCTCCTGCGAAAAGATATTGATCCGGGAAGGCGGCGGTACTCCCGGCCTCTGGTTCTTGTGGCCGGTACCGGCGGAACCTTTGATTTTCTTCTGGATGTTCCGGCGGTCCGGGATAAGGGATATCCGGTGGTTCATATCCATCCTGAAGATCTTCCTAACAATAGTTTTGATTACTCCGGGGTTGCTGTTCTGATACTCTACGGCGATTCTCCTGAAAGCCTTGACCCGGTAAAACGAAAAGCCCTGGAAACCTGGGTTGACAGCGGCGGTACCTTGTTTGTTTCGTACAGGAACGGGTCTTCCGCGTTTTCCTTCGGGGAAACCCGGGGCTCATCCCTCTTACCGGTGCAACCGGCGGGCCCGCGTATTTTTGACGGCCTGGATCTTCCCCTCGTGAGAGGGAACAAGATCATTCTCCCGGGACCCCTGCCGGTGCTGACAACCCTGCCTGACACCGGGGGGCTTCCGGTTCACGGTTTTTTTGGTGAAGGAAGGGTTTTTTTCCTTCCCTTTGATGCCCTTTCATCATTTTCTTCAATTGAAGACGCCGTTCTTTTCTGGCAGGATCTGCTGGAAGATGCGGCGGCTGTGATAGACACCGGGGATGCTCCGGAACTGCAAGACTATCCTTTGATTATTCTCAGAGAAGAAATGCGAGGATTTCCCGGAAGAGGAATAACCCTGGTCTGGGCGATTTTTCTGGTGACAGTGATCCTCTTCCTGTTGCGGTACGTGTACCTTCATCCAAGTAAAATTCACCGGCTGACCATCCTCTTCCCTTCAGTGGTTTTTACCGCGGCGGTGGCTACCTTGACTCTTTTTTATCTTCCCGGGAGGCCTCCCCGGCCGATGACGGCTTCTTTTTCCCTGCTGCAAGGAACCTCAGCCCAGTCCTTTGTTGATGTTCGTACCGAAACCCTGTTGTTTTCTCCCTCTGAAAAGACTGTGGATCTGAGATTCCCCCGGGATATCTTATTCGTTCCGGGAGATATTCCCGTGTTTTTCCGACATGAAAAAAATTCATCCACAGGAACCACCGTCCTGGAACCATGGAGAAAGAAACGACTTTCAACCATGGTGAAGCAGCCCAATCCTCTGGAAGTCCTGGCCGGTGAAGGAAAGGTGGAAATACGGAATCTATCCCCTTATACTGTCAAGGATCTTTGTGTTCTTTCTTCGGGCCTTGTTTTTTATCTTGGTGACCTGGCACCGGGAAAACGGATGAACTACCTTCACTCCGACGGCCAGGGGGTTGCGCTGAGACCGGAGAGCGGAGCCTTTCCCCGGCCGGAAATCGTTGAAAGAGCCCTGAAAGATTCCTTCCTGACCGGATTGATGATGGGCGGGCAATCCTGCTGCCTTGGCTGGATAGAGGAACCGGCGTTTTCCGGCGAGATGAGTTCGGCAACCTGGGACAGGCATTCCTTAGGCATGGTGCTTTTGGAAATTAAAGGAGGTTTCTAAAGATTTATGAAGAGAACCGGGGGCTTCAGAACCAGGCTCGGAGAGGTATTGTTATCCGACCGGGCACTTCGGGATTCACTCATGCTCCTTATCTTCTCTATGGTGGTCTTTCTCCTTACCCTCCCGGGGAAGAGTTATTATTTTTCCCTGGCTCAGGATCTTCAGCCGGCAACCTTTCGAATTTGTTTTTCAGCGATCTTTCCGGGAATTCTGTTTCTCAGTTTGAGATCCTGCAGTCCTGACGAAGAAATTAGCCCTTCCGGTTCCTGGGCAGGCTACCTGGTTCCGAGAGTTTTGCGTATTGTGTTTCACGTTTTTCTTGTTACGCCTTTTCTGATCATGGCGGGCAGGTTATCGGGAGTATCCCTTGTCAGGCTCTTGTCGGCGCTGCTTTTTTTATCCGGAGCCTCCGTGGGGGTAAAACTTCTCTCTCTTTCCCTGGAGCTTCTCTCGGTGAATCGATGGTTCCTTCGTAACAGTCTTACCCTGGGGATTTTTTTCCTCACCTTTATCGGACTGGGGGCTCTTCCCGGGTTTCCATGGTTTGTGGATATCCTTCTTTCCCCGGAGACCGGTCGGCTGAAAGATATCCTGTTCTGTGCCGCCGGCTTTTGGCTTTTCGCCTCGGTCGTTTTTCTCCTGGCTGTGGGGGCTTGGAAAAGAAGAAAAGCCCTATGAAAAAAAGAGATTCCTTTCTGTTTTTGATTGAAAAACCCTGGAGAAAGCGGTTTCGTCTGACCCGGTGGGTGGCCTTTTTTCTCCACGGCCTGCTTGTTGTTCCGATTCTTGTCCTGCCGGCGGTGTTTTTACCGGTGGCTGAGGCGGTCTTCCCCCTTTCGGTGCTGCTCCTTCTTTGTTTCTCGGCTCTTCTTCTGCTATCGGTTTTGTGTTTGGGGTATCCGGTTTCCAGAGAAGCCTTATACCGGAAGATCGACCGTCATTATGAGTTGAAGGGGCTTCTTCCTACCAGCCTGGAGGTTGATACCTCCGCATCCTTCAGCTCCCTTCTTCAAGCCCGGTCAGAAGATATCCTTACGCGGAAGAACCCGAAGGAAGTATTTCCGATTCTTTTTCGCAGAAGATACCTGGCGATACCGTTCCTTTTTACCGCCCTGTTTCTTTTTTCTTTTTCCGGCCTGTTAAAGGAATCGGCGGTTCAGGAAGAAGGTGTTTTTCTCATGGATGAAAGCCGGCGCCTGGCCGCCCGGGCGGAAGAGGCCGATTTGTATTATACCCGGGAATTCGCCCGCCGGATGTCCGAACTGGCTGAGGAATTGCAGAATCCTTCTCTGGGTAAACAGGAAGCCCTCGACAGGATTGAAGGGCTTCGAAGCGAGGTCCTGGGTGCCGTGGACGACCTTGAGCGGTCCTGGTTGTCCGGCGGTGATGAAACGATTCTTCCCGAACCGGGACAATCGGGAAATGGCGGCGGTGCTGAACAGACTTTTCAGGATACCTCGGTGCAGGGCGGGATGAGCTCCGCGGAGGGAGGGGGCCGGGGAGAGGACACCGGGGATAAGTCTTTCCATGAGAGCGGTTCGGAAGAAACAGCCGGTGATGAAGGAGATCTCTATCGGGACAAAGAGCCCTCGGAGGAGCAGAAAGAAGACCTGCAGGGGCTGAAGGACCTGGAAGAGAGTCTTTCATCTTCCTTAAGCGCTCTGGAGGAAAAGGAAGGGGAACGCGGCGATACACCGGCAGATGACACGGCCGCCTCGGAGGAAAGGGATGAACCTTTACCGGAAGAAGATAGTAACGTCATCGGAGCGCCGGGACAGGAGGCTCAGGAAGATGAAACCGGAGAGATGTATCAGCGGAAAGAAGAAAACCGGCCGCCGGGTATACCCCTGGAAGGAACGGATCCGACGGATACCGGCGTTATGAGCATGCTTCTCAGAACCCTGCCCGATTACGCCAGGGCTGAAATGGAAGAAAAAGATATACCGGTGGAATATCAGCTTTCCATGGAGGAAGCCCTTTCCAGAGAAGATATTCCCTGGTCTCTTCGACGGGTGATAAGCCGGTATTTCACTTATACCGAGGCGTCTTCGTCGGATACATCACGATAAGCTGGAGGATAATGCTATGGAAAAAGACAGGAAAAATGCGGCTGAAAAGGAAGAAGGGGACCTGGAAAGACTGATCTCCGATATCCGGGCGGTAAAGCTGGAAATCGCCAAGGTGATGGTGGGGCAGGATGAAGTAATCGAAGAGGTCCTGGTCTGCCTTTTTGCCGGCGGTCACGCCCTGTTGGAAGGAGTTCCGGGACTAGGAAAGACCAGTCTTATCAAAAGTTTGGGAAGGGTTTTGGACTTATCCACCTCCAGAATTCAATTTACCCCGGATCTCATGCCGGCGGATATTATCGGAACCCCGGTGCTTATCAGGGATTCCTCCGACGACAGGGAGATTCGTTTTCAGCCGGGCCCGGTCTTTGCCAATGTTGTCCTGGCTGATGAAATTAACCGGGCAACACCGAAAACCCAGTCCGCCCTGCTTGAGGCCATGCAGGAGGAAGGAGTTACGGTGGGCGGCGTTACCCATTCCCTCGAGCAGCCCTTTATCGTCCTGGCTACCCAGAATCCCATTGAAATGGCAGGAACCTATCCCCTGCCGGAAGCTCAGATGGACCGCTTTTTCTTCAAGATCCGCATCCAGTACCCCTCTTTCGACGAGGTTTTGGCTATCGTCGACAGAACGACCTCGGCTCATAACCCTGAAATGAACAAGGTTCTCAACGCTTCAAGAATTGTCGAGATTCGGCGGATCTTGAGGACTGTTCCGGTGTCCGAGGAGGTAAAGCGGTACGCCGTGAGGATCGTCCTGGCCACCCACCCCGAAAAAGAAGGGAAAGGCGTGGGCTCTTATGTCAAATACGGCTCCAGCCCCCGGGGGGCTCAAAGCCTCATTCTGGCCGGAAAGGTGTGGGCGGTTCTGCAGGGAAGACCCCACGTGGATTTCAGTGATATCCGAAAGGCCGTTATGCCCGCCTTGAGGCACCGGCTCATTATGAGCTTTGAGGGTGAAGCCGAGGGAATATCCCCTGAGATGGTGCTCCAGGACATCCTTCAGCAGGTGCCTGAAGGGAAGGAAAAAAACCGAAGATGAAACGGGAAGAACTCCTGTCATCCCAGTTTCTCTCCCGCTTGGATCGGCTGGCCTTCCTGGTTAAAAATATTCGCCGGGGAAGGTCCCGGGGGGAGCATGGCACATGGCGCCGGGGTTCTAGTCTGGAATTTTATGACTACCGGGCCTATGAACCGGGGGATGATCTCCGGTATATCGATCATCATATCATGGCCAGGTTGGGGAAACTGGTTACCAAGGTTTTTTCCGCCGAAGAAGACCTGACGATCCATTTCCTTATAGACGCCAGTGCTTCGATGAATTTCGGTAATCCGACAAAGCTTCTCTATGCCTGCCGGCTTTGTGCCGCCCTTTCGTATATCGGTATTATGAACCTGGACCGGGTGGGAATAACCTGGTTTAAGGAATCCCCGGTGAAAACCCTTCCGCCTATGAGAGGCAGAAACATGTTCCCCATCCTCGATTTTCTTTCCGGTATTGAGGCCGGTGGAACAACCGGATTCAACCGATCCCTTTCTGAATGCGCCGGCAGGACCGATATACCCGGTTTGGCCGTGGTTATCAGTGATCTTTTGGTGGAAGAAGGATACATGGACGGTCTTGCTTCCCTGGTGTATCACCATTGGGATGTGGTGTTGTTTCATCTCATGGACAGGAACGAATACGCCCCGGATTTCCAGGGCGAGGTGAGGCTTCAAGACGCGGAGACAGACCGGCAGTTAGACCTGGTGGTAGACTCGGGAATCCGGAAGAAGCTGAAGGAGTCTATGAATTCCTACGCAGCCCGGATAGAACGATTCTGCCTGGACAAGAGTATCGAGTATGTACCGGTCCGGACGGACAAACCCTTTGAAAAAGCGATTCTTGCCTATCTGGAAAAAGGAAGGTACCTGCGCTGATGGCGGCCTACCCGTTTCTCCTGTACCTGTTGTTTTTCTCCTTTTTGATCCTCTTTCTTCATTTGATTCGCCGGCAGCGCAAAAAAATTACCGTGTCTTCCCTGTTTATCTGGGAACGGATGGTTCAGACCTCTCGAAAGGTTTTCCTATCCCCCCGCCTGCGTTCGGTGATCCTTCTGATGCTGCAAATCGGGGTGCTGGTCTTTCTCGTCCTGGGAGCGGCGGGAATATCCGTTCAGCGTACCCGGAAGATGTACAAGGAGGATCTGTTCCTGGTTCTCGATGTCTCCCTCAGCATGGGGGCTTCAACCAAAGAGGGTTCCCGGTTGGATTCGGCGAAAAAGACGGCCGAGAAAATGATTCGGAACCTGGCCTCAGGGAAGGGAATGATTATTGCAACCCTGGGCGGGGACCCCGGGGTGGTAATGCCTTTTACCGGGGAGAAAAAGGAGCTGTTGCAAGCCCTTGCCGGGATAACAGTCACCGACACGGCGGGAGAAAGGGAAGCGGGCTTGAGGAGCCTTTTGTCCTCCGCCGAAATGGAGGATTATCATGCTGTCTTTGTTACCGATACGCCGCTTTCTCCGGATTTTTTGTCTTCCCTGAGTGAGGATCTGGAAATCCGCTATGTGGGAGAACCCCAGGATAACCTGGCTGTTACGGCGTTCGCCTCACGGCCGCCTCTTCACGGAAGGTACGATAGGGATTTTTATCTTGAGATTACCAGTTATGCCTCCCGGGACATCCGGGCTCCGGTCTATGTGGAATTTGACGACGGGACGGTCAAAAGCATGGAAGGGTTTTTCCCGGCGGGGGAAAAAGTGAGGATGGTTTTTCCCTTCGACGGATTCCTGGCATCCCGGGCGGAAG
The DNA here is from genome assembly GCA_016932135.1 of Spirochaetales bacterium. GTDB lineage: Bacteria > Spirochaetota > Spirochaetia > JAFGDJ01 > JAFGDJ01 > JAFGDJ01. The sequence continues at coordinate 13,241 of JAFGDJ010000001.1, read as the reverse complement.
CCCGGATAGACTACCCGGACGCCCTGGAATCGGACAACCATGCCTATGAAGTTATCAGAAAGCAGGGGACCCTTCGGCTTCTCCTGGTGACCCCGGGGAACCCCGCTCTGGAACGACTTTTAACATTGCTTCCCGAAACCACTGTAACGGTTACCGGTAAAGGTGTCCGGGGGACCGGTGGAGCGGATGTGGTAATCTACGACCGCCTCTCTCCGGGGATCCTCGAACCGGGAAGGTACATTTTTATCGATGTCCTTCCTCCGGGTTTTTCCTTTTTTCCGGCAGGCGATTTCCGGAGAGAGCCGGTGGTCGTCGGGAAGCCGAATCATCCCCTTACCCGTTACGATGTGTTCGACGGCATCGCCCTCTGGGGCGGAGAAGCTTTTTCGGGAGAAGATACACCGCTCCTGCTGGCGGCGAATAAGCCTGTCGTATCGGTGTATGAAGGAGATGGGATCAAGTGGATCCGCCTTTCCCCCAACCTTTTTTCATCGGACCTGATATTCCGCCCCGCCTTTCCGGTACTCTTCGGTGAGGGTATCCAGTGGCTGATGGAAGGCTCCGCTGAATCCGGCGATCTGACCGCCGGGGAGCCCCTTCCGGGGGCCTTGCCGCTTTCCGAGGTGTCTCTTTTAGGTCCGGACGGCCAAATACAGAGACTAAACTCCGATCCCCATGGGCTGGTGTATGCCGACACGTCGCGGGCCGGTTTTTACCGGCTCTACCAGGGGGAGAAAGAAACCCTTCTGGCGGTACGCCCCGCCGGGGGTGATGAATCTGATCTTCGGACGGCCCTTCCCCCGGCGGACCGGGGTGTTCCGGAACTCGCGGGCGCCGGCCGGGCCGCACGAAGGCGGCTTGATATGCTGATGCTGGGTTTTGCCCTGGTCCTGCTGCTGGGTGAATACCTGCTTTCGGGGAGGGAACCAACGGAATGAGGTTTCAGTACCCCTTGATTATTTGTTTCCTGCTTCTCCTTCCCCTTCTTTTTTTCCTCCCCCGGCGGTATAAGGCATTATCTTCCCTGGGAAAAGCCACCCGTCTTTTGAGAATTACCGCCCTGGGAATCCTTATCCTGACCCTGGCTGGGCCGATGATTCCGGTGGGAGAAGCCGGGGTCGGTGTGGCTTTTCTGATGGACATGTCCGAAAGCCTGCCGCCTCTGGAAAAGGAGAAGGCCTTTGAAGCGGTTTCCTCTATGCATGCTGAAATGGGTGAAGAGGATGCCGGAGCGATAATGGTCTTCGGCAGGGAAACCAGGATGGACAGCCGGCTTTCAGCTCAAGATGATCTTTCATTTCCCTTGACCCTGGTGGACGGAACCGCTACCGATCTTGAAGCGGCTCTGACGGGAGTTCTCCCCCTGTTTCCTGAAAAGGAAGAAAAGAGGATCGTGCTGTTCAGCGACGGTCTTGAAACCCAAGGCAGTTCAATGAAAACCATCAAATCCTTGAAAAACGCGGGTATTTCGGTGTTTCCGGTGGTTCTTGGAGAAAGGGAGATGAGGGGTGAAGTATCCGTTTCGTCCGTCAGTGTGCCCTCGGTGGTGCGGGAGGGAGAGCCTTACGATATCACCGTGACCATCAACAGCAGCATTGAAACCTTTGCCCGGCTTATCATCAGTCTGGATGGTTCATATCTGGGGGAGGATTCCCTTTCATTGGCTCCCGGCAGTACGCCCTGGACCTACTCTACCGTTACGGAAGGAAAGGGGATCCATTTCTACCGGGTGGAGCTGTATCCCTCTTTGGATACCCGGGGAGAAAATAACCTGGGTACGGCCGTAACACGGGTGACGGGAAAGCCCGGTATTTTGGTGGTAACCCGGAGAGAGGGAGGAAACCCGGTACTTCAGGGTATTCTGGAAAACCAGGGGATGCAGGTCCGGTTCTGCGATCCCGGAAGGATTCCTCAATTCGAAACCGGCCTCCTGACCTACGACACGATCATCTTTGATGATGTGCCGGCCCATTCCCTTTCATGGGACTCTATGGAGCGGTTGGAGACCTTCACCCGGTTGGGCGGCGGTTTTCTTATGATCGGCGGTCCGAACTCTTTCGGTCCCGGTGAATATTTCGCCACCCCGGTGGAACGTCTTCTCCCCGTGGCTATGGACGCTCCGGCCCGATTGGACATTCCGCCTCTTTCTCTGGTTATGGTCATCGATAAATCGGGCAGTATGGGGGGCGAGGTTTTTCCCGGAGTGTCCAAGCTCGATCTGGTAAAAGAAGCGGTTATGGCGGCGGTAGATGTCCTGAATCCTTTTTACACCCTGGGTGTGTTGGCCTTTGACGCGGATTACAGGTGGGCCGTGCCGATGACCGAAGCGGGAAGAAAGGAGGATATTTCCCGGGGTGTGGGAACCGTGACCGCGGGAGGCGGAACCCTTCTCTACCCGGTCTTGGAAGAGGCTTTCCGGGTTCTTATGCGTAACTCCTCTGAGATACGGCATGTTATTCTGCTTTCCGACGGGCAGACCGACGACACGGGACTGTACGATCTGGTAGAAAGTATGGCGGAAGAGGGGATTACCGTATCCGTCCTGGGCGTAGGGGAGAATACGGATAAGATGCTCCTGGAAGGTCTTGCTCTTCGAGGCCGGGGCCGCTGGTATTATACCGATAACCCGGAGGATGTACCTTCGATCTTTGTGACCGAATCCCGGTTCGTTGCCAGGAATCTCATGGTGGAAGAACCTTTTATTCCGCGCTTTGAATCCTCTTCCGAAATCCTCGCGGGCCTGGAAAAATACCCCTTACCCGGTATGGAGGGTTTTGTATTAACCTATCGGAAGGATCAGGCTGAGCTTCTTCTCTCGGCTTCCCGGGGAAATCCCCTCTTAACGGTATGGCGCTACGGCCTCGGCAGGAGCGCCGCCTTCACCTCCGATTTAAGCGGTCGCTGGTCGGAAGACTTTCTCGGCTGGGAAGGGCTGCCGGTCTTTCTTTCTCAGCTGGTACGGTTTCTTTCCGGTCCCGCGTCATCAGGGCTTGTTCAAGGAAGGGCTGAAATTGAAGGTGATCGTTTGCGTTGGGTGGTCGACGTTATGGATGAAGAGGAGGAATATGTCAATCTGCTGGACCTGGGGGGTATCGTCCGTGGGCCGGGAGAGGAAGAAGACTTCGTGGTGTTGGCGCAAACGGCTCCGGGAAGATATGAAGCGTCACTGCCGGTATTGCAGCAGGGCTTGTATATCTTAAAGGTGTATCACCGGTCCTTCGATGATCCCTATCCTGTGATAGATATCGCTGCCAGCCCGGCCTATCCTGATGAATTCATCCCCCGGCCGCCGGACATCACTCTTCTCCGGGAACTGGCCCGGGAAACCGGCGGGCGCGAGCTGGATACCTTCACCGGGGAGAAAACCGGAATTTTTGATCCTTCGGATACTACCCCGGGTCGGTCAAGGGATCTGCGGGTCTTCGGAGCCCTGGTTGTGTTGCTTCTTTTTCTTTTAGAATTGGTGCTTCATTCATCTTTCCGAAAAGAAAGTCCCATGGTATGATGTATACTGTTTCAAGGAGGGGGGCTCCCTTGAAGAAGGACAATGCAATAAAAAAGTCTATTGATAAAGAAAACCTGCAAGCCTGGGAACTGATGACCCACGACCCGGTGAAGGCCTTGGAGATCAGTGTGGTGGTCCATGATAAGGCCTTGAAAAACGCCTATCAGAAAGGGATTGCCGATAGCCTTCTGAATATGGGTTGGTGCAGGAAATACACCTCTGAGCTGGAACTCTCTCTCTATAATATCATGGACGCTCTTTCGGCTTACCAAAACGCGGGGGATTCCCAGGGGGTGGCCAAGGCTCTTAACGCGGTGGGGGCCGTGTACTTCGATCTGGGTAATCTCGATTCAGCCCTGGATTTTTTTAATAAAAGCCTCAGTAAAAGCAGGGAAACCAAGGATAACCGCCGGGAAATCGCCGCGCTGAATAATATCGGCGAGGTGTATCGTGAACAGGGAAAGATGGATGAAGCCTTGAGTTTTTACTCGGAAGGCCTTGCTCTGGCGGAAAAAGCGGACGACGCCGAAACCATGGGAAACCTGCTTCTCGGTATGGGTATTGTCTACATGGATATCGATAATTTTGACAAGGCCGTTGAATTTCTCAGCCGTGCCCGTGTCTGTTGTGATAAAGCTTCCGATAAGATTACCGGCGCCCATTGCATTACCAATTTGGGGAAACTGTATTATAAAAAAGGTGAACTGGATCGTTCCGAAGAGTTGTACCGGGAAAGCCTGGAGATAAGTCGTTCCACCGGTAATCGTCGGGAAGAGGCGGAGATCCTCAATCAACTGGGGGTTTTGCGCTACGAAGCAGGAGATTCTCCCGGCGCGCTGGAGTTCTACGAGGAAGCGTTGAACTTCGGGAAAGCTATCAAGGCGAGGCCGGTGGTGCTTCAGAGCCAGGAATCCATCAGCCGGATATATGAAGAACGGGGGGATTTCCAAATCGCCTTGCAGCGGTTTCGCGAATTCCACACCATCGAAAGTGAACTGGCCCAGGATGAAGCGGAAAGAAGGTTTCAAAAGCTGGCTGTTCGTTATGAGATAGAAAGAAGCCGGGAAGAGGCGGAGCTCTTTAAAAAGCAGAATGAAGAGCTGGAACTAACTTCCGAAGAACTGCGAAAGGCCAACCAGCGTATTTCCGTTATCGGTAGAATCGGCCGGCAGATCACAGCCTTGTTGAAACTGGACGATGTGCTGCTCATGGTTTATGAACAGGTAAAACACCTGATGACCGTCAACAGTCTGGGGTTGGCTCGGTACGACAGTCAAAAGGCCTGTATCAACTATCTTTTTTTTATTGAAGGGAAAACCCGGTATGAACCCTTTACCTTGAAAGTGAATGATAAATACAGTCTGGGAGCCTGGTGCATCCGTCATCAGGAAGAGGTCTTTATTAATGACCCCGAAGAGGATTCGGGCAGGTATGTGGTCCGGATAGGAAAGCATGTGGTGGGGAAACCCTCGGGGTCGATTATGTATGTACCCCTGTTCTTCGAAGGCACAATTATCGGTCTTATCACCGTTCAGGCCCAGTCAAAAAACGCCTATACCCGGGATGACCTGGAAGTTCTGCGGTCTTTGGGATCCTATATTTCCATCGCTGTTTCCAATTCTCTGGCTCACCAGGAGATTCGGGAACTCAATCAGCTGGTCCTCCGGGAGAAGGGGGAGCTGGAAAAGGCCTATGGAAAAATCAGCCATATGGCGCACCATGATAATTTAACCGGATTGCCCAACCGGCGTCTTCTTTTAGAGTTTCTGAATAAAGCTCTGGCTCAGGCAAACCGGCAGGATGAAAAATTGGCGGTGCTGTACATTGATCTGGACAATTTCAAGCCCGTTAATGACACCATGGGGCATGCCGCGGGAGACCTGCTTCTTCGTATGGTGGCCGATCGTTTTCTGGAAGCCTTCCGAAAATCAGACACTGTCGCCAGAATCGGCGGTGACGAGTTCGCCGCCGTAGTCGTGGGGGTAACTTCCATGAACGCGGTGAACCGGGTTATTCAGAAAATTCATCAATCCATGGAGAGGGTCTTTACAATTGAGGGGCGGGAGTTCCGGATAGGTGTCAGCATCGGAACCAGTCTTTTCCCCGAGGATGGAAAAACCCCCGATGAGCTGCTCATGGTGGCGGACAAGATGATGTATTTAAACAAGATTGGTATAAAGGAAAAAGCGTAACCCGACCCCTTATCCTTTACTTTCTACCATTTTGACTATATGCTTTGTTCTCATTCTTTCCCGAGGAGCTCAAAATGGAATTCGAATGGGGTTTCTTTATCGATCTGGGTATTGTTGGCGTTGCCCTTCTGTTGTCGACCTTTCTTCGTTCCAGGATCCGGTTTTTTCAGCGTTATCTCATTCCCAATGCTCTTACGGCAGGCTTTTTTCTCCTGTTTTTTTACAACTATCTGGCTCCGGTAATGGGAGTGACCTCCGACGGCCTGGGCGGCTTTGTGTACCATCTTTTAAGCATCTCTTTTATTTCCATGACCTTACGGAAGGCTTCCGGAGTAACCCGGGGGAAGAGCACCTTTTCCATGTCCGTAGGGGTTCTTTCCCAGTACGCCCTGCAGGCTCTTCTGGGGCTGCTTATGACCTTTGTGATGATTTCCACTTTTCTACCCGGCCTCTTTCCTTCCTTTGGCCTTTTCCTCCCTTTAGGATACGTCCTGGGTCCAGGCCAGGCCTTTGCTATCGGCAAGGGCTGGGAGGCTCTGGGGTTTGAGGGTTCCGGAACGGTGGGATTGACCTTTGCCGCCTTTGGGTTTCTCTGGGCTTGCTTCGGAGGAGTATTCCTTATCAATTACGGAATACGCCGGGGGTGGATGACAAAAGAACAGTCGGCGGTTCTTAAGGATAAAGGGGTTACCACCGGTGTTATTCCCAAAGAAAACGAAAAACCGGTGGGAGCGCGGTTAACCATGGAAACTGAGGCTATCGATTCCATGACCTATCATTTTGTCCTGGTGGGAATAGTGTATCTAAGCACCTATCTATTACTGAAGGGGCTGACTTTTCTCCTCTCCTTCGCGGGCGACTTGGGTGTTCAACTGGCGGTAAACCTCTGGGGTTTGAGTTTTATCTTCGCCGCCCTCATGGCCCTTCTGGCAAAAAGGGTTATCCGGTTTTTGAAGCTCGAGTATACCCTGGATAACGGCAGTCTTACCCGGATATCCGGGACCTCTGTCGATTTGATGGTAGCCGCGTCTATCGGAGCTATTTCCATCACTATTGTTGTGCAGTACTGGCTGCCTATCCTGATCCTCTGTACGTTAGGGGGGATCGTTACCATCGTTACCGTCCCCTGGATCTGTTCGCGCCTGTTTACCGATCACAAATTTCACAGAACCCTGATTATTTATGGGGCCTGTACCGGTACCATGCCCACCGGGTTAGCCTTGCTGCGGGTAGTAGACAGTGAATTTGAGACCCCCGCGGCTTCGGAATACATGTTTTCCGCCGGAATTACTTTTTTCCTGGCCATTCCCTTTATTTTGATCATCAACCTTCCCGCCTATAGTTATACCACCGGAAACCCGTTGTATTTCTGGATAGCCGTGGCGGTCAGCGGAGGGTACCTGGTGTATTCCCTGGTAGCCTTCCTGATCCTTTCCCGGAGGAAAGCCTTTGCCAGCCCCTCCAAAATCTGGCACCATGAGAAGCCTTCGAATCCTTGACGCTGTAAACCCCGGGATGCCGGTGAAGGGGTTGACAGGCCGGTTGCTTTTCATCTATGTTCCTTAAAATATCCCAAGGGTTTAGGATGAAGATAAGACTGTTAAGAAAAAGATTTCAAAGCGATCCGGGGCCGGCAAGCCCTGGTGGCTTTGATTTTTTTATAAGGGAATCGAATTTATTTCGATTCCCTTTTTTTTTACCTTCAGACAAACCCTGAGGAAAACTTCAAGGAGGAAGTATTGTGACAGATGAAAGACTTGCCCGGGCTCTGGTGGAAACGGGAGCCGTACGATTCGGATCCTTTGTGCTGAAGAGCGGCCTGGTTTCACCCTTTTACATCGATTTTCGTGAAACCATATCGCACCCCGAGGTGCTTCGGGGAATCTGTGACGCCCTGGTGGAAACAGTGAAGCGGCTGGACTTCGACATCGTTACCGGGGTTCCTTATACGGCCCTGCCTTTTGCCGCCCTTTTAGCCGAACGGCTGGGGAAACCTCTGGTTTTTATCAGGAAAGAGGCGAAAGCTTACGGTACGGCCAAACGAATTATAGGATCGTACAAAAGGGGGCAGCGCTGTCTGGTTATCGACGATCTTATTACCACCGGAGAGAGCAATCTCGAAACGGCGGAAGCTCTGGTAGAGGGCGGCCTGGTGGTAAAGGATATTGTCGTGATCCTCGACCGGAGCAGGGATGGGGACCGTATCCTGGCCGGCGGGGGATTTCGTCTTCACTCCATCCTTACCCTGGACAAGCTCCTGGACGAACTCGGTGCTTCCGGCAGTGTGGGAACCGGGGAATTGGAGACCATACGGGCCTTTATGAAAAATGAACCGTCGGAAAAGGGAAATACCGCCCTGAACAATCCCCTGACCGATCGGCTTCTTGAACTGAAAAAGATTAAGAAGTCCTCCCTGATCCTTTCCCTGGATGCCACCGATACCCGTTCCTTTTTCAGCCTTCTCGACAAGACCGCCGACTCCCTGGTGATGGTGAAAACCCACGTGGACATCCTTGAGGATTTTGATGATGCCTTTGTCCGGAGGCTTCGAAAAACAGCGGAGGAAAGGAAATTCATGATTTTCGAGGATCGTAAGTTCGCCGATATCGGCAATACAGTACGGATGCAGTACCGCGGGGGTCTGTACAAAATCGCGGAGTGGGCCGATTTCGTCACCGTGCATATGATCCCCGGAGATGGAATTCTCAAAGGGCTTTTTGAGGGTGTCGGGGACAGGGGGTGTTTTCTCCTGGCGGGGATGTCTTCGGAGGGGAATCTGATAACCGAAGCCTACACGCGGCAGGTAATAGAAAGCGGCCGCGCTCACGCCCCGGTGGTTTCGGGGTATATCGGACATGGAAGGAACAGGGAAGAGGTGGGAAAGCTTAAGAAAAAGGTACCGGCCGGGCAGCTTCTCCTGATGCCGGGGGTCGCCCTGAAAGCCGGGAAAGATTCCTTAGGGCAGCAGTATCTCACCGCCGAGGATGCCTTAAAGGGAGGGGCGGACTTTATTATCGTCGGCCGGGGGATCTATACCGCCGAAGATCCGGCGAAGGAAGCCGAGGCCTATAGAATGGCTGGTCTCGGGTAAACGCTTCAGCGGGGAAGCAGGTACCCTTTCCCGAAGGATTTTGCCAGGTGACTGGCCAACCTTTGGCCTTCCGGAGCGGGGGGGGAACCTCTCATGCGCATGGGTGAGTTGATGATCACTATTTCACCTTTCCGGGTCGCTCGCTCCGTGTCGGGATCGGTAAGGTTCATGTACTCGGTAACGATCCCCTTCGAGTAGTTGTGATGAACGTAGGTAATGAGCCCTGTTTTATCCACTTCGACTACCATACCGGTGTGGGTGAGGTAATCATTGTAAACACCGTCTTCATTGGCATCCCAGGTGTTGTCCCAGAAGATGATGTCTCCGGGGGCCGGAATGTCGGCCCGGTAGATCAGTTTCTTCTCCCGGAGGTAGCTGTAAAGCCGGTTCACCCCGTTGCCCGAGTAGGCGCTCATGGCGGGTGAAAGATCGATACCGGCGTAATAGTAGATCGCCATGACGACGCCGGTACAGTCGATGCGAAATTCCTTTCCCCGGATAACCAGCCGATCCTTTCCCAGGACGGAGCGGGCTCCTTCCACCAGCAGGGCTTGGGTTTTTGAAAGATCTCCTTCCGCCGGGGTGCTTGAGCCGCTTTCGGAAGGCGGCGGGATGGTGGCGCAGGAAACCAGAAGAAGGAAGGCTGCCGGTATCAGAGCCGAACACGACTTCATATTACACCCCCTTTTTATCCGTACCGATGAGGTAGGTCTCGAAGGAATCGCTTCGGCAAGCCTTGGGCTTGAAGGCCCGGGCGGAGCCGAAAAGACCCTTCATGCGTTCCAACAGTACCTTTTCGTCCCCTCCCTGGAAAATCTTTATGACTACCGAGCCGCCGGGAGACAGGTGGGTTTCCACCAGAGCGAGGACGCTTTCCGCGATGGTAAAGGACCGCCCGGTGTCGACCGTTCGGTTTCCCGTGGTCGCCGGCGCAGCGTCGCTCATCACCAGGTCAAAGGGACCCCGCTCGGATATCAGGGTCGCAGCTTTTTCACCAAAGGCATCGACCGTAAGGAATACGAGACCCGCCGGAGGTGTTATTCCCAGGGGCTGCAGGTCAAAGGCGGTTACCTCGCAGCGGTTTTTCAGGGTCCGGAGGACGAAGAGGGACCAGCTTCCCGGGGCGGCCCCGATATCGAGAACCTTCATCTCAGGCCTGAGGAGCCGGAATTTCTCGTTTATTTCCTTCAGCTTATACACCGAGCGGGCGGGGTAGCCTTCTTTCTTCGCCTGCAGGGTGTAATGGTCGGCCTTGTCCCGGGTCATAAAAGGAGTATAGCAGAAGGACCGGGGAAGGGAAACATGGTTTTCTCAATGTGAAGGTGCCTGGGTCAGCTTAAAGGAAACCCGTTCAGCCGCACTTCGTCCAGTTCTTCCGGTGTATACAACCCGGTGCCAAACATATTGAAAAACTCTTCCGACGACCTCTGCCCGAAGATAATGATATCGTCGGTGTTCACCGTCACCTTTACTCCATGGTCCATCAGAATCCTCATGGGATGAGTCTTGAACGACTCGACCTGGCAGAGCTGGATGTTGCTGGAGGGGCACAGGTTGAGCCGGATCCCGTTATCGGCGAGGAATCGCATGACCGGAGGAGATGTGGCTGCCGCAATACCGTGCTGTACCTCGTCAAGCTCCAGAACCTCCACGCTGCGGCGGACGAACTCGGCCTCCAGGAGCTCACCGGCGTGAGCCTTCAGCTTCATGCCGGCTTTTTTCGCGGCGCGGTAGATGTCCCTGAAGTCCTCCGGCGGCCCGGACCGCTCATCGGCAAAGACATCCAGGGCATTGAAGAATCCCGACTCGATGCAGGGATAGATCGTTCTCTCGATGTCTTTCATGTCGCATACCCTGAGAATCCCCACGTCCGGCCGTATCGTCAAACGGTCACTGTAGCGGTCGGTCTGCCGCCGCAGGTCGGAAATCATCCTTTCCAGGTCCATGCCGTAATGATCCAGGAGTACGGCGTCGTAGCCCGGCTCGATGTAGGTTATACCGTCCGCGGCGGCGAGTTCATAGGTGGCATCAAAGAGGCTCAGGAATCGTTTGCTGCGAAAATCTCCGTCCGGATTATTCTCCGGATAGGTAAAGATGGTGTTGACGAGGGCTTGAAAATCGGTGAAATCGGGAAAATGACGCGGGCTCTCCGGCAGATCGAACCCTTCTTTCGCCGCCCAGCTGTGAAAGTCGCCCCCTAAGGCGGCGTGGTTATGCACATCAGCCCGGGGAACTGTTTTCATAAGTTCCCGGTCACCGGTTTCCAGAGCCTGGACGAAATTCCGGCTGTCCTTCGAATTCATGAGGTCCTATCCCGCGTTACTGGATTTCGCCCAGAGGTTGATGTCTCCCTCCACGGCGTAGTTGTCGATCTCCGCCAGTTCTTCCGGGGTGAAATCCCTTTTTTCCAGGGCGGCGATGTTTTCTTCCAACTGCCGAACACTGCCGGCGCCGATGAGTACGGAGGTGATCTGCGGCTTTCGCAGGATCCAGGCCACGGCCATCTGCGGAAGGCTCTGTCCCCGGCGTTTGGCGATGTCGTTCAAAGCGCGAATGTTGGCCAGGTTCTTTTCGGAAAGCATGGATTCCCGTAAAAAGGAGCCAGGTCTTGATGCCCGGGAACCTTCGGGAATACCGTTCAGGTATTTTCCGCTGAGGAGCCCCTGGGCCAGGGGTGAAAAGGAGATGCACCCGACACCTTCCTGTTCCAGGGTATCCAGCAGTTCGTCCTCGATCCACCGGTTCAGCATGGAATAAGAGGGCTGGTGGATCAGCAGGGGTACCCCCATATCCCTTAGAAGGGCGGCGGCTTCCCGGGTTTTCTTCGCCGAGTAGGAAGAAATTCCGGCATAGAGGGCCTTTCCCTGGTGTACCGCCGAAGCCAGGGCCCCCAGGGTTTCCTCCAGGGGTGTTTCCGGGTCATAGCGGTGGCTGTAGAAGATGTCCACATACTCCAGCCCCATCCGTTTGAGGCTTTGATCGAGGCTGGCCAGCAGATATTTTCGCGATCCGCCGATACCGTAGGGGCCGGGCCACATGTCATACCCGGCCTTGGTGGAGATTAAGAGTTCATCTCGATATGCTGAAAGATCCTGCTTCAGAATCTTTCCGAAGTTTTCTTCAGCGGATCCCGGGGGAGGTCCGTAGTTGTTGGCCAGGTCGAAATGGGTTATCCCCAGATCGAAAGCCCGGCGAATCATGGCCCGGGCGTTTTCGTATATGTCGCTGCCGCCGAAGTTGTGCCACAGGCCAAGGGATATGGCCGGCAGCTTCAGGCCGCTTCTGCCGCAGCGGTTATAGGTCATCGATTCATATCGGTTGGTATCCGGTGTGTAATGCATGGTAATACTCCTCATAAAAGGCTGTAAGGAAAAAGCGGTGAGGATTGTTTTCTTCCGACACGCATTCCTTCAGAGTCCAGCTAAAATATACTAGCATCCCGTTCCGGAAGCACTGAAAAAATTTCCCAAAACCCTTTGATAGATACCTTCGGCGGAGGAGATGCCTACTCCGTCGTCCTGCAGAGCCGGAGTCCTTGGTAGTCTCTATCATTGTCCGGATCATCATAATCAAAGATGCCGACTACCAGACCCTCAGAGTCACTGTCATAGGAACCACCGCAAAATATTCGGGAAATCTCCGAGGGATAGGCTTCAAGGATAGTAAAACACCATTCCCCCACATTTCCGCTCATATCATAGAGACCCAGTACCGAGGCGCTGCCTGCTCCGAGACTTTTCACCGCGGCCTCATCCGTCGGCGCGGGGTCTTGCCCGTAATACACCGCCACAGCCCTGCAGGCTTCCGCGTTATAATAGTCGTCCGTCGCGCCGGCGGCATAGACGCCGGGGGTCCAGCAGTAACCCTCGGTGAGGGTAGCGGCTCCAGCGTTATGATTCCGGGCTATATATTGTGAAGCCAGATTTCCAACCGTCGGCGCGGTGGTTCCCAGGTACCTGGCCGCGTACTCCCACTCTTCATGGGACGGCAGACGGTACCCCGTTTCTACGGTATCTTCAAGAGTTTCCTCGTGATTCCAGGAGGTGTCGATATTGGTATATACCACATTGGCGGTGCCGCCGTCCCGCATTTCCGTCAGCCAGTTACACAGCATCACGGCCCCGTACCAGGTGACATTGGTCAGGGGGTTGTTTTCATACCCGCTGTCTGCCGAAAAGCCTGTCAAATCGTTGTAATGCACCCGGCAAGCGTCATCCGCCATGTCAAGGAGTATCTGTCCGCCGTGTTTTGCCCTGGTACTGTCGAGTCCGTTGGGATCGGATACCGTGGCGCTGAATTTCTCGTTCTTCCAGGCCCATTGAAAAACCGCCGCGGCTACGGCGTTTGTAAGCTCGGTTTCACCGATCCAGAATTCTGCGGTCAGGGTTGCCGTTGCCGTATCCAGTCCTGTAGGCTCATATACCGTGGGAAAGATTATACCGGCTTGATTATT
>JAFGDJ010000254.1 GCA_016932135.1 Spirochaetales bacterium | reverse complement strand
CCCTGTCACAAAAAATGAAGATGCCGGTGATCCTCCGGCTGACCACCCATGTCTGCCACGCCAAGGAAAAGGTTTCCTTCGATTCCTATACCCCCCGGAGGATCGATGAAACATCCCGGTTCGATCCGGCCAAGGGTCCTTACATCCCCCTGACTTCCGGGGTGTTCCCCTTGAAAACCCGGGCTCTGGAAAAGCTCCAAGCTCTGTCGCAATACGCCGATACGGATGGCCTGGCGGAAACCTTCGGGGAAGGTTCCGACCGGGGAATCCTCACAGCCGGGCTGCCTTCCCTCTCGATCCGCGACAGTCTGGAAGGAGTTCCCAATCCCCCGGATCTTCTCGTCCTGGGCATGGTTCACCCCCTGCCCCGGGAAACGATCCTTCGATTTCTGAAATCCCATAAAGAGGTCAAGGTGATAGAAGAGTTGGACCCGATCCTGGAAAAAGAGGTGAAAGTCCTGGCTTACGAAGAGAGAATCGAAACCCGAATTCGAGGAAAGGAATCGCCGGACCAGTGGCTGGGGGAATACACCCCGGATAAAACCGCTCGGGTTCTCGCGGAAACCTGGCCGGAAATCTTTCCGCTGCCGACCGCTGAAATTTCATCAGCCGCGGTGCCGCCCCGGCCGGCTCAGCTCTGCCCGGGCTGCGGACACCGGAGCGCTTTTTACGCCGTCAAGAAGGCTCTGAAGGCGGAAGACATTACCGTGGCCGACATCGGGTGCCATTCCCTGGGGTTTCTTCCCCCCTACGAAATGGGACAGGTTCTCCTCTGCATGGGCCATTCCTCCGGTACCGGAGCAGGACTTTCTCTGTTCAACCGGTCCAGGAAGGTGGTGGCTTTTCTCGGTGATTCCACCTTCTTCCACGCCGGTATTCCGGGAATCGTCAACGCCGTCTACAACAACCACAACCTGACGTTGATCATCATGGAGAACGGAACCACCGCCATGACGGGTCACCAGGATCATCCGGGTTCCGGCAAGTCGGTCCATGGCGTCGCCGAGGCCGTCAGCATTAAAACCCTTCTCCCGGCTCTGGGGGTGAAAAGCATCCGGGACGTGGACACTTATCAGCAGGCAAAGCTCACCGAAGCGGTGAAGGAAGCTATCGAAGAACCGGGATTCTCGGTGGTTATCGCCCGGCACCCCTGCATGCTGAAGTTCACCCGGGAACGGAGGAAGAAGGGAATCCACCCGGAAACCAGGGCGAAGATTAACCAGGAAACCTGTGAGAAGATCCACGAATGCGTGAGCCTTTTCGGCTGTCCGTCTTTTCAGTTACAGCCCGACGGTTCGGTGGTGGTGAGCGAAGACCTGTGTATCGGCGACGGCTCCTGCCTGCAGACCTGCCCGGTGCAAGCCATCAGCCTGGAGAAAGGAGAAAAGAAATGAATCCGGTATCGATGAACATCTATCTCATCGGCGTGGGGGGGCAGGGCATCGGCCTTCTGGCCGAAGCGATCCTCCGGACCTGCGATTACGCCGGTCTCAAAGTGCGCGGGGTGGATACCCACGGGCTGGCCCAGCGGGGAGGCACCGTTCAGTCCCATATCAGGATCGGCGAATCCTTCCACTCCCCCCTTATCCCTGCAGGAGGCGCCGACCTGGCCGTGGCTCTGGAGCGGACCGAAGCCCTCCGCGCCCTGTCGTGGTACTGCCGAAAGGGTGGAACTCTTATCTTTTATGATACCGAATGGGAAAGCCTTCCTGTCAGACTCGGGTCATCACAGTCCGCAACCCGAAAGATGGTGGAATCGGAGGCGGCAAAAAAGGATGTCCGGGTGATTCCCGTATTTCACGAGGACCTCTCCGACACCAGGATGCAGAATATCGTCCTCCTGGGAAAGCTGGCCGCTGAAAACCTCATTCCCGGCGTTCAGGCACACCATTATGAACAGGCTCTGGAGGATCTTCTCGCCGGGAGCTCCCTGGAAAGGAACCTGGACCTCTTCAGTTCAGTGGCCGGTTAGAGGTTCATCCCGGGAAAAATATCTTAAAGACGGTTCCCCCGGAGGTACTGTAGCCCCCCCGGCCTTCAAGCTGCAGAACCAGAGAATCGATAATCGACATACCTACCGAAGGGTACTGTCTTTCGGAAAAATCGGCGGGCAGACCGATGCCGTTATCCCTGACGGTAAGCTCATAACCTGATCCTCCGTCCCTGGCGAACCGTATATGTATTTCTCCGCCGTCGGCATCAGGAAAAGCATGCTTAATGGCGTTGGTCAGCACCTCGTTGAGTATCAGGCCGCAGGGTATCGCCTTGGTTATATCCAGATGGCTCGATTGAAGATCCTTGAAAAGATGGAAGGTAGAACTGTTTATCTGACTCTGAACGATGTATTCTGCTATGTCATTGATATACAATGTCATATCGATGGAAGAAACATTCTCATTCATGTAGAGGGCTTCATGAACCAGGGCCATGGAATACACCCGTCCCTTCATTTTCGAAAAAGCTTCAATACCGTCTTCATAGGATGTAATCATGTGCTCCTGCAGGTTGATCAGACTGATGATAACGGAAAGATTGTTCTTCACCCGGTGGTGCACTTCTTTTATGAGCAGATCCTTGTCGGATAATTCCTTCTGCAGTACCAATTCCACCCGTTGACGCTCTTTTATTTCCCTGGAAAGTCGTAGAAAATAATAGGAAATCCCCGCCAGGACCACCAGAACGGCGAGAATAACCAGCATTTTAAACGGCACCGTTTGAAAAAAGGAAGGAAGAATTTCCAGATCAAAGGTTTCATAGGTATCCGGCCACCGGCCGTATTGCACGGTCGCCTGGAACTGAAACTGATACCTGCCGGGCGGCAGATTCGTGTAGGCGGCGTAATGTTTCTTCCCCGCGGCGATCCAGCTGTCTTCCGCGAGGTTCTCATCGAATCCCCTGAGTCTGTAGCGATAAACGGTGCTTTCCTGGTCCAGGTAGTTGGGTGCTCTGATCTGAAACATCAGACTGTTCTCCCCATGCCGAAGCTGGAGACCCTGCAAGGTTTCAATGGTCGCATCGGTGATTACCCTTTCGTTATATTCTTTCCCCGGGTCTATCGGAACATTGAACAACCGGAGTTCACCGATAAAGCTGTGTAAAGGCTCCTGGTCAATTGAAATCGTATCAGGATTGAAGCGATTATACCCGTTAATACCGCCAAAAATAAAATCCCCTGTTTTTGTTCGAATGAGGGAATGCAAATTGAATTCCATACTTTGAAGCCCGTGAACCGGCTTGAAGTTGAAGATGGCGTCTTCATAGGGCGTGATCCTGGATATTCCTTTATTCGTGCTGACCCAGTACTCTCCCCGGTTGTCAACGGCAATGGCGTATATGACATTGTTCGCCAGTCCATCCTTGGTCGACCAGCGTTCCATCGATCCATCGGTGAGGGACAGCCTGAACAGTCCCTCGAGAGTGCCTGCCAGGATCGTATCCTGATCTTCCGCCCAGAGAGTCCATATCTTCAGCTGCTCCTTCGGAAGGGACGGCAGAATATCGATATCCAGGATCTCCGCGGTTCGGGGGACGAATTCTTTCAGGCCCTTCTCCGTGCCCAGGATCACCCGCTCCCCCGCCGCTACGGCGGACCACACAGTCTCCGATACCGCCAGCAGGGTCACCCTTCCCTGGGGGTCCACCAGGCTGATACCGCCGGAGTGCAATTCCGTTTGCCTCTGACAGATCACGACGCTCCCGTCTGCAAGCTCCAGGGTGTGATGGCTTTTATCAGAAAGAATCCTCCGGGCTTGCTGTGCCCCGGTGTGATAATGAAAAACCGGGAGCAGAGAAACCGGGTCAATAACGACAACCCCCGACGCGGCCGTACCGGCCCAGATCCTGCCGGCGGAATCTTCCATCAGGCTGAGATAATAATCGGAAGGAAGCCCCGTGGCGGTGCCCAGGCGCAGCAGTTCTCCCGTGGTTTTTATGACTAGAATCCCGTTTCCCAGGATACTGAGCCAGAGATCACCCGTGGAGGTTTCCTCTACCGCCATGACATCGGCTTCCGAAAGGCCCAGGTCCCCGGGGGAGACATGCTCGATACACTGGAGATTCAGACTGCTGCCGGCAGCCCCGGAACTCCAGGATCCGGCCCAGACGGTGTCCTTGCCATCCGTGTACAGGGAGAGAATATAGTCGTCATGCAATCCGTTCTCGGTGGATTCATGGGTGTATCCGCCGGTTTTTACATCCACGCGATAGATCCCGTCGCCCGAAGTACCGATCCATAACAGACCGTCCGGTCCTTCCATACACGCGGAGACTCGTATCTCCCCCGAAAGGGGGAGCCGGGAAATCAGCATGCCGTTTTCTTCGGCATAGATATCCCCGGAGCTTGTAACCAACACATTCCCGTTGGCCGCGGCATAGCAATGCAGGGGACCTTCAATCCCTGAAAACCTGGGCTCCGATATGAGAACCTCCATATCCTCGCCTACCTGCAACTCCGCCAGTTCCCCCAGGTTGCTGGTAACCAGGAAGGTAGTCTTCCCGGTTTTGCACAGGTGGTAGATATCCGCGTCGAAGGGGCTATCCAGAAATACCAGGTCCGAACCGTTGGTTAAAACCAGGGAATCGTCCCCCGCGAGGAGAACATACCCTTTCTCGGCGGCGCAGATATACTTGATTTCAGTACTATCCAGAGAGATCACCTCGGTGAAAGTACCTGCTTCAGGATCATACCGAACCAGAATATTTCTATTGACAAGAGCGTACACCCTGCCGGAATTACTTATACAAAGGGCTTTTACGTCCACCCCCGTTGCCTCGGCGTCACCGAGAAGGCTGTCACCGTAGTAGGTCTTCAGCTCTGTACCGTCGTAGCGGTTCAAACCGTCCTGAGTTCCGAACCACATTCTTCCCAGGGAATCCTGAACAATAGCGTTCACCGAGTTCTGGGAAAGCCCGTTATCCGTGGAGAAGGTTTTCCACAGAAGCGAATGTCCCTGAAGAGGCCAGATTGTCGAGGATAACAATAGTATGACCGACAGGATAAAGGAAGTTCTGCCGCCGGTATGTTTCATGATATGATTTTAGTAAAAAAGGCTCCCCAAAGCAAACGACGGGAAGACCGGCCTTCCGAAAACACCTAAAAACCCCGTTGAAAAGGAAAACGCCAAAGCCCCGGGATGTTCCGGTGCTGCCGGAGGGGGGGGTGAATTTCCGCATTGTCATCCGGCGGAATCCCCTTTATACTGAAATCCCATGACGAAACAGGAATTGATAAAAGAACTGGCCGCTCGATCGGAAATTACCCAGAAAGACGCCCGGGAGGTGCTGGAGGCGATTCTGGAAGAAATCGTTCTGATCCTGGAGGAAGGCGATCATTACAACCAGCCGGGTTTCGGCACCTTCCGGAGCGAGATAAAGAATGAACGAATCAGCTATAACCCGTCTTTAAAGAAACGGATGCGGCTGCCGGTTTCCCGAAAGGCTACCTTTCGCCCCTCCGAAAAGCTGAAGAGGCGGATCAATGAGTAACAGCCTGAAACCCAAAGACCTCCTGGAGCGTCTGAAAGGAAAGATTCCCGTCGACGAAGTCACTGCCAAGGGGTTCCTGGGCGATCTGTTCGACCTTCTGGAATCGGAGATAAAAAACGAAGGCAGAATATCCCTCTTCGGTTTCGGCAGTTTCAGTACGGTCCCGGTCAAGGGCAGCATCCGCGTGAATCCCCGGTCAGGAGAGCCGATCGTTATCCCCGAACATCTGCGGATGAAGTTTTCTCCCGCTTCCGCCCTGGCGGAACGGGTCAACAAAGAGTACGCCCACCTGGAGCCGGTTATCCTGGAAGAGGAGCACCCGGGACTCCTGGTGAAAGCCTCCAGGTACCGGGACACCCTGCCCAGGGAGGAACCGAAGATTCCGGTGCCGGAAGCCTCCGGACCACCGAGAAAAGAGACACCGACGGAGACCTCCGGGGCTTTGGTTGAGAAAGAACCGGCTGAGGCGCTGCCCGTAACGCCCCTTGAACAGAAAGCCCTCAACGAACCGGAGAAAAAAAACGGCCGACGCCGGGTCCTCTTCGCCATAAAAATTCTGGGGGCCCTGCTGGTAGTATTCAGCCTGCTGCTTATCCTGATCCCCAGGAACTCTGAAAAAAAAGAAAGAGGTAAAACCCAGGCAGCCTTGGAAAAACCGGAACAGGCGGAACCCCTGGAACCGGCTTCCCCGCCGGAGAAGATCACCGAACCTCAGGACTCTTCACCCATGGCTTATAAAGTTACCCCCGGAGACACCTTCAGCCGCCTGGCCCAGCGGTACTGGGGAGATATCGACCTCTGGCCTTACCTGTGGGACACCAACAGCCGCAGCTTTCCCGATCCCGATTTTCTCAGGCCCGGGGACTGTATCCTTATTCCCCCAAAGCCGGAGGAAGAAAAACAGCGGAAAGAGATCGAGTCCAGCATTCTCTCGGCCTATCAGCGTTACCGGACCCTGATGGAACAGCAGGAAGACCACCCGAGAAACCGGTACCGGATACTCAACGTGCGGAAGGTGCTCTCCGGTGGACAGGAACTGTATCCCGATTTTGTCCAGCGGCACCGGGAATCTATAAAACCGGAAGATCTTCCCCTGCCGTGACCGAAACCTTGGAAAAGATCAGGAACGAAGCGGAAGAAACCAGGAGTAACCATTGAACATACAGATTATAACCATATCCGACCGGGCTTTCCGGGGAGAATACGAAGATGTGTCCGGTCCCGCAGCGGCGGGAATTTTTCGACAGGCTTACCCCGAAGCTGAGATTTCCATTACCGTCGTGCCGGACGAAGAGGAATATATCCGCAAGGCCCTGGACGCCGCGGCGGGGGCGGACTTCATCATCACCTCCGGCGGCACCGGTATCGGCCCCCGGGATCTGACCCCGGAAATCACCGCCCGGTGGTGCGAGAAAGAACTTCCGGGGATTGCCGAAATCCTGAGGACCGAGTCCTACCGGGAAACCCCCCAGGCCATGCTGTCCCGGGGAAGAGCCGGCGTTAAGGGTCATACCGTGGTGATTAACTTTCCCGGCTCCGAGAAAGCCGTTCGGCTGTGCGCCAGAATTATTCTGCCCCTGCTGCCCCACGCGCCGGAGATGCTGCGGGGAGAGGGGCATGAGGAACACCGAAAAGAATAGATTATTCTTCTACGAAAGCTTTCTTAACTTGTTTCACTATTCCTTCAGCATTTAATCCATATTCGGCTAACAGTTCATCAGCTTTGCCTGATTGTCCAAAAACATCCTGTAAGCCAAGACTCTTCACCCAGGCTTTTGAGACATCTTTCATACCGGCAACCACTTCGGCAACAGCACTTGATAATCCCCCATATTTATTATGTTCTTCCACTACAAAGAGGGCTTTATACTTCCTGGCAAGAGAGATGAGAACCCTGGAATCTAAAGGCTTTATCACAGGAATATTAATAACTCCTGTACTAATGCCCTCTTTGTCCAATAAATCCGCAGCCTTTAACACATGCATTAATATCGGTCCACAAGAAACAAGAGCTACATTTTTACCGTTTTTTATTTCCATTACTTCCAGAATCTTTTCCTGGCGTTGATCTGAAAAGATATTCTCTATTTCGTATCGTGAAAGACGTAGATACACAGGACCTTTAAGGGAATAAGCATATCGCACAGCAGCTTCAGTCTGCGGACCATCTGCAGGTGCAAGAACAGTCATATTCGGTAAAGAGCGCATTAAAGCAACATCAACAATCGACTGATGAGTTGCCCCGTCACACCCTTGGGTCAACCCGGCGCTGGAACCGCAGATTTTAACATTCATTTTCGGTAATGCTATCTGTTGCCGGATCTGATCGAATCCTCTGCCCGTGAGAAAAACAGCGAAAGAGTTGATAAAAACAATCTTTCCTTCATGTGCCAAACCGGCGGCAGTGGAAATCATATTCTGCTCGGCAATACCCATCTCCAGAAATCTTTCTTTATCCACTTCACTGATTTTATAAGCCCGCGTAGACCTTCCCAGGTCACAATCCATGGCAAGAACATTCTTATCCTGTTTTGCCAAATCTACCAAGACTTTACCAAATCTGTCTCTGGGTGCTTCTTTTCTTTCTTTCATATCATCACACCCCCATCAAGCCATCGGAAGACAGTTTTTTAAGAACGATAGAATATTCTTCCTCAGACAAAGCGTAATTGTGGAATTTATATGTATCCTCCATAAAATGAACACCCTTACCCTTTACCGTGTCGGCTATAATAACCCCAGGATGATCTTCATTATCCAGAGAGTCCAGGGCGGCGCAAAGTTCTCTGATATTGTGGCCATTTACCCTTACTGCCTTCCATCCGAAAGCTTTGAATTTATCTTCCAGAGGTTCGATAGACATCATTTCATCCACCATTCCCTGGCTCTGATATTTATTTCTGTCAATAATCAAACAAACGTTTTTCAGATTGTAGTGAGCTGTAGCCATAGCCGCTTCCCAAATCTGCCCTTCCTGAATTTCGCCATCACCGGCAAGAACAAAGACACGGAAGGTGTTTTCATCAAATTTTCCAGCCAGTGCGATCCCATTGGCGTATGAAAGACCTTGCCCCAAGGATCCTGTGGGCGCCTCTATACCCGGAGTTTTATTAATGTCCGGATGTCCTTGAAGCCTGCTATGTAGTTTTTTTATTGTTTTCAGTTCTTCCATTGGGAAAAAGCCCAGCATTGAAAGAATGACATACTGTACGGGAATCGAATGACCTTTGCTCATTATAAATCTGTCTCGGTTCGGATGTTCCCGATTAGCGAAGGAAAAATGCATTTTATAAAAGAACAAACTTGTCATTATTTCGACACAGGAAAGGCATCCTCCATAATGATGGGCAGTTCCGAAAGAAAACATTTTAATCAGCTCCCGGCGAATTTCTTCGGAGCGCTTTATTAATTCAGTCTCAACAGCTCTGGAAAACATATACACCTCGTATTCTCATCGGATTTCCCTTAACATATCGGACTCACAAGAAGCGTGGATATTCTCACCGGCCGGTTCTTCATTCGATGGATCAAGCGGCTCTTCCGGTGTTCCCCCGTCGGTTATCTTCAAGGAATCCAAGGGATTTCGGCATAGATGAAGAGTAAAAACATCGAACCGGTTATATCCGCCTGTAATATCATGAGCTTGTTTTTCAATAATCGATTTTTCAAGATCAATATCCGCTATTAATATTTCCTCTTTATCTCCCGTAACCGGACCGGAAATAATATTCCCCGCCGGACCAATGACCATACTGGCGGGCTTGGGAGTTCTCTCTATCAATTCACGAGCTTTATCACTTAAAGCGGACTTTTCAATAGTCAGTTCATCACACACACTGCAAGCTACTACATTAAAGACTTTTCCCTCGAAAGCATGTGCGGCAGCGCGGATCTCATTGGCTCGACAGGGATCATACTCGTCCTTCGCCCCCACATCCTTAAAGGGCCAAGCCGGTGGGTACGAGGAAAGATGGATCTGTTCACCCTGGGCAAGCAAGGCGAATCTGGCCAGGGGGTTTGTGTTCTCTCCACAGATTAATGCACCAATAGAACCTAAATTGGTCGAAGAAACAGAAAGTCCCCTTGAACAGCCGTTGGACCATACGAGCTTTTCAGCATAGGTAGGAACAAGTTTCTGATGGTGAGCAATTATTCGTCCGTTCGGGTCAATAAGAAGATTGGCTGCCCATAAAGTTCCGGGACTCGTTTTCTTTTTTTCATTAACCCCCAGGGAAACAAACACCCCTGCTTTCTTTGCAGCCGAACGTATACAATCGATCTCAGGACCGGGTATGGAACAGGCATTTCGATACAGTGTTAAAAATAATTCATGTATCGCATAGGGGGGATTGACCATGCTCCATAAAGGATATCCGGGAATAAAACCTTCACCAAAAACCGCGATGGAGGCTCCTTTTTTAGCCGCTTCCTGAATCAATCCGCAAGCTTTCTCCACACTTTTATCCTTATCCATAAATACCGGTGCTGCATGAATAACTGCCGCTTTGTATTTCGGAAACACGTCAATCATTTCCTTCTTCTCCTAAAAACCGGTCATGAACTTCAAATCATATCCAAGGCTTTCTTCAGACTCTGTTCAATAAGATCATACAGTTCATCAATATCTTTTTTTTCAGCTATCAGGGGCGGGCACACGGCAAACCAATCCCGGTCTACACGCATAATGAGACCATTGTCCACACTGGTAATTTTCAAAGCGTCTCCCAGTTTGGATTTCTTAGGGAAGGGTTCATTGGTTTGAGGGTCTTTTACTAATTCAACCCCCCTTAAAACTCCGCTACCACGGATTTCGCGGATGCATCCATATTTCTTAAGCTGTTCTAATTTCTTATTTAAATAATCACCTAGACTCCGGGCTTTTTCACATAGATTATATTTCTGAATGATATCGATGGTTGCTATTCCAACAGCTCCGGCGAGAGGGTTCCCGGCCCAGGTATGTCCATGCCCAAACTGAAGGCCTTCCTCCGGTTTACCGATAAAGGCTTGTGCCATATCTTCCCGGGCAGCCATAACACCCATAGGATAGACACCTCCTGATAATCCTTTTCCGGTTGTAAGAACATCAGGAACAATACCGAAAATCTCCGAAGCAAACATTCGTCCGGTTTTTGCGATACCCGTGAGAACCTCGTCAAGGATCAGCGCAACATTGTGATTGTCACATGTTTTCCTGACACGTTGGAAAAACTCCGTCGTGGGTTTTACAATTCCCGCGGTGTTACAAATAGGTTCCAGAAGCACTCCGGCAATGGTATCAGGATTTTCATTCACAATAACTTCTTCAATCCAATCGGCACAAAATTTGTTAGCCTCTTCCCAATCCGCAAATCTGTCACGAAACTGAAGAGGATTCGGTACTTTCAGAAATCCCCCAACCTGGGGTTCGAACTTCGTTCTCCGCTCTGATCCGCCACTGGCCGTCGCGGCGGCCATGGTAGCACCGTGATAACTTAAATACATGCTGATAAATTTATATTTTGTCGGCCTGTCAGTTTGTTTATAATATTGCCGTACAAATTTAAATGCGGCCTCATTAGCCTCGGAACCACCACTGAAGCCCTTAATAAAATTTACATTTCCCGGAGTAATAGAACCCATCTTTTCAATAAACTCAAGACCTGTATCGGAAATGCCATGTAAAGGAGGAACAAAAATCGATTTTTCCATTTGTTTTCTCATAGCATCAAGTATTTCAGGATGACGATGACCTAAAGTTGCTACATACACTCCTCCAACGGCATCAAAGTATCTTTTACCGTTTGTATCCCAGCAATAAAGACCTTCGGCTCTGTTAAAAACCACACCGTGTTCCTGCATATAGGATGTCTGCTGAAAATCAATGAACGTTTTACCAATTAATTCCTTTTGCCTTTCGGTCAGTTTCATACAAAAGCCTCCAATTACTTACTCGCGCCGAAGAACCTTTCCCGGTCTTCCACCGTTGTGGTTTCCGTTCTCAACAATCACTTCACCGTTTACAATGACATAATCAATTCCCCGGGGAGGCTTTACCGGATCGCTGAAATCAGCCGTTCCCCGCAGATTCTCGTAATCGAAAAGGACCACATCCGCCCAATAGCCTTCCTTCAACAATCCCCGGTCTGAGAGCCCAAAGAGATATTCCGCCGGCAGAGACGTTGCCTTCCGTATCCCCTCCTCCAGGGTCAGGTCCTTCTCCTCCCGGACAAACCTCCGGATATAATCGGGAAAGATGTTGGCGGTGTAGGGAGAAATACCGTAGATAGCCTTTTTGTTCTCCTGAATAACCGGGACAACCAAATCTGTACAGGGCATGGCGAAGGGGTGTTGCAACAGGGTGGAAAGCCCGGTCCCCCGTTTATCCAGCACCGCCGCCCAGGTAGCCTCAGGGTCCCGGCAGACCAGGTCGAAGAGTATACGGAAGGAAAGATCGTATACCGTGTCCATGATCCGCCCCGTACCCTTCTCCCGCACAATCTCGCCGAGATTCCTGCCCTCGACGTCCCTATCCCGGCAGGACAGTATCCTGAAACAATCGAACCAGTAGGGATCTACCAGGGGGTGTATCCAGAAGAACTTCATCCTGCCGGCTCGTATCCGCTCCAATATCCTGTCCTGAAATGCATGGTCGCCGATACGCGCCGCCGCCTCGTCCCTGGTGATCCCGTCAAACAGGAAAGAATCTATAATGGGGCGTTCGGTGGCGATGCTCTCGATGTTCGGAATCACATCGAAGGATACGTCCACCCCCCTGGCCCTGGCTGAATCGATGATCGCCTCCAGGGCCGCCCGGGCAAGCTCCTCATCCAGCCAGGCGGGATGAGGCTGATGAACCAGGTAGGGTATCGAGAAATGGGCTATATGGAGCCGCACACCGGAGTTTTCGGCGATCTCCACTGCCTCGGCATGTCCATGATAGCGCCCGAGAAATGCCTCGCTGGGCGGGCCGTAGTATATGCCGTAACCCTTGTCCCGGGGGCTCTTGGAAGCGGCCCAGTTATACTGGTGATGACGGGTGTGGGGCATGAGTATGCCGTTATATCTACCGATAATCCGTCCTAATTCGACGAGTTCGGAAAAGTCTGCAAAGAACCCCGGGGTTCCCCCGTCCAGCCCGAGGGTAATACCGTGGGCGCCCTCTTCCAGGACCTGTTCCGTCAGCAGTCCCAGGGCCTTCATCTCTTCTGCGGTGGAGGGTCTTGAGAATTCCGAACCCAGGATGGAAGATCGTATGGCATTATGGCCGGCAAAAGGGATCATATTGAGGGAGATCCCCTCTCCCTCCACGATGTCGAGCCATTCCTCGAAGCTGTCCCAGCCGCCATGGAGAGAAAACCCGAAGGTCCTACTTAAATCCCGGGCGTACTCTCCCCTACCGTGGGGTGCCACCGAGATCCCACAGTTCCCGCAGGCATAGGTGGTAATACCCTGGCGTGCCAGAACCGGTGTCAGGGGGACGTCCAGGATAAAGAGGTCCGCGTGGTTGTGCGGATCCACGAAACCGGGACAGACAATCTTCCCCGATCCGTCAATGCTGCGCTTCGCCGAACCTTCCACGGTTCCAATCCGGACGATGCGGCCGTCGGTTATACCCAGGTCTCCTGTCTTCCGGGGAGAACCCGAACCGTCGATGATCGTCGCGTTTTTTATAATGATATCAAAATAATTTCCCATTCCCATCCTCAATCATGCATGATTGTCTGATACCAAATCCATCCGATATAGCTTCTCCCCCGGGATACCCGGGGCTGTATCGTTCACCTTCCGAATTTACTAGGTGTTCTTATTGCTCCACTCGGCCGCCTTGGTACGGCTGATCTCTAAGCGGGAATCAATGACCGAGGGATAATCCAGGGCAAGGCCAAGGGTCCACCCGCCATCTACGGAAATGGCCTGCCCGGTAATCATCCTGGACCTGTCCGATGCGAGGAACAACGCAGTCTCGGCTATATCTTCGGGTTCGCAAAATTTTCCCATAGGGATGTCCCGTTCGAGCTTTTTAATCTGCTCCGGCGCCATATAGTTGGTATTCCGGGGCGTTCTTGTCATACCGGGATTGATAACATTCACATTGATCCCATACTTTGCCAGTTCAAAGGCCAGGGTATGGTTCAGCCCCTGAAGTCCATATTTTGCTGCGGTGTAATCCACCCCGGCGGATGTACTCATTCTCACGCCCGCTGTCGAGCCAATGCTAATGATCTTTCCCCTGCCATGTTCGATCATGATAGGGGCCACGGCTTTGCAACAGTAGAAGGCTGAAGAGAGAGTAATAGTGATGTTTCGGTCCCAGACCTCCGCGGGTATATCCTGGATGACGAACAGCGAACCCATGCCCACCGTATTCGCCAGGATATCGATGGTTCCCCATTGCCGAACCACCGTATCTACCATGGTTTGTATATCCGAAAACCTGGACACATCGGCCGCGTACTCAATAATCTGTACATCCCTTCCGCATCGTTCTCTGATCTCGGATGCCGTTTCCTTCATGGCCAGGGCAGTCAGATCATTCACCACCACCTTCGCGCCCTCCTCGGCGAACCGCAGGGCTATCGCTTTTCCAATGCCGCTGCCGGCACCGGTAACAAGGGCTACAGAATCTTTAAGTTCCATCATTCTCATTTCCTCCACATAGATGCGAAAACAACATGATTACATCAGCCGAAGGTTTTTCCCATAATCGAGGGCTCGTGTCCAGGCAGGATTTGCCGTGGTTCGGTAATCATCCCCTTCACCCGGTACTGGGACCGGAACCATGCGTAATGATCGAATATTGTGACCGTGAAGGCCGATTGAAGCTGCTTTCTCACCTCCGGATGGACGGGCTTACACTTCCCATCCAGGGTCGTCCAGTCACTAATCTCAGGAAAGGCCATGAGATAGGTACATATCAGGTCACCGGCTATGATATAGATGCCGTCCCTGGTATTTACCCGTAATACCTGACTTCCGGCGGTATGCCCCGGGGTCAGATACATCTCCAGGCCGTCGAGAAACCTTACGTCCCCGTAGATACGCTCGCAGGTGAGTTTCTTCAACTCCGGGATCACCCGCTGATCATACATCCGGTAGAATTCCATAGACGGCAGGGGATCGATTAATTCCTTCCATTCATCATCCTGAAAGATATGGGTGGCCCGGGGAAAGAGATGGCAATTCCCCACGTGGTCCCAATGGAAATGGGTATAGATCACATAATCGATTTCCTCCGGTCGGACTCCTATCCCCTCCAGGGCCCTCAGCACATGGGTTTCGTCTCCCTCGGCATGATTGTCCCAGGGACTCAGATTGTCCTTGAAGAATCCCCGCTTCACCCCGGTGTCACAGAGAATCTTATAGTTTCCATCGGTGAGATAGAATCCAAGCCAGGGAATGGCCCAGTCAAGACCACTTTTAGTCTTACCCGACGTTAAGCCGTAATACAGTGTCGTTATCTTCCAAAAAGCCATGCCTTACTCCATATCATATATAGTAGGGTCACTCGATTCCCAGGAATATCTTCTTCACCAGATCGTTTCCCATGAGCTCGTCCTTGTTCTTTCCCTCGTAGGAAATACTACCGTGAACAATAATATATCCCCGGTCCGCGATCTTGATGGCCTGATTGAAATTCTGTTCCGTCAGCAGGATAGAGAGTTTTCGCTGGTCCTTTAGGCGGCCTATCTGGACCATCACGTCCCGGACGATAACCGGCGCAAGTCCCATGGATGCCTCGTCGATGAGAAGTATTTCAGGCTTGGACATCAACGAACGGGCAATGGCAAGCATCTGCCGCTCACCACCGCTGAGGGTATTCGATATCTGCCGGTGACGCTCCTTCAGCCGGGGAAAAATCTCATAACAATAGTCGAGATTCTCATCCACATCGCCTCTGGCATGATGAGGGTATGAACCCAGGACAAGGTTTTCCTTGACCGTGAGATACGGGAAAAGTCGTCGCCCCTCCGGAACCAGCGTGATCCCCATATTAACGATATCATGGGTTTTTTTGCCGAGCAGATCGATTCTCTGTCCATCCCTTTCCAGGTATATCTCCCCTGAGCAGGATTTTAGCATCCCCATTATGCACTTCATGACAGTACTCTTTCCGTTTCCGTTCGTTCCAAGGAGAATGACTGTTTCGCCTTCATGAAGTGTCAGGGACACATCATGAAGGACCTGAACGGACTGATATGATGCCTTTAAATTATTTACGACAAGCTTATTCACCTAGGTACGCCCTCTCTACTTCCGGATTTCTGAAGATATCCTCCGGCATCCCCTCGGCGATCTTCATCCCGGAGTTCAAGACAACAATTTTATTACAGAAACCCATAACGGCCTTCATAATATGTTCGATCATAATAACCGTAACACCGCTTTCACATATGACCCGCAGGATCTCCAGTGCCCCGTCGATCTCCTGGGAAGTCAGTCCCGCGAGGACTTCATCAAGGATCAGGAGACGGGGTGAAAGGGCCAGAGCCCGGGCAAGCTCGAGTTCTCTCTGCTCTATCTGAGTCAGGTCACTGGGAAGGCCGTCCGCCTTGTCACTAAGTCCCACAAGATCAAGGAGTCTCCCCGCCTCGGTGAACATAGCCTCTTCACTCTTGAGCCGACACCTTAAAGGAATATAGAGATTCTGCCGTACAATTAGGGAGTAAAACGGCTGGGGGATCTGAAAGGTCCGGGCAATGCCTAACCTGGATCGCCTATGGGCCGAGAGCTTTGTGATATCCCGATTTTCAAAAATGACCTGGCCGTCGTCACAGGCAATCAGTCCGGTAATAATGTTTGTCAGGGTTGTTTTCCCCGATCCGTTCGGCCCGATCAACCCTATCCGATCACCGGCGTCAATGGAGAGATCGACATTCTGCAGAGCCGGGAATCCAAAGGATTTGGATATCTTTTTCATTTCGAGTAAAGCCATATTCCTACACCCTATCCTTCTTCTTCAGCAATACCGGTTTCTTCCTGCCTTTGAGTAATCCAACGACTCCATTGGGCGCCAGGAGGACAAAGGCGATAATCACCAGGCCGACGACCAGAATATTCCATTCCGAGGAAATCATGACCGTAACCGACTGCTGCAAGCCCCCCAGAAGAACGGCCCCGATAATCGGCCCGAACCAGCAGCCCCTTCCGCCGACGAAAACCGCTGCAAAGGCATAAGTCCCCAGGGTCAACCCCATGGCACTGTAGGGTTCCAACAGCGTGATAAAATAGGGATACGGAGCTCCAGCTATTCCCATCAGTGCACAGCTCACGACTGTCGCTAATATCTTCAGCTTCAGGGTAGCCACACCGGAGGTCTCGGCGGCCTGCTCGGAATCCTTAATGGCCAGGAAACTCCTCCCGATCCATGATTTCTCAATGAGCCGGGAGACGGCCACCGCAAAGAAGCTGATGAGAAGTATGAGAAGAAATAAAAACTCGATATAATTGGAAAATGGCGGGAAGGCAGGGGGCCTGATAATTTTAAATCCCTTGGCGCCGCCGAGAAATGGGGTATTAAGTACTACCATCTGGAGAATCGTCGATACAGCAATGGTGGAAATGGAGAAATAGATCCCCCGAACCCTGATGGAAAGATAGCCTATCAGCAATCCAAGGATACCCGAGACCGTCCCGGCAGCAAGGATCGCTACTAAGAAATTCACTTCGTAATATTTTAACAGTACGATGGATGTATACGCGCCGGCGGCGAAGAAGCCGCCAATCCCAAAATTAACATACCCCGTATAGCCCCCGAGAATATTCCATGCCGCCGCCAGGGCGATCATCTGGAGGATGGCATAGCAGACATAGAAAAAATAGATCCCTGAAACCAGTTTAGCGATCAAAAGACCGATGCACGCTACGATAATTCCAGGTATGATCAATTCAAATGAAACTTTTTTCATCATCCTACCTCCTGAACAGCCCGGTGGGTTTCACCGCAATGATAATTAACAGTAGAATGAAAGAAACAGCCAGGGTCCAGGAGGAACCAATATAGGCAGTCGTCAGACTCTCCGTAATGCCGACAATGAGGCCTGCCACAGCCGTACCGAGGGGACTGCCGAGGCCGCCCAGTATGGCAATGGAAAAAACCCTGCCCAGGAACTGCATTCCCAGGCTGGGCTCCACCGGCACCAGGCAGACAAACAGGGTACCCGCATAGGCAGCGGTACTGAAAGAAATACCGAAAGCGATACTCTTGGCAAACCGCGGATCCGAACCTATCAGAGTAGCTGCCATGGAATCCTGGGCTACCGCTTGAATAACAAGACCTAGGTAGGTTTTGGAAAAATAGAGATAGAGAATACACACCATGAGAACACTACACAGAAAGGGAACCGCCATACGCAAGCATATACCGACCGATCCAAAGTGGAGGACAATCGAGGACCATGGTGTCGTGACCGTACGAAAGTCAACGCCGAAGGTAACCGACAATAGCGCCTCGATGATCATCAATACACCGAAAAAAAGCACCAGCGCGCTCATCTGCCCCTCTCTCTCATCACGCTTCGATTCGAAAAACCGATTGTAGCCCCTATATAAGAGAAACCCAAAGGCAAAAAAGATAGGGATTATCAGGAGTCCGGCTAAAAGGGGATCAAGGCCGAAGGTTTTGTTAAAATAGTACGTTAGGAAGCCCCCGGCAATGATAAAACCCGGATGGGCGATATTCGGTATGCGCAACATGCCGAAGGATATCGACAACCCTATCGCGCAAGCCGCATAGAACCCTCCAATTAAAATACCGGAAACAATAGTATTCAGAATTACATCAATCATTGTTGCCTGCCTGGTATATTCAATCAATTCGGCACGGAGCCATTGAAGACTCCGTGCCACAATTCACAGCTTTTTACAGTCTACTTTACGAATATCAATCCTCAAAAAGAGGAGACGGCCAAAGCATGGGACCGGACTGATATTCCTCAGGCGCTATTATAACCTGCTTTCCCGGAACCATGAATTCACTCAGGTCATTACTCTCGATGCCCCGCCATTGTACGAGGAAACCCCTGGATTCAGCGATCTCGCCACTTCCCGCGGGATCCCAAGCACCCTTACCGACAACGGAATCCCATCCGTTTGCGAGGATGTAATCACCCACAACCGTCTGATCCAGGCTCCCGGTGGCCTCAATGGCCTTCAATAGGGTATCCATGCTGGAATAGGCCCATGGCGGATTGTAGTACCCCAGGGGGTCTACTCCCTCGACAGCCGCCCGGGACTGATAGGTTTCCAGGAAATCTTCCACGTTACCGAACTGGATTGTCGGTTCAGGCACATAGTAACAACATGCACAGACACCGTTCAGGAGAGGCCCGAGCTCCGTCAGGTTCGCCGCATAAGCAACACCCGTCATGGCGCCACCGAAGAGCTTCGGCTTGTATCCGACCTCCTTACAGGCCTTGATGATGCTAATCGTGCCCTGAGGGAACGACCCCACAAAAAACAGGTCCGCACCGGTATTCTGAACGGCTCGTACGACCGGTGTAAAATCCACCGTTGCGGGAGATGGAGGATAGCGGTCGTTATAGACAACCTTCAGTCCGTACTTTTTAACCGATTCAAGGGCACCCTCGGAAACCCTGGCACCATATTCATTGTCTTCCGAGAGGATCGCCACCGTCAGATTCTTTTCGCCGGAACTCATTGCAGCTTCAAAGAAGAGATCAGCGATTCCCTCTACCTGCCGGGGCCCCAGAGGCCAGAAGCTAAAATAGTACTTGTAGTTGAACTCTTTATTCGCCGCCAGAGCCGCATTTCCGGGATATACCATACCATGCTCCATGGCAATCGGCATGGCCGCCGTAATTGCCGGGGTCCCGTAGGGGCTCTGAATAAAATCCACCTTGTCGACGGTAATCAGCTTCGTATAAAGACCAGGAACCTCCGAGGCATTACTGTGGTCGTCATAATACACGAGCTCAACAGGCCGCCCCAGAACACCGCCCTTCGCGTTCCAATCCTCCAGACAGATCTGCCATGCCAGAAGAATAGACTTACCCGCCGATCCAAGATTCCCGGTAAGAGCAAGAGAAGCACCAATCCGGATAGGTTCGGTATCCGAGCCTTCCTGCCCTTCAGCCTTTCCACCTGCCATTGAGAATGATGCGACAACTACTAAAATTATCAGCATCAATCCAAACCTTTTCATGCTCATTGAAACCTCCTTAACAACTATAGCTATCTCTGTAAAAGAGATCGAACCAAAATAATTTGGAAAATTATTCTCTCTGCGTGATTATTAACTCAATCTGTTTGTCTGATAACTATATACCATGTTATTATGTTTGTCAACTTTTTTATCTTATAATTTCATAACGATCCCCTTCAACACCTCGTCAGCATATCGAGGGCAGCAGTACTGAAAATACCGGTGTGTGTTCCTATACATACCTGGAATATAAAGCATGATGGATAACCGGAAACTCTACGCAAAGACTGGATATTACAAGAATTAGAAGGAGCAGAATCGGTGCTCCCGGGATGTGGATAGAAGATCGTCTTATACCGAACTCCGCATTGTATCCCAGGGCAACCCTTCATTTATTTATATTCCCCCGCACTATCGATCAGGAAGGCAAATTCATGCTAATGACTCTTTTATATACTTCCTGAAATGTTCCATACTCTCACAATCCTCAATATGAAAGGTCTCGACCTGAATCCCCAGGGCGTCAGCGGTTCTGTTGACGAATTTCGTAACCAATCCGCTGGGTCCCAGTTCCAGAAAGACCCGGGCGCCCAATTCGATCATCTTTTCCACACACTGTCTCCATCGAACAGACCGTGACGTATGCAGTTCCATTAATCCAGGAATCTCGTTGGGCGCTTCTATAACCTTGGCATAGACGTTCTCAATAACCGGTATCCTGGGCATACTAATATCTATTTTCATAATTTCCTTTTTCAGTTCTGCCGCCGATTCATCAAGGATGGATGTATGGAAGGGCTGATTGATCGGAAGTACCACAGTCTTTCGCGCTCCCTTTTCCTTGGCTAATCTATCGGCATACTCCACGGCTGCGTTCAGGCCGGCAACGATGATTTCCTGGGGGCAATTATAGTCAGATATCTCGAGGGTACCAACCTTTGATGCTTCTTTGATGATGTCCATAATATCATCATCCTCAAGGCCGATAATCGCCATCATCTTCCCAATGTCCCTGGGCACATGGGAGTCGACTATAATGCCCCTCTTTCTCAAAATCTGAAGGGTATCCTCAAACCTGAAGGCTCCCGCCGTCACAAGCGAAGCGTATTGTCCGAGGCTGAACCCTGCCGTCATATCGGGCACGACACCGAAGGACTCTATCTGCCTTGCTATGCCGATCTCCATAGCATGAATACACGGTTGGGTATTCTCTGTCTTCTGGAGGTCTTCTTTCGGGCCGGTGAAGGAGATCTGCTTTATATCTATCTCCATGATCTCATTAGCCTGATCATAGGTCGAACGAATATGTTCATAATGATCGTATAATTCCTTTCCCATGCCGACATACTGTGCGCCCTGCGCGGGAAAGACGAATGCCGTTTTTTCCATAGTAGTATTCCTCCAAAGAAACAATGGTCAGTATAAAAACTCATGGCCTTTTCAATTATTTGCCTACGCTTTTTCAGGCATCCTTCACTAATACGGAATGAGCAAAATTAAGAGTATCTTTACTCAATGTATCAGATCAGACGGATAGTTATTCGGATCCCCGTGCAAGTATCCTGTCTATCCGTTTCTTCGAGTCTTCGGTATGAAAAAAGATCTCATCAGATGCTCGTCGGGCATCACCACTCTTTATCAAATCCAGTATAGTCCTGTGTTCCTGAAAGATGTCATGCGGCTGCTGATACTGGACGAACATTTCTTTATTAACTTCAAGAAAGAAGGACCTCAGCATCTGATAGATCATGGAAAAGACAGGATTGGCGTTATGCTGAATGATTAGGTTATGGAATTCGAAATCCTCATTCATCAGTACCTGCTTATCCTGGTTTCCCGCGGCAGTTTCGAGTTCATTCACAATGGTTTCTAATTTTTCAACCGTTTCCAAGGCATTCCCGGTTTTCTCTATATACTCTCGGGTTAAAACACTGATACACCGCTGTTCGATGACATACCGGAGGTCCATGAGTTCGTGATAATCCTTCCCACCCAGGAGGCAGGTCCAGGAAAGGACCTCCGCGGAGATATTCTTCCAGTCACAGACAAAGGTCCCCCGACCGGTACTCGAATCGAG
Source organism: Spirochaetales bacterium (assembly GCA_016932135.1). Taxonomy (GTDB): domain Bacteria; phylum Spirochaetota; class Spirochaetia; order JAFGDJ01; family JAFGDJ01; genus JAFGDJ01. The sequence goes on along the minus strand of JAFGDJ010000254.1, from coordinate 13,196 downwards.
CACGCCAATATAGTGGAGAATCTTTACTGCTTCCCGAATCGACGACCGACCGATGCCGAATCTCTCGGCAAGGATACTCTCCTTGGGGAATTTTTCCCCGGTTTTATATTCACCCGAAGAGATAAGATCCCGAAATCGTTCCATGACCTGTTCAACAACTGTTCGCCTGTATATCTTTTGGTTATCCATATCCACCTGCTGAATCCGCTACGATTGAATCGACAGCAGCTTCTTCATGATATCGTTTATATGGCCGCTGTGGACATCAATGACGGCCTGTTCGTCTCCGGACATAACGGCGTCCAGGATCTGTTGGTGTTCGGAAATGATGTCTTCCGACGGAAACAGGGTTTCCACCTTTTCGATTTCATCGAGGAGAAAAAACCTCAAGGCCTCCCATATCCTTATGAATACTTCATTGCCGCTTCCCCTGATAATAGCGTAATGAAATCTGTAATCGGTCTCGATGATATCCTTCTTGGAGTCAGCCTCCAGGGCCTTCCGAAAGTCCTGAATAATGTTCTGTAGTTCCAGGATGATAATCTCTTCGCCGGAGGGGTTTTCTTTAAATGTACGGGTGAGAAGCAACAGACTTTGTCGCTCGATAACATCCCGGAGTTCCAGTAGATCCTCAGGCGTTCTTGCGCCGGCGATAAGAGCCCAGGAAAGAGCCTTGGTAGTAATGTTGGCGGATTCACAGACCCTGGTTCCCATTCCTGTTTCCGATTTCAACACGCCCAGATAGTTGAATATTTTAATGGCCTCACGAATGGAAGAACGTCCGATACCGAACATCTGTGATAATTCAGCTTCCGTAGGGATCTTCTCCCCCGGCTTATATTCCCCGGAGCTTATGCGATTCCGCATCTCTTCCATGACCTGCGTGACGACTGTTCGTTGTCTAATAATATCTTCCTGCTTCATTCCTTACGGCCTATGCATAGCAAAAACAACATTGATTGTCTGATATTATTATACCCAACAAAGAAAGATGTCAACTATATATATAAGAAGCGGAAGAGACGACAAGTTATTCTCTACTTTTTTTACAAACACAATAACATAATATATTATTATCATACATTAAAAGTTAAAATTGATTCACCTTCGGATAGAAAAAGATACTGAATTTTGATATATATTCGATACTTTCCTAAAAAATGAAAAAAATACAGAATATTGTAATCGGAAAAAGAGGTACCCTATGTCAATACCCCTGGAAGGAATAAAAGTGCTGGATCTGACCCGGGTTCTGGCCGGACCGTTCTGCACCATGATGCTGCAGGACCTGGGAGCGGAGGTTCTGAAGATCGAAGCCCCGGGCACCGGGGATGATTCCCGTTCCTTCGGTCCTTTCAAAAACGGACGAAGCCTGTACTTCGTCAGTATCAACCGCGGTAAGAAAAGTATGACCTTGAACCTGAAACATCCTCAGGGAAAGGAGATCCTGAGGAGTCTGGTTGCCCGGCATGATATTCTGGTAGAAAATTTCCGCCCCGGAGTAATGGAGAAGCTTGGTTTCGGATGGGATGAACTGCACCGGATCAATCCCCGGCTGATCTACGCCTCCAGTTCGGGTTACGGCCATACGGGGCCTGCCTCCCGGAAACCGGCCTACGACATCCTCGCCCAGGCCGAGGGGGGTGTGATGAGTATAACCGGTCTTCCCGGGGCTGAACCGGTGCGGGTGGGCTGCTCCATCGGGGACATCACCGCCAGTCTCTTTACCGCCAACGGCATCATGGCAGCCCTGTATCAGCGCCAGTCCACCGGAGTGGGGTGCAAGATCGACGTGGCCATGCTGGACTGCCAGGTGGCTATCCTGGAAAACGCCCTGGTCCGATACCAGGTAGCGGGAACACCCCCGGGTCCCCTGGGAACCCGGCATCCTACCATCGCTCCTTTCCAGGCCTACCGGGCGGCGGATGAATACATCATCATCGCCGTGGGCAACGACAGCCTGTGGGAGTCCTTCTGTGGAGCCCTGGAACAACCCGAACTGGCGCATGACCCCCGGTTTACCACAAATAAAGACAGAACGGAGCATCTGCAAGAACTGAACGCTATCCTGGAACCTCTGATCCTCCGGAGAACCGCGGGGGAATGGGAGGAAACTCTGGAAAAAGCCCAGGTCCCCCACAGCCGCATCAATACTGTGGACCGGCTTATGGAACACCCCCAGGTGCTGGCCCGGAATATGCTTGTTTCAGTGGACGACAGCGTGGCCGGGCCGGTGCGGATCGCCGGGAATCCCATAAAAATCAGCGATATGGAAGACCGCGTGACCCGGCCCCGGGTGCCGGAACTGGGGGAACACACCGAAGAAGTACTGACAGCCTTGGGTTATACCGGTGAAGAGATCGTCGCCTTTAAGGAAGAAGGAGTGACCTGATGTACCATGCCCCGGTATCCCTCAGCGGCTTTCGCGGTCTCTCCGACTCGGCTCTCCGTAACCGGGTGACCGCCGCCCTGGACCGCCTGGAGACGGTGGAACCCCGGATCCACGCCTTTCTTCCCGAGCCGGACCGCCGCCGGAGGGTCCTCAAGGACCTGGAAGAGCTCTTTTGCCGTTACCCGAACCCCTCTTCCCGGCCCGGTCTTTTCGGCGTACCCGTGGGAGTGAAGGATATCTTCCGGGCCGAGGGGTTGGAAACCCGGGCCGGTTCTCTCCTGCCGCCGGAGACCTTTGCCGGACCTGAAGCGGTTTCGGTTACCCGGCTGAAAAACGCCGGAGCCCTCATCCTGGGTAAAACCGTCACCACGGAGTTCGCCTATTTCCATCCGGGCCCTACCCGGAACCCCTGGAACCTGGAGCACACCCCCGGGGGTTCCAGCAGCGGATCCGCCGCGGCGGTAAGCGCCGGCCTCTGTCCCCTGGCCCTGGGTTCCCAGACCATCGGTTCTATCAACCGCCCGGCGGCCTTCTGCGGCATCACGGGCTTCAAGCCCAGTTTCGGCCGGGTCTCCCGGGAGGGGGTTGTCCCCTACTCCGCCTCGGCGGATCACGTGGGCCTTCTGGCGGCGGACACCTTTTCCGTCCGGGCCGCTGCGGAGGTTCTCCTGGATTCATGGAACCCCCTGCCCCGGCCCGAAGAGGGGCAGAGAAAGACAATACTCTTTTTAGAGGATTCATACTCCGCCCAGGCCTCGGAAGAGGTCTTGCGGGCGGTAAGTCTGACGGCTCAGCGGCTGGAAGACGCCGGAATACGGCTGAAACGGGTATCCTTCTTCAAACACATCAAGGAGATCAACGACACGCACCGCCGGATGACCGCCCGGGAGTTCGCCGACGCCCACCAAAGATGGTTTGAACGCTACTCGGATTCTTACTCGGAGGTCAGCAGGGAACTTATCTACTTAGGAGAACGGATTGGAAACGAGGAGTTGAAACACGCCCGCGCGGGAAGATTCCTGCTGCGGGAAAAAGTCGGAGCACTGCTGTCGACCGAAGGAGCCGCGGCCCTGCTTACACCGGCCTCTCTGTCCGCCGCCCCCCGGGGACTGGAGAGCACCGGGTCGCCGCTGATGAACCTCCCCTGGACCTACGCGGGAGTTCCCACGGCAACCCTTCCCGCGGCGGTAACCCCGGAGGGGCTGCCCCTGGGAATCCAGCTGGTAGGCGATTTCGGGCAGGATGAGGAACTCCTGGAGCTGGCCGGTATGACGGAGTCTCTTTTACCGGCGGGGAAAGAAATACTCTAACCCTCAAGATCGACGGTCGCCGGGGAGTCCTTCAGCACCGGCGGCAGGCCCTCTCTCACCAGGGTGGTATTGGAACCCATCAGCAGGGAAAGAAGTGAAAGGATAATTCCGCTGCCTATCAGAAGATATTCTATCCTTATCCGGTCCGCCATGGGGCCGAAGATAACCATCCCCAGAGGCATCATCACCGTGGAAATCATGGTCATGACACCGAAGACCCTGCCTAAAAAGACTTCTTCCACCTTTTCCTGTAAGACCACGGTAGCCGGGGTATTCAAGGCGGGCATAATGAAACCGAAGAGCACCATCACTGCGCAATAGGGAACAAACCAGGGGATGACTCCCAGGGCTACGGTAAAAACCCCCATGAGGAAAGCCGAAAAGGTCATGGTGTAGATCCTGTTTTTGAAGCCCCCCCAGGCGGCGATAACGGCTCCTCCGGCTATCATCCCCACGGAGAAAGCCACCTCGATGGCGGTGAGCCTCCAGACGTCCGGCCCGAAATTCCTGGTTACCTGCAGAGGCGTAAGAAAGGACACCGGGGCGCAGAAGAAAAAATAGGCTGCCGTAAACAGAAAGAAACGTTTTATAAACGGGTGTTCCGCCACATAGAGAAACCCCGCTTTCATGTCGTGAAAATAACTGAGCTCCCTCTTCTGCCCCGGGGATGAGGGAACCGGTACCCGCAGAAAAAAAGCCAGAATAACAATAGCAAAGAAGGCGGTAACCACATCGACGAAGAATATCGCTTCGATGGACGCCAGGGAAAGTAGAGCTGCGCTGGCCATGGGAGAGATAAGCATGATAAAGGATTGAAGGCTTCCGAAGATACCGTTGACCCTCATCAGCTTATCCAGGGGAACCAGGGACGGGAGAAGGGCCGAGACGGCGGGGGTCTGGATACCGGCCCCCAGGGCCCGGATTACCAGGGCCGCGAAGAGAATCCAGTACGGCCGATAACCGGCGATGAACACCAGGGCGGCGATTAGGGTGGTCAATGCTATGGCGGCGTCGGAAAGGATGATGATTTTTTTCCGGTCGAACCGGTCCGCCCACACCCCGGCGAAGGGAGAGATTAAGAACGTGGGGAACATGGCGCAGATAATGGCGATGGTCATCATGGACCCCGACTGAGTTTCCAGGGTTATGTACCAGCTGATAGCATACTGCACCAGGGACGAACCGAAGAGAGAAAGGCTTTGGCTGCCGATAAAAAGAGCCGTTCTGCGCTGCCAGGTATCCACGAACACACCTCTTGAAGGAAGAATCAACCCCGTATCTACAACGGTGGAGAAAACATACTCATTTTTAACTAGGGAGAAAAGAAATATCGGTTCCTATCGCCCTTGAACTGCACCGGCATCTTCATGTATGAAAAGAGGAGGAAACCCTATGAATATCCACGCGGGTCTGGACGAACTGGCATTTCGATTCTCAGCGCTTACAATGAAAGGAAGGGGATATTTTTCGGAACAGTACGAGGGTTCCCGGCTTACCGACCTCCCCGGAGATACCCGGGTGGATCTGCCGGAGATAGCAGGAGAAGGCTACCTGCAGGGGAAAGGGTTCTGCGGGGAAATACCTGTCGATCCGGGGGTACTGATTCACCGGTGGGTCGGCCCCGAGGCTCCCCTGATCATCTACCATCACGGAGCGGCGGAGGGTTCCTTCGATTTCAGCTTCAGGAACATCTTCAACCGGCGGCTCTTCCGGCAGCGGTCTTTCAACCTCGCGGCGATAAAGGGTCCCTTCTGCCGGACCAACGGAGAATACTATGGGGCGGTAAGGGATATGAAACGGTATCAAGCCCTCATCGCCGGGTCGGTCCTAACTATCGAAAAACTTATCCGGCATTTCAGATCCGTGAGCCGGGCCCCCGTCTGCGTCGCGGGTACCAGCCTGGGGGGGGAAATAGCCTGTCTGCATTCCCTGCTGTACGACAGCGCTGATCTCTATCTGCCCCTGCTGGCCGGAACGGACACGGCGGAGATCTTTCTCACATCCTCCTACGCGGTAACCTGCGATCCCCAGGTTCGGCGGGAACACGGAGAAACCCTCCGCGGCTTGCTGAACTTCGGTGAAGCCTTCCGGGCGGCGGATAATCAAAAGGTCTATCCCGTTCTGGCCCGGTATGATCGGCTTTTTCTCCTGGAAGCCCAGGCTCCCTATTTCAGAGCCGAAAACCTGACAATTCTGAACCGGGGACATGTCACCGGGGGGTTGTCTTTTTCTCAGATAGCCGCGTACCTTCACCGCAAGACGGCCGGCCCTAGAGTCAATTGATTTTCCGCCGGCTTCGCTCTAGAAAAGATTATTCCAGTCAATGAACAGGGCTTCGCAGGAGAAGATTGCCCCGGACAAACAGCCCTTCATCCAGAGGATATCCCAGCAGGTAGCCCCGGGTTTTCCATCCCCCGTCGATCCCTAATGAGAGGCGGGGTGATACGTCCACTTCTCCGGTGAACCCGGCTTTCATACCGTGTCCTAAAGGTTCTTCATACCAGTAATCGATACTGAAGCCGGCACGAATTCCCGGCGCCGAGAGGATTTCCGGCACCTGCAGTCCTATTCCCAGGTTGAGGAAGGGGCGGCCGTATTTCAGATACAAACCGTAGTATCGGTTATCCAGGAGCAGGTGAGAATAGAGGTAGAGTTCGTACCCTAAAGGCCCGGGATTAAAGAGGGTACCGGCCATCCATCTGAACCGGCCGAAGTCAATCATCGGTGCGTCTATCTTGCCGTAGAGATTATCCACATCCGAACTGAAGGCTTTCAAGGAGGTATAAAAAAGAGGGTCCGCCAGGAGCCAGGCTAATCCGAGGAGGGTGTACTCCCAGTACCAGGAAACCAGCTGCGGGTCTACCGTTTGTGCATCCGTCAGGGAAGGCCTCTTCGTATAGTTTCTGTATACCAGTTGGGCGGATTCCACGGGGTCTCCCATGGTGTTGATCCAGGTCTCCGGATCCCGGGGATCTATCCCTCCGGCTATCGCGGGAGCGACGATGAAGGCGTAGGCGGGAAAGTATATTCCCTGGATGAAGGAATGGGTCAACTGGTCGAAAAAAGCGTACCCCTCCCGATAGAAATCTTGAACCACAGCTCTGCGCATGAGAACGTTGATTTCAAATCCCCCGACGGAAGTCAGGGTTTCGGAGAGAAGATCGCAGTCCTCCGGCAAATCCATTCGGGCGTCGGGCCAGGGAATTCCGAAGGATTCAAAAACAAATTCCCCACCGATTTCCCGCGCCCGTACCCAGTGGCCGAACTCGTGGGGCCAGATGGTGGTCATAAAGGTCCACCAGATCTGCCAGGTAGTCCCCAGGATCTCCCTGAAGGGATCTTTCATATTCCTGCCGATCCCCTTAAACCAGGCGTCGGTAAGCATCGTGTTTAAAGCCAGCCCGGCGGAAGCCACAAACTCCATATCAGCGGGATACCCCACGGGGATCTCCCAGGTTCTTATAATAGATTCCGGCTCCAGCTCCTCGGCGGACACGGAAACATTGGAAACAACAAGAATAAAAAAAATAATACCCGGCAGTACTTTCTTCATCATTGGTTTCACTCCCTTAAATACGGGCTTCATCCGTTATTGTATCACTTCAGGAGTCTTCATTTCCACCGGGTGCTCATGCCTGGACAAGAAAGCTCACCCAGGAGCCCTCATCACGACCCAGGTCGGAAGGGCATCTACCCGGGAGACGTCTTCCTTTCCGCGGGGGATTATAACATAACGGCTTCTCTTTGTTTCAGAGTAATCTCCCGGATTTCCCCGGAGGGTTTAAACCCGTGGATAGAGAAAAGATAAATACTTAAAAGCCCCTTTAAAAAGGCGCCGGCCGGCGAACCTGCTCCCAGGCACCTGCGGCACCAGGGTTCCTCCAGGATGAAGTGCCGAAATCCTCTTTCGATTCCCCGCACCTGCTCGGAACCAAGAAATTCTCTGAAAGAGCCCTGTCGGAGATTCCCCAGGGATGTATGCCCATCGTAATCGGCACAGCAGATGGTAACCTCCCCGGAGGATAGCACACCAATGTTTTTGAGACCGTACTCGCAGGTTCCGATCCGGGCAGGAAATACCTTCTTTCCGGTAAAGGCATTACCCCAATCTGCGAAGGGCTGCATAAACAGCACTGTTTTCGGGTCTATTCTGACATTCACCGGCTGCAGGGGATTAACTTTTCTCAAGACTGCCATTATATCATCTTCTTCCGCCAACCCATCCACCACCTCCGTTAAATCCCTCAAGACCCGGCGGGCGGCTTCATCCGCCGGAGACTGATCCCACCCTTTCATGTCGGCTCCATCCAGGGTGAAAAACCTTTTTGACGCGGTATTCATATAACAGACGGTTACATCCACACCTTTCCTTCGAAATGCCCCGGCGCTCTCCAGGACCCTTTGATAATATGCCTCCAGGGGGAGAGCTCCACGGCAGAGGGCGTGCCCCTCTTCACCGGCGAATTGCAGAGAAATGACAATGTCCGAAAGTCCGGCTTCCGACAGCCGGGCAATCCGTTCATGATTCAGTAAAACGCCATTGGTGTGGAGTTCCGTCTTGAGCCCCGCTTCAGCGGCGTAGGCCACCGCGTCGAAGATACGGGGATACATGAGGGGCTCTCCAAGAACGTGGAACCCCACCGTGTCTACAATACCTTCATCAGAAATCTCATCGATCCCCTTTTTAAACAAGTCGAAGTCCATATCTTCCTTCTTTCGCCGTGAGACGCGGATCGGGCAAAACCGGCACGATAGATTACACCGGTTGGTCACCTCGAAAAAAATCTTTCTTACCTTAGGAAATGTATTTTCCATGCTGCCCTCCGAAATAATTGTTATTGTAACAGTTGTTTTAATCAATTGATTAAAACATTAGATACAATTTAGCCCAATTACCTTCGGAAGTCAAGCGGACGGTAAATTTTTCACGGCCTTTCCAGTCAACACCGGGGCAACGCGTTATCGGAAATAGAAAGGGAAAAATAAAAGCCCCGTCCCGCTTGAATCGGAACGGGGCATAAAGGGCTTCAACCCTTGAGAGGGAAATAGATGTTCGTAGCCAGTTTTTCCGGAGGGGTATCTTCCGGGGAGTTGAGGTACTCTTCATACATGAAGGTCTCCGTTTCCAGTCCCTTCTCCTTGATAAAAGCCGTCAGGGCGGTATAGGTCTTCTCAAAGGTCTCATAGGAGCCCAGATGCTGCGCCCGGGCGATTCGTCCCCCGGGCAGGGTTCCAGGAAAAATCCGCCCCTCCCCTGCTGCGGCTTCGGCCACGGGAAAACCGATCTCCACGTCCAGATCGTTCATATCCATGTTGTAATACATGGCGAAGGGAGGTCCGGCAAAGGGAATACCCTTTTTCCCCATATACGCGGCTATTTCCCCATAGATGGGGCCCATAGTTTTGGGCAGATCGGCTACCGGAGTTCTGTAACGAACCGCCAGGGTAGGCTGCTTTTCTCTTTCGATGATTTCCATATCATCCTCCTAAAGTCAGTATTATATGAACCCTACCCTGAGGAATACGACATCTGTATGTCATGAATGAAAAAGATTTTTTCACCTTTTTCCAATCTAAGGATTTAACCGGATGCTTATCCCAAAAGAATCTGGTATACTTACAACGCCAGAGGAGAGTCACCATGAAGGATGAGAACAGCCCCCCTTCCCCGGAAGAGGCTATTATGCAGGCAACCATTGCATGTATCGAGGAATACGGTCTTACCGGGACCACCAACCGCAGGATTGCCGCCAAGGCCAAGGTAAACAGCGCCGCGGTGAATTACTATTTCCGGTCGAAACAGGTGCTGATAGACAAGGTTATGGATAGCACCCTTCACAACGCCTTCGACTGGGAGGACCTGAGAAAACTACCGGGAGACACGGCCGCCCGGTGGTGCACGGAAGTCTTTATCGACCTTTCTCTGGGCGCCAAAACCTACCCGGGACTGACCCGGGCTCACTTTCACGACCTGGTAATCCGGGGGGATTATACCACCAAGGGCGCCCGAAGGATGCAGCAATTTTTACAGGAATTGACGGCGGAACTTCAGAACCGGGGCTGCGCGTTACCCCGGAAGCAGCTGGAGAAAGCCGTAGCCCAGATCGGCTCTATGTTTATCACCATTGCCATGATTCCCCTTTTCTACCGGGAACCCTTCGGCATCGACCTCACCCGGGAGGAAGACCTTAAGTCCTTCTTCGGTTCAGCCATCGAGAGACTCCTGGCACCTTGAGAGTGCTTTCATTCAATCATACAGCCGGGCGGTAGCCCGGGCGATATCCTTTACGATCCCCCGCAGCCTTTCAGGTTCCAGAACCTCCACGTAGGAACCGTAGCTCAGGATATAGCCGTAGAGCCACCCGTCTTCGGGCATCCTGGTCCGGGCCAGGAGATACCCGTCATCGGTTTTTTCCAGGTCTTCCTGATTGTAGAACTCCTCCACCAGCGGTACAACCTCAGGAGAGAACTTCAGCTTTATTTCCAGGAATTTCCCGGTTTTTTCCGGATCGAAATCTCGAGAGAAATCCTCGAAGGTCAGCGGCCGCCGGTGAAACCGGTCGGATAGAATCTCCGGGTCCCGCATTCTGGAAATTCTGAAGATCCGGTAATCTTTCCGATTTTTACAGTAGGCAAAGAGGTACCAGGAACGCCACTTGAAAACGACGGTCATGGGTTCCACCACCCGGAGGATTTTCTCCATCCGGTTGTTGGTATAGGTGAACCGGAGGAGCCTTCCGGTTTCCACGGCGTTCTGGACAGCCTTGAAAATTTCCCGCTGCTCAGGGCCACCGCCCAGCATGCTGAAATCCACGTAGAGCTTTTCCTGCTTCTCACGGAAAGGATTCTTCAGCCCCGCCGGAACAAGGCCCTTCATCTTCTCCAGGGTATCCCCCAGTCGGCGGTCCTCCAGGGAAGAGCCGATGCTCCCCAAAGCAGTGATAATGTAATAAAGGTCGTCCACCGTTACCAGTCGGCGGTCCATTTTGTAGGTATCCATGATACCGTAACCGCCGTTAGGTCCCTGAACGGTGAAAATCGGTATCCCCGCCAGGTCGATGGTTTCCATATCCCGCTGGATGGTCCGGACAGACACACCGAAGCGCTCGGAGAGGGTTTTCGCGCTCACCAGATCCCGGTTCAGGAGGTAGACAATAATGGAAAGCAGCCGGTCTATCTTCACGGCCTGGATAGATGATCAGTCCGCCGAGCAGACGGCGGACACCTCCACCAGGGCGTCCTTGGGCAGCCGGGCCACCTGGACACACTCCCGGGCCGGCGGATCGGCGGTGAAATAGCCGGCGTACACCCCGTTGAAAGCGGTAAAATCGTTCATGTCTTTGAGGAAGCAGGAACACTTGACCACCGAAGCCATACTCAAACCCGCGGCCTGGATAACCGCCTTAAGGTTTTCCATCACCTGCCGGGCTTGCGTCTCAATAGTATCCCCGGCGAAGGCGCCCGTTACCGGGTCCACCGGCAGGGTCCCCGACACAAACAGAAAGGATCCGCTTTGTACCGCCTGGGAATAGGGTCCCACAGCCCCGGGAGCCTGGTCTGTTGAAATGATTTTTTTCATACCCTTACATCCTCCGGATAAAATACCTAGCCCCACCATACACCGGAACAACAGCCCGGCGCAAGCTTTGACGCGGGCAGAATATTCGGGTACTCTCACGTCTATGAGATACAACCTTGACCAGGTCATCGATCGAAAAGACACAAACAGCCTGAAGTGGGAGTTCATGGGTCATCTGGCTCCGGGATGCCCTGAAGGCACCCTGCCCCTCTGGGTGGCGGACATGGACTTTCCCTGTCCAAAGTCCGTCATCGAAGCCCTCCATGCCCGGGTAGACCGGCGGATCTTCGGTTACAGCTCCCACCGGAACGAAGCCTTTATGGCCGCCGTTACCGGATGGTACCTCCGGCGGTTCGGCTGGAGCATCCCCCCGGAAGACCTCCTGTACAGCCCGGGAATAGTGCCGGCCGTGGGGTACCTGCTGGAAATCCTCACCCGTCCGGGGGACGGCGTCATCATCCAGAGTCCCGTGTACTATCCTTTCGAGAGTATGATCCGCCACCACGGACGGGAGACCGTGGCAAACCCGCTGAAGGATGATGATGGGTATTACACCATGGATTTCGACGGCCTGGAACGGAAAGCCGCCGAACCTGAAACGAAACTCCTGGTGCTCTGCAGCCCTCACAACCCCGTAGGGCGGGTCTGGAAAGAGGAAGAACTCAGGCGGCTCGGGGAAATTTGTTTTGCCCACGGGGTCACCGTCATCTCCGACGAAATCCACTGCGACCTGGTCCGCCGGGGAGTCAAACATATCCCCCTGAAAACCCTGTTCCCGGAACAATCCCGCAGGATCATCACCTGCACCGCCCCGAGCAAGACCTTCAACATGGCCGGAATGCTCTTCTCCAACGTGATTATCCATGATCCCGACCTGAAAACCGCCTGGGACGGTCTGGTAAATAAACAGCTCGGACTTTTCATGCCCCACAGCCTCTCCATCGTTGCGGTGGAGGCAGCCTATAATGAAGGGGAAGAATGGCTTGAACAGATTATCGATTACCTGGACGGCAATCTGGCCTTTCTCGGTAATTTCCTGCAAAAACACCTGAAAAGGGCGCGATACCGCCTTCCCGAAGGAACCTACCTGGCCTGGATAGACCTGCGATCCTACGGCAATGAGGAGGAGATTCTCCCCCGGCTCATCCGGGAAGGCCGGGTCCTGGTGGAAGGGGGGTCCATCTTCGGTGCCGGGGGAAAGGGGTATATCCGGCTCAATGCCGCCTGCCCCCGGAGCATCCTGGAAGAAGCCCTTCGGCGGATGGCCGGGGTGCTGGAGGGCTAGTATTTCCCATTGGCCGCCGCGGCCATGCGGTTGTAGACCTCGGCGAGTTTCACATTCAGGTTGTCGTTGATCTTGTTACAGGCAAACACCCCGGCGGCGCCGAGGCCGCCCGATACCAGCCCGGCGGCCAGGAGGGTTCCCTGGTAGTCATCCACAATAAGAGCCGTAATGAGACAGGAAAGAGCAATAGCTCCAAAGCCTATTCCTAGCCCTCCGGAAAAACCCCGGGTGATATTCTTCGAGTTTTCAATAGACCCCGCTTCAATGACATCTTCCCGGTTGATGTGCCGAAAGGCCGGAGTACCGTAAAACGCGTTGTTCTGGTGAATCCAGTAATCCAGGCTGCCGACCTTGTCCGGCTCCAGATCCGGGTCGACGATCATCATCACCATGTCGTAGGAATAGGTGGTGTAATAGGTCTCGTTGGTAGTAATGTTCTTGACGGTCTCGATTTCCATATTGGCCTCGGCCATGGTGCACTGCACGTCGTTAATGAACAGAAAAGGCGCGTCTTCGTCCCAGGTGAACATGATCTTGTCGAAAATCGGCGGACTTCTTCGGTACGGGCTGGTATCCACCCGGACCGACAGGGGAAGCCGGGAGAGGGTGTCGATATAGTTGGTGGCCTTT
>JAFGDJ010000004.1 GCA_016932135.1 Spirochaetales bacterium | reverse complement strand
GCCTTTGAGATTCTCTACAACTGGGCATCCGAAGGCCGGGGTTTCCCTGTTATCGGCAGCGGTAGAAACCCCTACCAGCTTCTGGATGTAGAAGACCTCTGTTCCGCCGTGTTCCTCTGCCTTTCCCTGCCGGAGGACCGGGTAAACGACACCTTCAATATCGGCGCGGCGGAATTCACCACCTTGGGGGAGGACTTCCAGGCGGTACTGGACGAGGCAGGGTTCGGTAAAAAAATCGTTCCCTTTCCGAAGGCTCTTGCCGTGGCGGGTCTTCGCGTTCTGGAGATCCTGCGTCTTTCCCCCCTGTATCAATGGATCTATGAAACTGCGGGAAAGGATTCCTGGGTGTCCATCGAAAAGGCTCAAAGGCAGATGGGCTACAATCCGGTCTACTCCAACAAGGATGCTCTTTTGAGGAACTACCGGTGGTACTTGAACCAGAGTAACGCCCGGTCGGCGGCTCCCGGGACCACCCACCGGGTTCCCTGGAAGCACGGCATACTGAACCTGTTAAAGGTCTTTTTTTAAAGGAGCCCCGGTGTGGTACGGGATATCATCCGGCTGATTCGGCCGAAACACTGGATAAAGAACCTCTTTGTCTTCCCCCCCCTTTTGTTTTCCTTTACCTTTTTCGATCTTCCTTCGGTTTTCAAGGCCCTGGTAATTTTCATTGCCTTCTGCTTCACCGCCTCGGCGGTGTATGCTTTTAACGACATCTTCGACCGCCACAGGGACCGAATGCACCCGGAGAAAAAGCACCGCCCCGTGGCGGCGGGAAGAATTTCAGTGAGACAGGCCCTGGTGACAGGGATATTCCTGGCTCTCGGGGGAATAAGTGTCGCGTTAACAGCGGGGCCGGCGGCCGCGGGAATTGTGGCCGCCTACCTGGCTCTTCACCTGCTCTACGGCCTCTTTTTGAAAAATCAAATCTTAATCGATGTGATGGTTATCGCCGCCGGTTTCCTCCTGCGAGTAGGTGCCGGAGCCGCTGCCTTAGGAGTGGATCTCTCACAGTGGATGCTGATGAGCACCTTTTTCCTGTCCCTCTTTCTCGGGTTCGGCAAACGCCGAAAAGAACTCCTGGTCACCCATGCGGAAACCTCCCACCGGGCGGTTTTCAAGGACTACTCCCTGGAGTTCCTGGATCATCTTATCCTGATTTCGGCATCCTTAACCATTATCGCTTACTCCCTGTACGTGGTGACCTCCTTGGAGGGCGGCGGATTTTTTATCACCATTCCTTTTGTGGTCTTCGGGATCTTCCGGTACCTCCTGCTGATCTATCGACGAAACATGGGTGACGATCCGGCGGATATGGTTTTCTCAGATACCGCCATGATCATCGATATCCTGTTGTGGGGGGCGACTCTCTGCGTTCTCTTAGGCCTATCCCTGGTTTCCGGTGGTTCGGGGTGAAGGGCTTTTCCCTGGTTCTGCGTTATAGCCTCTTTGCCCTGCTGGCCACGGGGATTAACCTTGGGACCCAGTACCTGGTTTCCCTGGCGGTTCCGGGAGCTTACGGTTTATACGTCAAAATGGTCTTCGGTACTATCGCCGGAATGGTGGTGAAATATACCCTGGATAAACGATTCATCTTCTATTACACCTCCGGTTCCCGGCGGCAGGAGGCTCGAAATTTTATCCTCTACGGAACCTTAAGCGTGGTCACTACCCTGGTATTCTGGCTCACCGAGCTGCTGTTTCACCGGTTTCTTCCCTGGGAAGGTTCGGAGTATCTCGGCGCCCTAGCGGGGCTTACCCTGGGATATCTTCTGAAATACCGCCTGGATAAACGCTTCGTTTTTACGAAACCGGGAAAGGAGCCCCAGGCGTGAAACATGTCCGCTTCCTGCCGGCTCTTTTACCACCCCTGGGAGTGTTTCTCGGGTCCTTTCTATTGTACCGGCTTACGGCAGCCCGCTTTGTCGGCTGGGTCGACGCCGCCTGGATTCTCACCTCCGCGAAAAACCTGGAACTGGGAGTCTGGGCCAATGTACACAATCTTTTCAACCTCCTGGGTTTTCTCTGGCTCAAGGTTTTTTCCGGTGTCGACCCTCACCTTGCCCTGACCGCCCTCTGTTCTCTTTTCGGCAGCCTCACCGTCCTGGGGATGTACCTGGCGGGGATGGAACTGACGGGAAATAAAACTGCGACTCTGCTGGGGTCAGCGGCCCTGGCGGTGTCCTTGTCCCTCTGGTGGCATTCCACGGCCATCGAGGTATATACCCTCAACACGGCTCTCATCAGCCTGATGTTCTATGCGGTCCTTCGGGCTTTCCGCCGAAGGCAGCCCGGCTTCCTCTGCCTGGCTTTTTTTGCCGGCGGTCTTGGGATCAGCAACCATGTCTTAATGGGGTTGTACATTATCGCCTTTTTCTTTGTTCTGCTGCCCCTGGCCTTCCGCCGCTTTCATCTGAAGGTACGTTATCTGGCAGCCTTTTTTCTCTGTTACCTGGCGGGAGCCGCTTTTTATGCCGTGCTGTTTTTTCTGCAGTGGCTTCACTTTCACACTACGGGTAATCAATCCGGCGTGGGGGGGCTGTTCCACAGCTTTGTTCAAACCTTCCAGTACGCCATGGGCGGGCCGTTTTTACAATCCATGTTCACAACTACCATGGGGGCATCACAGAAATTCTTCTGGCGCTGGAACTATCTCTTCCTGATCGGACTGAACTACCCGTCACCGGCTTTGCTTTTCATCTTCCGGGGATTTCCCCTTCTCTGGTCGAAGAAGGATCTGCGGCCCGTAGTTCTGTTCTATCTCGTCGGCCTGGCCGCCCAGGTCATCTGGTCGGCCAATTACTTTATCTGGGATATGTACGCCTTCGCGCTGCCGGTATACGTTATGCTCTTCCTTCCTCTGACGGCCGGTCTGGACCGGTTTCTTTCCAAACGCCGCCGCGGCGCCCTGGGCCCAATCCTGCTGCTGAGCTTCCTTATCCCGGTGGTCCTGTACCCCTGTTTCTCCCGCTGGCCCAACCGGGAAAACACCGTGGACCGCTACATGGCTTTATACCCGGAAGCAGAACGTACCGGGGGTATCTGGGATCCGGCGGAATATATCTTCAACCCGATAAAAAGAACGTACCGGGGAGCGGAGATTTTCTGTGAAGGGGTCCTGGCTGTGCTGCCCCATGGCGCCGAGTACTGGGACGATGAAAGCAAGGGAGCCTATCCCCTGGAGTACTACTATCAGGATATCCTGGGAAAACGAAGGGATGTGCATATAAACCGGATCTTCGGGCTGATAATGAACGATGAAGACGCGGATTCCCACGCCCGCCGGATACTGAGCCAGCTACGGCAGAGGAAACCGGTATTCCTTGCCGCTTTAGTGGAACCGCAGCGGGAAATCCTCAACCGGTTGTATACCCTGCTGGACCGGGAAGCCTCCCTGGAGGAGGTCCGAGTTATGGACCTGGCGGCTTTTCGGAAAAGCTTCCCGGTCTATGAGTTCATCGATGTGCCCCTTCCGACCAACGATTCCCTGAGGATATACCGGCTGAAAAAACGGCCCTGATCCGAAGGAAGAAAGGGCACCCTTTTAATATGCAATGATTCGTATTATACTTACACCATCACACCTTTAAGGAGAGAACAGTGAAGAAACTAGGTTGGGTAGGAACCGGAGTCATGGGAAAATCGATGTGCGGCCACCTCATGGCCGCGGGGTACCCCATGAGCGTGTATACCCGGACAAGAACCAAGGCTGAAGAGCTCCTGGCCGCCGGGGCGACCTGGTTCGCCAGCCCGAAAGAGGTAGCTGAAAACAGCGATATAGCTTTCGCCATTGTCGGTTACCCCCAGGATGTTCATGAGGTGTTCCTCGGAGAAGAAGGTCTTTTAGCCGGGGCGAAAAGGGGGGCAATCCTTGTCGACATGACTACCTCCGAACCCAGTATGGCGGAAGAAATCTACGCCGCCGGCAAGGAAAAGGGGGTCTCAGTTCTCGATGCCCCTGTTTCCGGCGGTGACGTGGGAGCCAAGGAAGCTCGGCTGGCCATCATGGCAGGAGGAGATAAGAAGGCTTTCGATGAAGTCCTTCCCCTTTTTGAGGTCATGGGAAAGAACATCAGGCTCCTCGGCGGCCCAGGGGCGGGGCAGCATACCAAGGCGGCAAACCAGATCCATATCGCCACCACCATGATCGGTCTCGTGGAATGCCTGTTATACGCCCACCGGGCAGGTCTGGATATGATGGAGGTTATAACAACCATTGAAAAAGGCGCCGCGGGAACCTGGTCCCTCTCCAATTACGGACCCCGCATCGTAAAGGGAAATTTCGACCCCGGCTTTATGGTAAAGCACTTTGTAAAGGATATGGGAATAGCCCTGAAAGAAGCCCGGAGGATGAATCTCTCCCTCCCCGGCCTGGCCATGGCCCAGCAGTTCTACATCGCCGCCATGGCGGAAGGGCTGGAAAATATGGGGACCCACAGTCTGTACAAGGTCTTCGAGCGCATGAATTC
>JAFGDJ010000048.1 GCA_016932135.1 Spirochaetales bacterium | reverse complement strand
TGGGGAACAGTATATATTTTTCATGCCAAGAACCCTTTAATTGGTGTATACTTACACCCGTACGGCCAAAAAGGAGAAGGATACAGGATGCCCGATCACCCCCCAGAGCGCTACGCCCCCGGAGAATTGGATAAAACCCGGCAAAACCTGGGACGCCTCTCTCCGGAAGAAGCGAAAAAGATGTCTCGTCTTCTCGGCGGTGAAATCGGCGTTGAACGGAACGATGAGGATGTGGAGGAACGGTATAAAAAACTGAAAGAATTGAACCGAAGGAAAAATGACCGCGCGGTACCTGCTTTCTCCCCTCACCGGGTTTCAGAAGCCTATCAAACCGTCAGAAAAGACCTTTCCCATCAGGTCCCTTCGGAGATTCCAATAGAAAAAATCGGCTTCCTTACCAGAGTACACATCGCCTTCCTGGCTTCCCGGCAGGAGCATGGAATTCTCCGGCGGCGAGATGCCTGGCTTCTATTACTCTTTCCTTATATAAAAAAGCGGTTCTTGATTCATCCGGCCTTTATAACCTCCGGCGACCGTATATTCTACAATCATATCGAGCGCTTTGTTCTTTCCGTGCGATCCCTTCTGGCCCGGAACGGCCGCTACAATCTGTATAAACTGAAACCGGGTTATTACCGGTCTCTTCTCCATGTCTACAGAAACTGGAACATCGAAACCCTTCATCTTGAATTGGCCAGGCTGCAACGACGGCCCCGGGATGTGTCCATAAACAGAATAGCCGTTCTGTACAGGGAACTCTTCAAGCCTCATGGAATGCTCTGCCGGATAGACGGAGAGGTGGAGACGGAAAAAGCCCTGAAGCACCTTTTCGACCTTACCCTTCTCTCCGTGCCCAAGGACGGCAAGGAAGCGGGCATCATTAAGGAACTCTACGCCGCCGCCCGAGAAGAGTTGTATTTTATCATGGTGCGGATTCCCCGGCAATGCTGGCCCCTGCTGCTTTACCTCACCGGTTCCGGTTATTATGATTACCACACCTTTTTTCAGGGTCGGGAAGAAGCTGTCCTCGCTTTCCTGGGGTTGGATGAAAAGGCCTTGATTACCCCGCCCCAGGTATCGGATGAAACACCGGAGACATCTACGGAGGCCGACGAGGATGAAGAAGAAAGGGAACCGGACCTGGCGGAACTCCAGGAAACCGCGGCAACCCGGGGGCTGACTACCTTAGCGGAACTGTTTCCCGACAGCGGGTGGGACTCTCCCGAAACCGGCCCCGACATGATTCCCTATTTCAAACCCCTCTGTAATCTGCCCAAAGGAAGCGATATCCTCTCTCCGGAAGACCCGTTGCACCAGACCACGATCCTGGCTGCCTTGATTTCAGAACTCTCCCTGGGCCTGCGGGGTATGCGGTTCGCCGACGCCGAAGACACTTCAGGGAAATCAGCCGGAGAAATACTGGAAAGAATGGCCGGCTCCTGGCATCAGGTGCAGGAGGAACTCATCGGAAAACTCTATGTAGAACCTCTTACCGAGTATTGCCGGAATTACGAACGGGATGAAGAATTCCCGAAAAGTCGATACGGAGAGAAGCTCAAGTCCGAGCTTTTCTGGATAAAACGAAATTACCTGACCCCCTTTTGTTATACCGGGGGTTTTAAAGGATACCGGCCGATTATTCAGAAAAAGCTTCCCCGGCTTTTTGAGATGGCCGCCGAACTGACGGATCTCCTTTCACGCATTCTGCTGGCCGAGGAAGAGGGCACAAGCAAGGTATTGTTGAATCCGAAGGATCCCTTCCGCTTTGAAGTTCCCGGATACTTCCCTTTACGGCTTAAAGCGGTACTTCAACGGAAGGGGGAAGAGCCGACAAACCTGAACCTGATTAAGACGCTCCTGGCTTTGGCGGGTACCCTGGACTACCTGCTCAACAACCCGGACAGCTGGTTTTACGGCACTGAGGATACCGTGCTCTTCCGCAGCGATTTCCTCAACGGGTCGGCACCCATCTACGCGGTGGATTCCCTGGATTCCGTCTCCCTGATCCGGGTCTCCGACGAAAGGGCACGAACCCAATCGGACCGCCCGGGAAAGGTTCCCTACGGAGGGTTGAAAGAGGCGGCCGCCTTTATCTCCGACCGCCTGCAGGAAGAACCGTCGGGGGTGGTTTTTCGCTTACACCGCCCGGCAGATACGACGGACACCCTGGCCCTGGGAAATTTTATCAAAACCCGCATAAGGGATTGGATCGACCGCATTTTTGTTCTCGGCGACGGACTGGTTCTCCTGGTTCTGCCGGATACCCGCCGGGAAGACGCCGAATCCCTGACCTTCCGTTTGTTGAAGGAAATCGAAGAACACTCCGCCGGGGCATTTCGGTGCGGTGCCGGGGTTGTTCTCTTTACCGGCGGCCCGTCGGTGGAAGACCGGATAACCGCCGGCGTCACCGCCGCCGATAAAGCCCTTACCAGGGGAGACGGCGTCGTGGTTCTCTACCGGGATGAAGAAAAGGATTATATACCCCTCGAGCAGGGAGAAAGCCCTTCTGAAACAACGAAAAATGAGGTAGAGTAAACAGCGGGTACCTTTGAAAATTCGACCCTGACTTTTTTCAGAGGCATCCTGAGCATCATAGGATGGGAGGACAAGGATGAAAGAGTATCTCGACCTGGCCAGATATGTAATGGAAAACGGAGTGAGGAAACCGAACAGAACCGGCGTGGATACCTTAAGCTGTTTCGCCTATTTTTATAGAATCGACCTGTCGGAGGGCTACCCCCTGCTGACCACGAAAAAGATGTATTTCGACTCCATGCTGCATGAATTACTCTGGTATCTGACCGGAGAAGAACATATTCGAAACCTGAAGAAACACACGAAAATCTGGGACGCCTGGGCCGACGACCAGGGACGTCTGGAGACCGCCTACGGCCGCTTCTGGCGGCGGTTCCCGGTTCCGGCAAAAGGGCTGCCGGGGGAACGCTGGTCGGAGCAGTGGGTTCGTACCGATCCGGAAACGGGAGAAAGGGTTTTCGACCAGATCGGTTATATTATCGACTCCCTGAAGGATATCAGGAAAAACCCCGAAGACCGACGCTTACGAAGGCTCATTGTTTCAGCCTGGCATCCGGCCAATGCCGCGGAGAGCAAGCTGCCGCCGTGCCATTATACCTTCGCCTTTCACGTTCTGGGCGACCGGCTGAACTGTCACCTCACCCAGAGGTCCGCCGATATCGCCCTGGGGGTGCCTTTCAACATCGCCTGCTACTCTCTTCTCACAACCCTGCTGGCCCGGGAGACCGGATACATCCCCGGAGAATTCGCCCATACGTTGATAGACGCCCATATCTACATGGATCATGTGGAGGGCTTAAAGGAACAGCTCACCAGGAAACCCCGACCTCGGCCGAAACTGGAAATCGCGGACAAAGCCCTGGCTGACCTGACCTTCGAGGATGTGCGCCTCACCGGGTACGATCCTCACCCCCTGATCCGCTTCCCTGTGGCGGTCTAGAAACATGGGCAATACCATTATTATCGTCGCCATGACTGAAGACCGGGTAATCGGAAAAAACGGTACCATCCCCTGGCATATCGGCGAAGATCTGCGATTGTTTAAGGAACTCACTCTGGGGAAACCGGTAATCATGGGAAGGAAAACCTACGAATCTTTAGGCCGCCCCCTGTCGGACCGCAGGAATCTCGTGGTGTCACGAACCATGGACCCTGTACCGGGAGTGGAGGTCTACGAAAACCTGGAAAGGGCTTTAGGCGCCGCCCGGGAGGATGGTCTCGATGTCTATCTCATCGGCGGGGAAAGTATTTACCGGGAAGGCCTCCGGTACGCCGATACCCTGTACATATCCCTGGTTAAGGAATCATACCCCGGGGATACTCGTTTTCCCCCGGTGGATGAAACCCAGTGGAAGCTCAGTGAATCCAGAGAATATGAAGATTTTACCTTTACCGTATGGAAGAAGACCAGACCACCCGGCTCCTGAAATGTTCCGTCGATCCCGACCTTCCGGAAAGCAGGCACACCCCCTCTTCCGGAGAAGAAGAACGCAGATCCACCTCGGTCTCCGGACCTATCTCCGCGAGATACTGGATGGAAAACTTCCTGACCCCTTCCCGGTCGAACCGTTCCAGGGGAAAACTGTCCAACACCCAGTCGGCATAACGGGCATTATTCACATGACGGTTCATATCCAGAACCGCATAACCGGATCGTCGACACCCCGCCGACACATCTTCGGTTAACGGGTCGATCTTCTCCGGTGTCCCGGGCAAAGCTTCCGCTGCCGTGGGCGATAAAAGGTGTTGAAAAAAGGGCTCCACCCGAACAGGACGCCGGCGTTCACCATGGAGAATAAGCCAGGCGGTGGACGCCCGGGCACAGGTCTCACCGGCTTCGTCAAAAAGAAGAAAATCCCTCAGGGCGAACAACCTGTCGATACCCTTCGGCCAGGTTCGCAGGGTTACCTGCTCATTCCATACCGGGTACCGCTCCACCTCCACGCACAGCCGGGAAAGAACCCAGAAACACCCTTCTTCACCGAGTCGCTGCACCCCCACACCCAGTTCCTCCGCGTGTCGCCAGGCACTTTCCTGGAAATAATCCATCATACAGGACAACCTCAGGCGCCGGCGGATATCCACATCGTAGGATCGGACAGTATAGCTGTCTTCCCGGTGTTCCTTCATTGCTCATCTCCCTGACAGAATTATCCTTCCATTTTTTCCGGGGAATCTTCAGCTGAATTTTCTTTATGGTGCTCTTCGACCGAACAGCTTTTCGGGGACATTCAGGTATGAACGCCAAACCTCGGAAGAACCCACCTTTGGAGAACAAACCAGCCCCCCACGACTAACAGTAATAAGAGAATTTCCATCAGCCCTCCTTAAATACAATAATTTTTATATATCATTTTAAATATTAATTCAACCGGCACATCGTGAGCGGTAGGTTCTCCCCTCACTGAAACCTCACTGTCACACTACCTTCACTCCATCGCCTTAAACCCTTCACCGAGGACTTCCCTGACATCGGCAAGAAACACAAACGCCCGGGGGTCCAGATCACGGACAATTCTCTTGATCCTCGGGACCTCCCGGCGGCGTACGACACAAAGGAGCATTTCTCTATCAGACTGGGTCCACTTGCCCACAATTTTAAAGCCCGTAACCCCTCGGGCAAGTTCATCCATGATTTTCCCCGCGATCTCCTCGTTTTTTTCCGAGATAACATACACAGCCTTGGCAAAATCGACCCCTTCGAGGACAGCGTCCAGAACCTTGGCGATAACAAACAGGGTTATCACGGCATACAGGGCCAGCTGGTAATTCCGGAATACCACGGCAGCCCAGAAAACCACGGCCATATCGATGAATAAAAGGAGGGTACCGATGGAAATATGGGGCAGCCACCGATGGGCAAGCTTGGCCGCGATATCCGTGCCCCCCGTGGTGGCTCCCTGGGTAAAAACAATCCCCAGGCCGAACCCCAGAATGAGGCCGCCGAAAAGGCCCGCGAGAAGAAGATCATCGGTAACAGAGGGGAGGAACGAAGTGAGATCGATGGCTACTGAAAGGGCAATGGTGGCGAAAAAGGTTTTAATACCGAAGCGACCACCCAGGAATTTTATACTCAGGAGAAACAGCGGGACATTCATAACCAGCATCGACACACCCACCGGAATCGAATAAAGGTGATACAAAACGGTTCCGATGCCCCCCACCCCTCCGGGGGCAATTTTATTCGGAACAAGAAAAAGGTTGTACGCCGTGGCCGCTATTAAGGACCCCAAAGTGAGAATTAAGTAGGTTTTTACCGTGCGAAAAACAGGTTTCATCTATTCAAGACTCCATAAAAAACGAGCCAGGTCAAGATACCATCCTTCCACGGAAGAATATCCTTCCAGGGTGGTTTGAAACGGTATTGCTGTAATGCCGATGATATCCAGATGATCACAGGAAGATAGAATTCCCATATCGTTCCAGACGCCTTTCTCAGCCTCACCGTTGAAGGGAACAATCCGGTCATCAGAGCCGGCCGAGGGACCTCGCATAGACGGTGTGTTCACCACGCCGTCGCTCATTCTCCACTGCCGGGTTATCCATGCGGGATCATCGTTTTCTCTCTCATAACTCGCCAGGAACAGGGCTCCGGGTATAAGAGCGGGATTCATCCCGATTTCAGGATGCACACTACTGTTCTCCAGGTTATACACGGTTCGCAAGGTGGACCAGGAAAAATAATAGATATCCTTACATGCCGGGGTCCTTTCATTGAGCCGCCGGGCTCCTTCAGGGGTGAGATCATGGAAACTGAAATCCTTGGTGGTAAACCACAGCCTGGATTCCATGAGAGCATCCCTGAAATCCTGAATACTCTGGCCTTCCTCCCTGACAAGTCCCCAATGGTCCAGTTGAAAATCAAAAAAGGTCCCCGATACCAGGTCGTTCGTCAGATCCAGAAACGAAAGAAGATAGACCACGTAATCTTCCACGTACGAAGCAGCCCGCACTAAGGTTGTGCCGTCGTGGGGGGTTGCGATAGTAGTAATACTGGCGATCCATTCCTTACCGCCGGTAAAAAGGGGAGAACAATCCTCCGTATCTTGTTCCGCCGAATCACCGTATTCAAGAAGCCCGGCTAAAACACGGCCGGTCTGCCCCCCCATGCTATGGCAGACCAGATGAACCTTCCTTATTTCTCCCGTCTCCGGGTCTTCGGTACCCCATGGGGGATAGAATCCCGAACAGGTTTTCCCGAAACGCTCATGGCCGAAGGTGTCGGCGTGCGCGGCTCCGTAATCCACCTGTCCGCCCTTGATTTCCGTAAAGAGTTCGCAGGCGCGGTCATGATTACTGGAAAGGGGCCCGATATCCGCCGTATAGACCTCAAAGCCCTGCTCTTTCAGATACTCCTGGATATCCTCGAAACCGCCCCAGTACCGAAACCCCAGGGCTTTGTCCCTGCCGAAATTCATGAATCCTCCCACCAGAACGATGGGGTACCGGTTTCCCGTCTCCTTTCGTACCGTGTCGTCGGAATAGGCCTTCAGCCCGGGGAAAACCGGCAACAAACAGAAACATAGAAAAACAATACATTTTCTATCCATAAGGATAAATTTGTTACCTGGATGATACATTACATTCATATCCTTTAACCCTTGACAAAACAACGGAATAAATGAAAAGTTTTGTTCTATGAATATTGTACCACTAACCATGGAAGATTACGATGAAGTCTACTCTTTTTGGCAGAGCGTGGAAGGCATGGGATTAAGCAGCGCGGACAGCCGTGAAGGAATGCAGACCTATCTGGAGAGGAATCCGGGGATGAGTCTCCTGGCCCGGGACGGGGGCAAGATTGCCGGCACCGTTCTCTGCGGGCATGACGGACGTCGGGGGTATATTCATCACCTGGCGGTGGGTGAAGCGTATCGGGGAATCAAACTGGGTAAAACCCTGGTGGACAGCTGTATCGAAACCTTCAGGAAAGCGGGCATTCATAAATGCCATATTTTCATTTTCATCGATAACGAAAGCGGCAAGGAATTCTGGCGTTCCGTGGATTGGGAAGAAAGAAATGACGTCTGCCTTTTCAGCCACGATATCGATTATCCTAATTACTGATTCTCCCTTAAAAAAAGCTTTGCATTCTCATTATAAATTTCAGACAATAGAACTGTTATGAATACAAACATTCCCTTCGCGAAAACAAAGATTATCGGCACTATCGGGCCGGCTTCTTCGTCGGTTGATGTCCTGGTACAGCTTATAAAAGCGGGTCTCGATGTTGCCCGGCTGAACCTGTCCCATGGAAGTCATGACCTGCACACCGAAACAATCCGGAATATTCGGGAGGCTTCGGAACTAGCTCAGACGCCTTTACCGATTCTGTTGGATCTCTGCGGACCGAAGATCCGGGTGGGTGATCTGGAAAAAGAATTCCTGATCTCGGAAGGCGAAAGGATAGTAATCACCGGCGATCCTGTGTTGGGAACCCGGGAAAGAATATCTACCACTTATACCCGCCTGCATCTGGATGCCAAGCCCGGTGACATTATTCTGATTGATGACGGGCTCCTTCGACTTCGGGTGGAAGAGATTCACGGTACCGACGTAACCTGCCTGGTGATTTACGGAGGTCTACTCAAATCACGAAAGGGGATGAATCTTCCCAAGGTAAATCTCGGCATATCATCCCTGACGGAAAAGGACAAAAGTGATCTTGCCTTCGGCATACAACACCAGGTGGATTTCATCGCCCTCTCCTTTGTCCGCCGTCGGGAAGATATTCGGGAACTGCGGGAGATTCTTCTGGAACGGGACGCCCACATCCCCATTGTAGCAAAGATTGAAAAACCCGAAGCCGTTCAGGATATCGACGGCATCATCGAGGAAACCGATATTGTCATGGTAGCCCGGGGAGACCTGGGCGTGGAAATGGAGACCGAAGATGTGCCGATTCTTCAAAAGATGATCATCGAAAAATGTAACGATATGAACAAACCGGTCATTACCGCCACCCAGATGCTCGAATCCATGGTTTCAAACCCCAGGCCGACCCGGGCCGAAGCCAGCGACGTAGCCAATGCCGTGTTCGACGGAACCGACGCGGTAATGCTGAGCGCCGAAACCTCCGTGGGTTCCTATCCCGTGGAAACGGTCTCTATCATGAACACCATCGTTACGAAGGCCGAAGAGCACCCCGACCCGAAGAAGTTTATCCATCTGCGCAGAAAGAAAAACTTTCACAATCACGCGGAAAATATCTGCCGATCCGCCTGTGTTATGGCGGAAGACGCCGGGGCCGAAGCGATTATCGTCATAACCAAATCGGGGAGAACCGCCCAACTGCTGTCAAAATTCAAACCCACCATGCCTGTCATCGCCTTTACCCAAAGCGAAGACGTTATTCGAAGGCTGAAGATCCTATGGGGGGTTCTGGGAATGAAAATCGACCATGTGGGAGAAACCGACGCAACCTTGAAGAACGCCCGCTCCCTGGCCCTTTCTTCTCAGCTTATCAAAGCGGGGTCTTCCGTGGTATATGTTACCGGCATTCCCCTGATGGAAACGAGTCAGGCAAACATGATCAAGATTGAGACGGTGTAGGGAACTCCAGGGTACATACCAGGCCGTTATCATTCTTCATGGAAAAGGTGCCTCCCAGCTGTTCCGTCAGGGCATCCACCAGTTGCAGTCCTAAGGAATTCTTTCTAGCTCCGTCGGGGGTATCGGAAATTCCCGGGCCGGAATCTTTCAATATAATGCGGCATCGATTCCCCCCCAGGGTTTCCATGCTCAGAGCCAGCTCTCCATCATTTTCCTTTCCGCAGGCATATTTCAAAGCGTTGGATACCAGCTCATTGAGAATCAACCCCACGGGAATAGCCGTATCGATATCCAGTTCCATCGGTTCTACGGACGAGGAAATAGTAACGGTTTCCGTCGGCGACGTAAGGGAACTGACAATGGTAGCCAGAAGAGACTGGATGTACGGCTCCATCTGTATACCCGAAACGTCTTCGTTCTGATAAAGCTGTTCATGAATCAACGACATGGAAAGAATACGGTTCTGGCTGTCTAAGAATATCTTTCTCACAGCATCGTTTTCGATCCCTTCGGTCTGCATGTTCAGAATGCTGGATATAATCTGAAGGTTGTTCTTCACCCGGTGATGGATCTCCTTCAGCAGTACTTCCTTCTCTTTCAGGGACTGTTTTATCCTATCTTCGTTCTTCAACCGCTCGGTGATGTCTATGGTAAAGATTGTCGCCCCGGTAATCCGGCCGTCATCATCGCTGATAGGATTGGCATAATTCTCGAACATATGAATGTTGCCGTCTTCCGGGTTGAGGATTTTATCCACCAGGGTGATATGCTCCCCCCCGAGGACCCGATCGTAGTACCTTTGAGCCGCCCGGGCATACTCCTCGTTGAGAATATAATCCAGCAGAGGAGTTCCGATTTCAATATCCGCTCCCCAGTAGAGCTTCATGGCGTTCTTATGGTTGTAATTGAAAAAGGTATAGCGGATATCCTTGTCCACCGACCAGACGTTGATGTTCCGGGGGCTTTCCATAATAGACTTCAATAAGGCTTCGGAGCTGTGGATTCGTCTTTCTGCTTTCAATAAGGGGGTAATATCCGTTACGGCGGCCACATAACCGGTGATCCTTCCGTCTTCTTCCCGGTGGTAATTCCAATCAACCTGGACATCCTTGATTTCACCGGAAGAATGAAGGATTCTTCCGGTGAAAGATCCCGGAACCGTTTTGCCTTGATTCAAAGATTCTATCAGTTTACGCCTTTTCCGTTTTTCTTCTTCCGTGGGCTGAAAATCCGTCACATTTCTGCCCAGAACCTCCTCCGGCTCCAACCCCAGGAGGTTACAGTACCCCTCGTTACAGAGGGTAATGACGCCCGCCGTATCGTTTTCCATAAGCCCATGGGGGATGGTTCGTATAAAGGAAGTCAGTCGTTCCTCACTTTCCTTCAGGGCTTCCCGGGCAAGAATCTGGTCGGTCATGTCTATGCCGATACCGGCCAAGAGATTCTTTTTATCCCCCAGGTTCAATGGAAACAATAGGGTTCTGAAGGTCCGGGCCTTTCCATCCCGGGTGACGGTAGTCTGGAAATAATCCTTTAAGCCCGTTTCCCGGGCTTCCCGGTTCTGTTCATAGAG